>JALSHD010000099.1 GCA_026982395.1 Chromatiales bacterium | reverse complement strand
AAGCAGATTGCGCTGAAATTTTCTCAGGTCGTGAATATCAGCCGGTTGCAGCCGGTGGATGCGTTGCCTTACTCTCTCTTTATAGCTGTTCAATGGTGGTGCTGGAACAGGATTTAGCCCCCCAAACAGACAAGCCGGATTCGTGGAGACTCATCATATCCATGTCCTGTTCACGAGTTTCGGCTAATTGTCTGTTTGAATCTCGGGTACAGTTTCTACCAGGATCGGTCTGGCATGCAGGTACCTGGTAGTACTGCGCTTGGCCTCGATATCGGCATAGATCAGCTCTGCCTGTTTCGCCTCAATATCAAGGCTTTCTGCCAATTCCGCTGGTGAAACATCATGATTGTGGGCCCATAAAGCCAGATCCATTTTATGGTAAGGCAGGGCATAGTAAAATTCATCTTGCCCTTGTGGCAGGCTGTAGGTATCTGTTGTCGGAGTGGTAGTACAGATCGCTTCCGGCAGATTCATGTGCCGGGCTAATGCATAAACCTGGGTTTTGTAGAGATGCGCAATTGGTTTGATATCGGCCGAGCCGTCACCGTTTTTTACGAAAAATCCCTGGTCATACTCAACTCTGTTGGGTGTTCCAATAACGCTGTAGTTGAGGCGATCCGCATGAAAATATTCAATTGTCTTGCGGATTCGTTGCTTGAAATTGGTGGCGGCTACAATCTGCAGGTAGGCCTTGTGAGGGAGGCGTTTTTCGAGTAGTTCACCGTCCGGAGTTTGTACGATCAGCCGGAAATAATGAAAACCTCCTTTTGCTCCACCTGAGATTACAATTTTGCTTTTCCAGTCTTGTTGATAATCGGGAAACAGGGTGCGAATAGCTTCATCCCGCCACTGGTAGCAGCCGACGGCGTCCAGCGTCGGCGAGAGATCTGTCGCAATATACTCCAGTCCCAGGTGCTTGGCCAACATACCTCCCAGAGTGGAGCTGCTTTGAGATGAGTCCAGCTCGGGGAGTAACAGGGCCTGCACCCGGCTGGTTCCAAAAGCTCTTGCGCAAAGCGCGGCACATACGGAGCTGTCAATTCCACCCGACATTGCAATGACTGCTCCGCGGCGACGAAATTTTCTGTTGTATTCCTGAAGGGCACCACAGATTTTTTCAACTTCCTGCTCGCAATCAAGTTCAAGAACCTGGCTGTTTAGAGATGATGGCGACATGAGTACTCCCGTTTTGAAACTAGGCTGTTTTTCTTTCCACATAGCTGGAAATCTTGTTCAGCGTATCAAGATTTTCCGGGGTGATTTCATCATCTTCCACCTGAATACCGAACTCCTCTTCAAGAAATGATACCAGCTCAATAACTCCGGTGGAGTCCAGCAGGCCCAGCTCCAGAAAAGAGGTTTCATCCTCTAGGTTGATATCGCTCTGGCCCATCAGGAAATTTTCAGAAATATACTCTTTAACGGCTGTTTTGGCTTCTGCCATTGTTGTCTCTCCCCATGCTTGGTTAAAAAAGTGCTCACCCCCCTCTTTTTTGTGTGCAGGTGAGACGGAGATATAATAATTCGCTGGTAACTACTCAGCTTGCTCCTGAAACGGGCCATTTCTGCGTTGGAAAAGGTCTTTACCCTTGGCCGTTCCCTATATCCATCATACTACACGCCATTTGAACCTTCTGTCCGGCCTGTAGTCCCGAATGCGGCATATATCCGTAGCCGGGTCAATAATGATATTGTAATAAAGAATCGATGTGAAGTATTAACTATCGTTCGTCCTGGTCACCATGAATGCCATCGTTCATGGTTGATGATGACCGGATATACATCTCATCAAGCAGCATGGTCGATAATATACCCACAAAAGCCATGTTGTCGGCGAATCCGATGGCCCGCCCCTTGCGGCATTTGTTCATCAACCGGGTAACGGCCTGGCTGTCAAAATAACCCGCCTGATCTATTCTCTGTTCACTTAACAGATGTTCTACATACTCCACCGGTTTTCCATTGTTAAAAAAGGACTGACTGTCGGGAGCCCGGTACGGTTGTTTGGTGCGGCTGCGGATGCTCTCGGGAATGATTCCTTTCATCGCTTTTTTAAGAAGATATTTTTCGTTGAGTCCCATGATTTTGTAGCGCAGCGGCAGTTGGTTGGCGAACTCGATTACCCGATGATCGAGGAATGGAAAGCGGCCCTCTATGGAGCTGGCCATCGCAACACGATCCCCTTGTGAGCTGAGCAGATAACCGGACATCAGGGTGTGTGCCTCGATGTATTGATCCCTGTTAAGTGGTTTCCAGTTATTTATCCCGGCCGGCAGCATGTTCTCCAGGGTAGCATGAGAGTGATGGTCCTGAAGTTCCGCCTTTACGTCAGCGCTGAAGAATTGCCAGCTGCGACGCGTTGTCGTCCAGCGGGGAATGTGTCCAAAATAGGGCTTGTCAAGCTGTTCCATGCCTTGTCTGAAGAAGTGCCGGGAGTATGCGCGGCTGGCCATCGGAGAATTTTCAAGATAGGGGTAAAGCCTGTCCAGAATCATTGGCCGTATCCTTGAGTCAGGAAAACGGGCCCAGAATCGCCTGATTTTTGCCTCCTTGAATATGTCGTAACCGCCCAGAACCTCATCAGCTCCTTCACCGGTCAATACTACCTTGTATCCTTCCGAACGGACTTTTGCGGAGAGTGTCATCAAGGGCGTTGGCGCAGTGCGAAGAATCGGAGACTCTGTATGCCAGATCACCTTGGGAAACAGCGCGTGGATATCGGATTTTCTGCACAGTACGTGACTGTGATTGGTGCCAAGGTAGTCAACCAGTTGCTTCTGGTAACTGCTTTCATCAAACTCATCATCTTCGAATGAGACGGAAAAAGTGCGCAGCGGTACATCGGTGTAGTGTTTGATTAATGATGTGGTGACTGATGAGTCCAGCCCCCCACTGAGGTAGGCTCCTACCGGAACATCAGAGCGCAATCTTAATCGGACTGAGTCGATCAACAGCTCCTTGAGTTCAGCGGCCAGATCGTCTGCAGAGCGCTGGTCGGGAATATCAGTGAGAAACTGCCAGTCCCAGTATTGACTGATACAGGGTTTTCCTTTTTCCACAGTCATTATATGACCGGGGGGGAGGGTGGAAACGCCTTCGAATATGCTGTGAGATGGTAGAGGAGCCCAGTAGGTGAAGATCTCTCCCAAAGTCTTGATGTTCAGGCGTCGTTTCAGTACGGGGTGCGCGAACAGAGCTTTCACTTCTGAAGCAAAAAACAACCGGCCGCCGGTTACAGAGTAAAACAGGGGGCGGATTCCGGTGCGATCACGGGCAAGAATCAGGCGCTGCTGCTTTTTGTCCCGCAAGGCGATGGCAAATTGTCCGTTGAGGTGATTGACAAAGCTGTCGCCATACTGCTCATAGAGATGCACTATGACTTCGGTATCTGATTGCGTGTAGAACTGGTGACCCAGTTGCTCAAGTGCTCTGCGGAGTTCGATATAGTTGAAAATTTCCCCGTTGAAGACAACCTGAATGGAGCCGTCTTCATTATGTATGGGTTGATTCCCCCCCTGCAGATCAATAATACTGAGCCGCGCATGGGCCAGTCCTGTATGGTCATCTGTATAATAACCGTAACCATCGGGACCCCGGTGGGCCAGCCGGGTAATCATTGGCTTCAGCTCTTCGAGAGAAGGAGGGGGCAGATCCTGCAGATTCAGTATTCCGATTATTCCGCACATGGCTCATCATAACAAATGCAGGCAGGAAACGGGCATGCGATTAAATATCTTAGCGGGATGATTTATTATCAGGGGACACGATTTTGTTCTGATTATGCTATATGAACTGTTCGTAATGTGCAAACTGTCCCCATCTGTTCTGACGCGACGCAGCTTGCCGGGTTTCTGCCCAAAAGGCACCAGTGCGGCAGTTTGCTGTTAACTTTTGGAAAATTTGTGACGAATTCTGGTTTAATCAAACACAATTTGTTGTATCGTTACTTCGTTGCAATTGATGGGCACCTCTGTAAATAGTGATTTAGTGATTTCTTCACGAGAGCAAAGTAAGTTCGGCACGTACGGCTACATGGACGCAGGAGATAGAACGAAGCAGGAAGCCCGAGTCGAGAGCAATGCATGGATCAATTGCCGGGGATCGCAGAGTATACGGGAATACATGAACATTAGAGCACAGCACTGACGCCGCTATCGCGGAAAATTATTAGGGGTGCCCTGATGTTCGAACAAGGAGTGAGAGATGCACGGTACGGACTGGAAAAGATGGGCTATTGTCCCCTTGCTGGTCATGGGGATCATGCTTGCTGCATGTGACAGCGATTCATCCAGCTCTCAGGAAACTTCGAAGGGTAATGATAATGATGAAGCGCCGTTGACATCCGGCGCTATTATAGAACGTTATGGTTTTTCTCCAAGCAATGAAATATTCCCAAACCCGGAGCGTGGTTTTTATGGCGGTTCCATAATTCTCCATGACCGGTTCGAGAACGGGGACTACGAAAGTGATGTCAGAAATGGACGGACTTTGGTGGCGGCCACTGTTCGCCTTGATGAGTATCGGCAATCAAGGCTGCCGGAATCGTTGTTGAAAAATCTCGGAGAAGGTCTGGCCACGCTCCGCAACAGTCCGGGGATTAAAGCGATCCTGCGTTTTGTATATAACAGCTGCTTCAATTGCCCGGATGCGGACAAGGGTACGATACTTCAGCATATCAATCAGTTAAAGCCGGTTTTTAATGAGTATTCAGATGTAATTGCTTTTGTTCCGGCGGGTTTTATTGGTTCATGGGGCGAATGGCACCACTCTACAAATGGATTGACAGATAACCCGGCGGATAGCAGGGAGATCATTGAAGCGTTGCTGGATGCATTACCGGCATCACGAATGGTTCAGATCCGCTATCCATTCAGAAAAAAAGAGCTTTATGAGGGGGAGGTAGACAAACAGTCGGCCTTCAGTGGGGAGTATGCCGCCCGAATCGGACATCACAATGATTGCTTTCTGGCCGCAGCAACCGAAGATGAAGGTTATCTGCCGAACAGCGATGCCTCGCAAGCTGATATCGATGAAATGAAAGGCTACATTCGTCGGGAGGCACTTTATACCCCTGTCGGGGGCGAGTCTTGCGAACTGAATCGCCAGGATGAGGCTTTGCAGGAGATGGAATATCTGCGCTGGACCTATATCAATGTCTATTACCACCCCGATATGATCAACTATTGGCGGGAAACGAGTGATTATGAAGTAATGCAACGGAAATTGGGTTACCGGTTCGAGCTGCTTGGCGCTCGTGTTTCGGGTGAAGCGAAACAGGGTGGCACCATAAACTTGCAGCTGACGTTGCGCAACAGTGGTTGGGCGAATATGTACAATCCCAGACCGGTTTATGTAGTGCTTGATAATGGCGTCGAGCGTCTGAATATTCTGCTTGAAGAGGCAGATCCCCGTTGGTGGAGCCCGGGGAAGGAGATATCGCTTGGTGGAACAATACAACTGCCTGCAGAAATTCCACAGGGGAGATACAGAGTTGCTCTCTGGCTGCCCGATGAGTCTGGGCATCTACGGGATAAACCTGCGTTTTCCGTCCGTTTTGCTAATGAGGGGGTTTGGGATGCCGAACAAGGATTTAATGTATTGGGGGAGATGGATATTGGTCCTGATGCCTCATAGTTAAAGCATAAGGGCACCTATAAAAATGCACTTTTTCCGTGATAGTGGTGTCAACTCCATGCTCGAATTCTTATGTGTTCCTTATTACACTGTGATTCCCGGCAATTGCTCCATGCGTTGCTCTCGACTCCGGCTTCCTGCTTCGTTCTACCTCGTCCATCCATGGACTCGTACCTTCTGCGTCCATACAGTCGTGCGCGCGGACCTTTCTTGTTCTTGCGAAAAAATTGCTATTTTTAGAGGTGCCCATAAATTTGCGGTCCATTTTCAATTTGGCCAGCAAAAGAGCCGGTTTTTCAGAAGACTGCAATGCAGCTCCAGTATCAAACCGGAGCAGGTGTATCAGATTTTCCGTAGTGCAGACAGGTGTGTACCGATTGTTCGGTACTCCAGGATATGACAAATGAAATACCTGGACAGAATTAAACGCCACGTTACCCGGTTGACACCAGAGGCTCAAACTGCCCTGGTTGCATTTCAGCGAGAAGTGCAGGATCCGGCGTTACCCTTGTTCGACAAGCAGTATTATCAGTGGATGCATGAAAAAAATCCGCATAAAGGGAGTGATGGACCGCAGTTCTGGATCTATCGCAAGGACGGTATTGTTCATGGTCAGCAGGTAGGTATCCCTTTTTTACTATCGGTACAAGGCAAGTTATATTCGGCGTCCTGGGCAATTGATCTTCTGGTGCGACCTAAATTTCGCATGCGTGGTATCGGCAACCTTTTGGGTGCTGCGCATCAGCAGGATAGTGATATTAGTGTCGGGATTGGTATATCGGAGGATGCCTGCAAGTTGTATCGGCGGGCTGGCTGGCTTGAACTGGGCAAAATGCGGGTATTTATACGGCCACTTGATACCAGACGGATGTTGCCGCTGTTTAACTGCTCTCCGGACAACCCTGGGAGTCGGGTGGCCGCAATGCTTGGCAATGCATTTCTTCTTGTGCTCGACAAAGGCTGTAGTCTGCTGGCCTGGTTTTCGGGTGTCAAACTGGAGCGGACGGAACAATTTGACCAACGAGCAGATCAAGTATGGGCAGTCGCAAGCAAGTTCTATCCGGTTATAGCAAAACGGGATTCCAAAAGTCTGCAATGGCGGTTTGATGCCATAGCAGAGGCTCGACACTATCAGCGTTTTTATCTATACAAAAATGATGATGTCTGCGGCTATCTCGTGCTCAGGAACTCAAAGCGTAATGGTGTAACAGTTGTCAATATTGTGGATTTTCTATGCCCCCCCTCTCTGATTACTCCACTCATGGCGGTTTGCATAGAAACATTACGTTGTAGTGATGCGGCGGCTATCTACTGCAGAGCTTTATTCCCCAAGGCAGGCAAGCGTCTGTATTCGCTTGGTTTTTGCAAGCGCCCTTTCTTTACACGCATCATGGCAGGTATAAATGAAAAATCCGGGCTGGCGCCAGAAGCGATATCAAGTGAGTCGGCCTGGTTTATCACCATGGCTGATAGCGATGGTGATTTTCGGGGAAACTGATGATGTTAGGGGTACCTCTAAAAATGTTTTTTTCCGCGATAGAAGTGTGGGCTCTGTGCTCGAATCGTCATCCAGCGCGGTTGTGCGCGTGGAGTTTCCTTGCTCTTGCGAAAAAACCACAATTTTAGAGGTGCCTTAAATGCAACGAGCCGCAATGCCGCCGGCAAGAAAAAGGGCCGGAATCCAGCCATGAGCGGTGATTGAGAATGCCTATTGGTACAGCTCATGCGTTAGCCAAAAAAATGGCCCCTGTTCAAGCAAGAACAGGGGCCTTTCTCCAGTGATAGAGTGAAGTGCTATAGTGGATTTATTTGATGATTACACTATAGCCCGGGTTGCATCAACGTGCTGTAACATACTTGGTGCGTACAATCTGGTAGGCCCTTCCAAGGTAGGTCAGGGGGACACTCCAGATATGGACAAGGCGTGTGAAGGGGAATATCAGGAATACCGTCATACCCAGCAGCATGTGAAGTTTGAAAATCGGGCTCACATCCGCCAGCAGGCTCGGGTCTGCCTGTAGTGTGGCGATACTCTGAACATAGCTGGTTAATGCAATCATTGTTGATACGTCGCCATGGGACACATGACTCATGGAGACCAGCGTGCTAAGCAGGCCCACGATGAGGGTTGCCAATATCCAGCCTATGACCAGCAGATCCCTCTTGCGGCTCGTTGCCATGATTCTTGGCTCTTTCAAACGGCGCATTATCAGCATGGTTCCACCCACCAGGCACATACCGCCAAACAGGATGCCGGCAACGATAGCTATCTTCTGATGAGCGAGATCTGATATTCCTACTGCCAGGAATACGCTGTGCGGGGTAAGCATGCCAACAAGGTGACCAAAAAATATGGCGATGATTCCGATATGGAACAGATTGCTGGCCAGGCGCATCTTCTTGTTATTCAGAAACTGGCTGGAATCGGCTTTCCATGTATATTGTTCGCGGTCGAACCGGATCCAGCTTCCTACTAAAAAGATGGTACCTGCAATATAGGGATAGACACCAAATAAAAAGTCATTCATTACCTTTCTCCTCAAGCTGCCTGGGCCAAGTGGCCCCGGCTTTCGATGATTCGAATCAGTCGGCTGTAGGGACTGCCGGCCTTCTCCAGGTTTTCTGCCAGAACGGTCAGCACTTTCAGGGCATCCCCAAGGAAAACCCGTGCCTGCATATCATCCAGAGTGGATACGTACTCCAGTATGAGTGGCAGGTAGTCGGGTAACTCTCCTTCCCCAACTTCCAGTCCGGCTGCCTTGTAGTGCTCACCAAGATCAACCAGAGCGGGTCCGCGTCCCCGGTCATCTCCAAACAGATGATGAGTCAGGTGAAGGTCATGCTCCGGGGTCATATCAAAAGTCTGTACATAGGTCTCCTGCAGACCGGTGATGTTGTGCATTCGCATCCAGGCGATAATATCCTTGATGGTTTTTCTCTCCTGTCCTGAGATGTCTGAATCACTGTCCAGCAGTTCTTCAAACATCGGCAGGTGTTCCAGAAGTTCTGCGTCAGGGTAATCAAGCAGACGTGCAATCAGTCGGTACAGTTGCATGGATTGTGTCTCCGTAATTGGTTTCTCTCAACTTGAATCAGGGATGTATGCTGATGCCTGTTCAGCCCTTTGGCCTGCCACCATCCAGCTCATCCTGCCATTTTTGCAGGGTTTCCCAATCCCCCTTGGCAGCGAGCGCTGCCTGATCGGGCCAGGTGCTGGGATCGGCGCGGTTATACTGGGGACCTGCTTCAACAAGAATATCCTTGATTGCATCGGGTGACATTGCGGCCAGTTCGGCAAAGGTGGAAATGCCGTTGCTGTTCAGTATCTCGGAAATTTTCGGACCTATTCCCTCAATCTTTTTAAGATCGTCAGCCTCGCTGGTCGTCAGCTCTGAAACAACCTCTGCAACTGGGGCAGTTTTCTCGATCTCAACCGTTGCCGGTTCGGCAAGTGCGGTATTCCCTGCAACTGCGGTGGTAGCCGTTGTCGATATCGCCGCAGGAGCCGAGGTTCTTTTCGGCCTTGGCATATACTGCATCGGGGTTACCGAACTAGTGCGTCTGGTCGGAAACAGGGAGAAGCCCTTATTGGCGCCGTGAGAACTGGTGTTGCCGACCGAAAAACCGTTCTGGCCCTGAAATGCGTAAGGATCTTCCTGTTTCATCTCTTCATGGGCCGTTGGTATAACAAAACGGTCTTCATAGTTGGCAATACCGAGATAGCGGTACATCTCATCCGATTGCTCTTCGGTGAGGCCCACCGTTTCAAGTACTGCCTTGTTTGGTTTGCCTTCGATTGCCTTGGATCGCTGGTTGCTGCGCATCGCCATCATGCGGTTCAGTGCACTGATGATCGGCGCCTCTTCCCCCGCTGTCAGCAGGTTGGCGAGATAGCGGGCGGGAAAGCGCAGCGCTTCCGCCTTGGGAATAACCCCGTCTGCCTCGGTAGGCAGATTGCCTTGGTCAAGCTGGCTCTGCACCGGGGAGAGGGGAGGGACATACCACATCATCGGCAAGGTGCGGAACTCCGGATGAATTGGAAAAGCGATCTTCCACTCCATCGCCATTTTCCACACCGGCGAATTTTGTGCAGAGGTAATCCATGCATCCGGGATACCTGCTTCACGAGCCTGGTGAATAACCTCCGGATCGTTGGGATCAAGGAAGACCTCCATTTGCGAGTTGTAGAGATCTTTCTCCCTGCCGGTTTCCGCTGCACCGAGGATGCGATCCGCATCGTAGAGCATCACGCCCACATAACGGATCCGTCCCACGCAGGATTCCGCGCAAGCCATCGGCATACCGGATTCAACACGTGGATAGCAGAGGATGCATTTCTCTGATTTACCGGACTCCCAGTTGAAGTAGATCTTTTTGTAGGGACAGGCGCTAACGCACATCCGCCATCCACGGCAGCGATCCTGGTCAATCAGCACTATTCCGTCTTCCTCGCGCTTGTAGATAGCGCCTGAAGGGCAGGAGGCAACACAGGCCGGGTTCAGGCAGTGGTTGCACAAGCGTGGCAGATACATATGGAAGGTTTTTTCAAACTCCGAATACATCTGCTTCTGAATCCCGTCGAAGTTCTTGTCCTTGGCGCGCTGTTCAAACTCACCCGCCAGGTCATCCTCCCAGTTCGGACCCCAATGGATTTTCTCCATATGTTCGCCGGTAATCTGGGATACCGGACGGGCTGTAGGAGCAGCCTCGGACAGAGGCTTGTTCTGCAGCTTCTGGTAGTCGTAATCAAACGGCTCGTAGTAGTCATCAATCTCCGGCATATCCGGATTGTTGAAGATATTGAGCAGTTTGCTCAGGCGGCCACCGGATTTCAGTTCAAGTTTGCCGCCTTTTTTCTCCCATCCGCCTCTCCATTTATCCTGGTTCTCCCACTCTTTGGGAAATCCGATCCCCGGTTTGCTCTCGACATTGTTGAACCAGGCATACTCAACCCCCTTGCGGTTGGTCCACAGGTTTTTACAGGTCACTGAACAGGTGTGGCAACCGATGCACTTGTCCAGATTCAATACCATCGCAATTTGTGCGCGAATCTTCATGCTGTTGTTCTCCTCAGTTCTTGATTCCGACCGGATTGAGTTGTACTTCGCGCTCTGGCGTCAACGGACGTTCCAGCCAATCGATATCTTTATCCTCGATTTTGTGAACGATAACGTGCTCATCACGCTGACATCCCACCGTGCCGTAATAGTTGAAGGCGTATGAGAGTTGCGCATACCCTCCGATCATGTTGGTAGGTTTGATAATGACCTTGGTTACGCTATTCAGAATACCGCCACGTTTCCCTGTTGTGTTGGAGCCAGGAACATTGACGTTCTTCTCCTGGGCGTGATACATAAGCGCCATACCGCGCGGGACACGCTGACTCACAACAACGCGAGCTACCGTTGCACCATTGGAGTTGACCGCTTCCACCCAGTCATTGTCTTTCAGGCCGATAGACTTGGCATCTTCCTCGGCCACCCAGAAGTAGGGGCCGCCGCGGAACAGCGTCAACATCCGCAGGTTATCCTGATAGGTGGAATGGATTCCCCATTTCGAGTGCGGGGTAATCCAGTTGAGGGTCAGAGTCTTCTTGCCTTGCAACTTGCTTGCAAGCTCTTTGGGCAGATTGGTGTGTGCCTTCAGATCATGCGGCGGCCGGAAGCAGCAGAGACCCTCGCCAAAGTCCAGCATCCACTCATGATCGAGGTAGAAATGGGCCCGGCCAGTCAGCGTGCGGAACGGGATATGCTCATGGATGTTGGTATATCCGGCGTTGTAGCTGACCTTTTCCGACTCAATACCTGACCAGGTCGGTGCAGTAATGATTTTGCGGGGCTGGGCGATGATATCGGCATAGGTGATTTTCTCCTCATGCCGCCCTTCGTAGAGATGGCTGTGATCGATGCCCGTTTTTTTAGAGAGGGCGCTCCAGGATTTATGGGCCACCTCGCCACAGGTTTCGGGAGCCATCCGCAACACGGCGTCACATACAGCAATATCCTCTTCAAGGGAGGGTCTTCCTTTGGAAACACCTTCTTCCTTGATTACCCCGTTCAATTCAGCAAGCTGTTCAATCTCAAGATCGGTATTCCAGTCGAGACCTTTGATATTGTTGCCAAGCTTGTTCATCAACGGACCAAGGGAAGAGTATTTTTTGTAGGTATTGGGGTAGTCCCGCTCAACAACCTTGAGTAGTGGCAGCGTCTTGCCCGGAACAGGCTCGCACTCACCTTTTTTCCAGTCCTTGACCTGACCAAACGGTTGGGCAAGAGCCATGGGGCTGTCATGCTGCATTGGCAGAGCAACCACGTCCTTGCGTGTTCCCAGATGGGTTTCCGCCAGCTCGGAGAAACGCTTCGCGATGCTGCGGAAAATCTGCCAGTCGGATTTGGACTCCCAGGCCGGATCCACAGCCTTGCCCAGCGGATGAATAAATGGGTGCATGTCTGTGGTATTGAGATCAGCCTTTTCATACCAGGTTGCTGTGGGCAGGATGATATCCGAATAGGCGCCGGTTGAGTTCAGGCGGAAGTTGATATCCACCATCAGATCCAGTTTTCCGACAGGTGACTTTTCTCGCCACTTGATCTCTTTGGAGTTCTTTCCTTCAATCCCCTCCTGCATGACACCGTTCTGGGCGCCAACCAGATGTTTGAGGAAGTACTCATGTCCTTTCGCGGAACAACCCAGCAGATTGGCACGCCACACGAACAGGTTGCGCGGATGATTTTCCGGGGCGTCGATATCTTCAGCGGCAAAGGCCAGGTTGCCACTCTTCAGCTGATCAATCATATAGCTGGCTACACCTGCTTCATCAGTGGCACCGGCTTTTTCAGCATCTGCAACAATCTCCATCGGATTTTTGTTGAAATGGGGAGCCGAAGGTAACCAGCCCAGGCGTTGCGAAACCACATTGTAGTCACACAGCTGATAGCCCTTGTACTTTGCTTTGGCAGTGGCAGCCAGAACCCCGTCAGCATCAACTTTTTCATAGCGCCACTGGTCGGTATGGAAATACCAGTAGGTCGTACTGTTCATATGGCGTGGTGGACGATGCCAGTCAAGGCCAAAAGCGATCGGAGCCCAACCAGCCTGGGGACGCAGTTTCTCCTGACCGACATAGTGCGCCCAGCCACCTCCTGACTGACCAACGCAACCGCAGATGTGCAGCATGTTCATGATGCTGCGGTAACCCATGTCGTTGTGATACCAGTGGTTAATGGCCGCACCCATGATGACCATGGACTTGCCCCGGGTTTTGGATGCATTTTCAGCAAACTCCCGGCCTGTACGTTCAAGGTCGGCCGCTTTGACGCCGGTAACCTTTGCTCCCCAGGCGGGAGTGTAGGGAACAGACTCATCGTCATAGCTGGTGGCGAGATTGTCGCCGAGTCCCCGGTCAATGCCATACTGCGCGATCAACATATCAAATACAGAGGTAACAAAAACATCTTCCCCATTGATACTCAGCTTGCGTACAGGAATATTGCGCAACAATGTGTCATCTTCCCCGGGAGTGAAGTGAGGGAACGCTACCGGCACCACATCATCCCGGTTGTCGATGCAGGAGAGTTCGGCTTCGATATCGGCTTGATCAGCCGAGTTCTTTGGTAACAGATTCCACTTTCCTTCTTCACCCCAGCGGAAACCGACAGAGCCATTGGGACAGACAAAATTCCCGGTTTTTGAATCACAAACAATGGTCTTCCACTCCGGGTTATTCTTTTCACCCAGACTGTTATCGAAATCGGAAGCGCGCAGGAAGCGATCTGAAACATAGCGATCGCCATCCTTGCGCAACATCACCTGCATGGGCAGATCGGTATAGGTCCGCGCATATTCGGTAAAGTAGGGATCCTGTTTGTCGATATGGAACTCCCTCAGTGCAACATGAGCCATGCTCATGAATGCAGCGGAATCGGTTCCCTGACGGACGGGCATCCACAGATCCGCAAACTTCACATACTCCGCATAGTCAGGGGCCATGGACACAACTTTGGTACCGTTATAGCGGGACTCAATCGCAAAATGGGCATCCGGAGTACGGGTCATCGGCAGGTTGGCACCGCAGATAATCAGGTACTTGGAGTTGTACCAGTCAGCCGATTCCGGTACATCGGTCTGTTCACCCCATACTTGCGGGGAAGCGGCGGGCAGATCGCAGTACCAGTCGTAGAACGAACCGCATGCACCACCAATCAACGAGAGATAACGTGAACCGGCCGCATAGCTGATCATGGACATCGCCGGGATAGGGGAGAAGCCATAAATGCGATCCGGCCCCCATTTCTTTATCGTATAAATATTTGCCGCGGCGATGACTTCCGTCACCTCATCCCAGTCGCTGCGTACAAATCCGCCCAGGCCGCGAACAGCGGTGTAACGTTTGCGTTTTTCCGGATCGGCCTGAATGGCCTCCCAGGCCTCTACAGGATCTTTACCTGCTGCACGTTCTGCACGATACAGATCCATCAGGCGACCACGCATAAGCGGATACTTGATACGATGAGGGCTGTATAGATACCAGGAAAAACTGGCTCCTCGCTGGCAACCGCGGGGCTCGTGGTTAGGCAGGTCCTCCCGTGTGCGAGGATAATCGGTCTGCTGCATCTCATAGGCAACCAGACCATTCTTGACGAAGATTTTCCAGGAACAGCCGCCGGTGCAGTTCACACCATGGGTAGAGCGAACCACCTTGTCAAAACGCCAGCGGTTACGATAGGCATCTTCCCATTCGCGATCATCATCAGTGGTAATGCCATGTCCATCGGAAAAGGTTTCCTGGACTTTTTTGAAGTATCTCAATCGGTCGAGAAAGTGACTCATTTTGTTGATTCTCCTGATTAGCCGAACTGTTTTCGTATCAACTATTCAAATTTGGAATTGGACAAAACCCCTGCGTGAAGCGAAGCGATTTTGCCCGGTCGTTTCAACCCTGCCAACATCAAGGGTTGTCATACTCTCTTTTTGGCCCAAGGTAGTACCACCAATTCAACAGCAGACAGATAAAGTAGAAGATGGCGAAACCATACAGCGCATGCTCCGGGGTTGCCGCCTTGATTTGTTCGCCAAATACCTTGGGAATGATGAAAGCTCCATATGCGGCAACGGCCGATGTCCACCCCAGCACTGGCCCCGCCTGCTCCTTGTTAAAGACCATGGCGATAGTGCGGAAGGTGGAACCGTTGCCGATACCGGTGGCAGCGAACAGAACCAGGAACAGAATGAAGAAGGGAACGAAATACTCTTCCGGTGTTGCTGACTGATAGGCGGCCTTCAGGAAGTATGCAACGCCCAAGGCACACGCAATCATGATGATGGCAACATACTGGGTGACCTTTGCGCCTCCCACCTTATCTGATAACCAGCCACCCAGTGGTCGGATAAGGGCTCCGATGAAGGGCCCCATCCAGGCATACATTAGTGCAGAGGGGCCGTTCGGATTGACTGTGTCATGGGTCATTATTCCATCCACCATGATGTGCTGAAAACCGAACACCACCTTGATGGCCAGGGCGAATCCGGCCGAGTAGCCAATGAAGCTGCCAAAGGTCATGGTATAAATGATGCTCATGATCCAGGTATGCTTGTGGCTGAAGATGGAGTAGCTGCGTTTGAGAATGGGTTTGACATCACCCGGAATCATCTTCAGCAGGAAAACCGTAGCAGCAATTACCGCGGCTATGATTGGCCATTTAGCCCAGTCAGGAGCCCCCACTCCGACAGGAGCTGGGAGGATGAAATAAAGCCCGACAGCCGCAGTAAGGAATCCCACCAGTAACATGCCGGTGATCTTGCCGGCGCTGTTCACAAATGATCCGATATGGGGTGAAACCTGCTCGGTACGGATGTTGTTCATCCCGAAAAAACCGATGATGACCAAAGGGATGAGTATTACCAGCCAGATGAAACCGGCATTCTGAATCCAGGTTTCCGAGCCTGCCGGGATTTTTCCGATGAGCGTGCCGGAGGTGTTCTCAAGAATCATCGGGGCGCCACCGAAAATACCTACCGTCATGACCAGCGGAATCAGGATCTGCATGGTGGTTACACCGGCGTTGCCCAGACCGGCATTAAGCCCCAGGGACAAGCCCTGCATACGCTTGGGAAAGAAGAAACTGATATTGGACATGGATGCGGCAAAATTGCCGCCACCGATTCCGGACAGAAAGGCAAGAACCTGGAAGACCCACAGGGGGGTATCTTGACTCTGCAATGCCAGACCTGTACCGAGAGCCGGAATTATCAGCAGCGCGGTGGTGAATACAATGGTGTTTCGCCCTCCGGCAATGCGAATAAAAAAGCTGCTGGGGATACGCAGTGTTGCCCCGGTCAGTCCAGCAATGGCGGCCAGAGTGAACAGCTCGGATTTTTCAAAGGGGAAACCCAGATTAATCATCTGTACCGTTATGATTCCCCAGTACAGCCACACAGCAAATCCGCAAAGCAAGCTGGGAATTGATATCCACAGATTGCGATATGCGATTTTCTTGCCCTCTTTCTCCCAAAACTCGGTGTCTTCAGGATCCCATTTAGTTAGATCTGACATGGTTTGTTTCCTCTTCTTTCACCTTGTATTCAAAAAAAACCGAAGAACTCCGGTCTTTAATGGCCGTTGTAGTGCGTAAAGAACCATGAACAGCCTTTGAATACAATGGCCGGAAAAGCGGCAGGCAAGCTAAAAATACCCACAAGGTGGTAGAGGCGGTAATTTTAATAAGATATTGATAGTTGGTGTGTTTGTTGTCCTGGGGTAGGTTTTTTATACAAAAAAAAGTGCTGGCTGGTTTTTTGTGGGTACCCCAATCTAACCGGTCGTAACTGATATGAAATGCGCCGGGAGTGCTCCGGTGTTATAGTTTTCACTGGACTAGCAAACTGAAAAACCTGCTGTAACCACTCGTTGAGTAGTTATAGCCTGTTTTCGTTGATACAGAAAACCAGAGAAAAAAATGAGCATATTGGGAAAGACAGCAGATTTATTGAGAAAAAGCTTTCCAAAAAATGTTGGTAAATCCGAACGTAATATACGCCTGATAGTGGGGATTGCGCTGGTAGGTCTTTCATTTTCAGGCTCCATTACTCCATCTCAGGAGTTCTGGCTTGTTGCTGTGGGATGGTTGGGCGTTATGTCGGGTATTATTGGCCATTGCCCCGTTTACGGTCTATTCGGAAAGGATACGGCAAAGGACGAGGAGGGTTAGGAGTCCTTCTACGGACTCAACCCACCACCAGCACTTAAGGGGGGGGTAAACAGATACAGGGGCAATCTGACAGGCCGTGCGGTGAAACGAGTCTCTGTTTGCAGTTGCTGTTCACTCCCCGGTAACGATTATGCTCCTTCCGCAAGTACTCCATCACCTTCACCGACAGGCTCTTTTCCTGTCATAAGGTGGAAAAGATTCGGGTTTTCTTCGTACCATCCAAAATACAAAGGCTTTTCGTTGCGCAACAGGTCCACCATCATCTGCATCTGCTGATAGTTCAGATAACCATAGAAACGCTGTTCATACGTCGTAGGGGCAGACGACTCAGGTAACGGTCCTTTTTCATGGAACCGTATATAGGCGTAAAACCCCTTTGCGGCCAGTTGCACGCCAGTGTAGTAGTTTGCTCTACCTACTGAAGCCTGATAGCTTTCAATCTCATACCATTTCCAGCCCATTGCGTATCGTCGCAAATCAGCCGCCGAGGAACGAGGTCGGCTGCATTTGCCTGGTTATGCAAGTGTTGCAACTATTCTGTGAAGTGGATCATTGTCTGTCTTTCCAAGTTAGAAGAATGATAATGTTGCCCAGTCTTGAGGGTGCCAAGCAATTTAACCTGAACTCGGGATAAGACATGAACTTAACGCCAGTTTGCCGATCAGATCTTTTGACAAATAATCCTCTGATCATAAAGGTAAACTGGCATGGATAACCTGGTCGAAATTTTCTGTGATGTCGATGACTTCTGCGGCATAT
>JALSHD010000098.1 GCA_026982395.1 Chromatiales bacterium | reverse complement strand
ACGCCTGCTGCTGCCTACCGATCCCAATGATGAAAAGAACATCTATCTGGAGATCCGGGCCGGAACCGGCGGCGATGAAGCGGCCCTGTTTGCCGGTGACCTGTTTCGGATGTACTCACGCTATGCCGAACTGCGAGGATGGGATGTTGAAATCATCAGCACCAGTCCGGGAGAGCACGGCGGCTACAAAGAGATTATCGCCCGTATCGTCGGCCGGGGCGCCTACTCGCGCCTCAAATTCGAATCCGGCGCCCACCGGGTACAGCGTGTACCGGAAACAGAGTCCCAGGGCCGGATCCACACCTCCGCCTGCACCGTCGCCATCATGCCTGAAGCGGACGAGATTGAAGCCATAGCCATCAACCCGGCCGATCTGAAGGTGGACACCTACCGCGCATCCGGCGCAGGTGGCCAGCATGTCAACAAAACCGACTCCGCCATCCGCCTCACCCACCTGCCAACCGGTATCGTAGTGGAGTGCCAGGATGAACGCTCGCAACACAAGAATCGCGCCAGGGCCATGGCGCTGCTGCAGGCCAAACTACTCTCTGCAGAGCAGGAGAAACAACAGACCGAGCGCGCCGAAACGCGCCGCCTGCAGGTAGGCAGTGGTGACCGTTCCGAACGTATCCGCACCTACAATTTCCCGCAGGGGCGGGTTACCGACCATCGCATCAATCTGACCCTGTACAAGCTGGATGAGATTATGGAAGGGGCGCTGGAACAGATTATTGAACCACTCATAAACGAATACCAGGCCGATCAACTGGCGGCACTGGCTGAAGAGCAGTGAGTCCGGCCACCATCGAGGAGCTCCTGCTTGCCGCCCGGTCACAACTCACCCCCGTTCATGACACCGCCCGTCTGGACAGCGAGGTACTGCTGGCCCATACGCTGAACAGATCCCGCGCATGGCTGTACACCTGGCCGGAACATCGCCCAGCCCCTGCTGAGGTAGAACAGTTCCGGCAGCTTGTCGAACAGCGCCAAAATGGCGCCCCTGTCGCCTATCTCACCGGCCAGTGCGAATTCTGGTCATTGACACTGGAGGTCAATCCAGCGACGCTGATCCCCCGGCCGGAGACCGAGCTGTTGGTGGAACAGGCTCTCAGCCGCATCCCTCCCGGCGCCACCCTGCGGATCGCCGACCTGGGTACCGGAACCGGCGCCATTGCCCTCAGCATCGCCACAGAGCGGCCCCAATGCCGGATTGTAGCCACCGACCGCTGCCCATCCGCCCTGGCCACCGCCCAACGCAATGCCGGCAGACTTGGCATAACCAATATCAGCTTCAGAACCGGCGACTGGTACCAGCCGCTGGCTGGTGAGCAATTCGACATCATCCTCTCCAACCCTCCCTATGTCGCCAGCGGCGATCCCCATCTGCAACAGGGTGACCTCCGCTTTGAACCACCCACGGCGTTGACTGCGGGCAGTGACGGACTGGAAGCCATCCGCCTCTTGATCGGCAAGGGACGCAACTATCTCAAAACCAACGGCTGGTTACTTGTCGAACATGGTTGTGAACAAGGATCGGCAGTTACCGATTTTTTCCAGCAATCGGGCTATAGCTCGGTCCGATGCTATCCCGATCTGGCCAAACAGGATCGTATCACTGCGGGACAGACGGTATAATTCCACCCATGAATGACGAACAGCTCCTGCGCTACAGCCGCCACATCCTGCTGCCCCAGATCGATGCCGAGGGTCAGCTGAAGCTGCTGAACTCCCGCGTGCTGCTCATCGGACTGGGTGGACTGGGCTCCCCCGTCGCCATGTATCTCACCGCTGCGGGAATCGGCCATCTGGTGATATCCGACTTTGACACCGTTGAACTGACCAACCTGCAACGCCAGCTCCTGCACGGCAGCGCAGACATCGGCCGTGCAAAAGCCGAATCGGCCGCTGATACACTGCGTGAACTAAACCCTGACATCAACCTCACAGTCTTTGAACAACGCCTGGAGAGAACAGCGCTGCAGGAGCAGATCCAGCTGGCCGATCTGGTTATCGACGCCTCCGACAACTTCACCACCCGCTATGCCCTCAATGAGGCCTGTGTCAAGGCCGGTACACCACTGGTATCAGGCGCAGCTATTCGCATGGAGGGACAGGTGACTCTGTTTCCGAACAACGATTCGGACAGCCCCTGCTACCGCTGCCTCTACCGCGACGGTGAAGAGATGCAGGAGAGCTGCAGCGAAAACGGCGTACTGGCGCCACTGGTGGGTGTAATCGGCAGTCTGCAGGCGGCCGAAGCCATCAAGACACTGCTCAATATAGGCTCAACCCTGAACGGCCGCCTGCTGCTGGTCGACCTGATGAATATGGAGTTCCGCACCGTAAAACTGCGCAAGGACCCGCAATGCCCCGTCTGCAAGGAGTAAAACCGTGAATACAAAAACAGCCCTGTCTGATCAGACAACCCTACTCCCACGCCCCCTGGTCAACCAGTTGCTGACCCAGGCGCAGCACTCACCCGAGATCGAAGTATGCGGCCTTATCTCCAGCCGCAATGGCCAGCCGGCGAAGGTCTATCCGGTAGAAAACATCGCCCCCGAACCGGGCCGGCTGTTCCGGATGGAGCCGGAAGGCTTGATTGACGCCATGCGCCAGATCCGCGAACAGGGCGAACAGCTGTTCGCCATCTATCACTCCCACCCCCACAGCCCGGCAATCCCCTCCACCACCGATCTGCAACAGGCCGAATACCCTGATGCACTCTATCTGATTATCTCCCTGGATACCAAAGGGGTACTGGAGATGCGCGGCTATCGTCTGCGTAACGATGCGCTGGAAGAGGTTGTGCTGGAGATCAGCCCCTGACGGCATACCGCTGGCGGTGCATCGCCCTCAGGCTGACGCAAAGTTTTGAATACCCTTCTCATCCGCCTTACGGGCAGGTTGCATTTCACTAGTTTTCTTTCAATATACTGCGACTCTTTTCAACCGTCCGGCATGCTCAGACAAACAGATAAGAATAAACCCAGGAAAACCGGGGAATACAGCTCCCTGGTTGCATAATCTCTTGAATAAAAAAAGAAAACCTCAGCCCTTGATAAACTAAAAAAATGACTAGGAGCCTGTCGGACTCGATATGCCAGTGGCGGCGGATTTTCCCGGCCTAAGAGGCGGTGTCCGTGCTCAGGGAGGTGATGTAGTATGACTTCTCTTCCCGCTCACGCTCCCCGGTGTACACTTTGCGCGTCATCTCGATGACCACTACAGGCGCGGATCTGCTCCAGTGACTGGAGTTCTTGGGTCTTGAGCATCACGATCATCCTCCGATGATCCCAAAACTCCCGTCCCCTTTCAGGCTCACTTCACGGTGGAATCACGCGCACACTTCAGGCTCATGTGTCATTGGACGAGGCTTAGAGTTGCACTTACAAGTTGAATTCATATACAAAGATTATTCGACTGGAGCCAGAAGAGAAGTGCTGCTACGCTGACATTGCGTTATTGAATGTACATCCCCGGCAAGCTAGTATAAGGTACAGCTTCTAACACGAGTCACCCGTCAATCCACTATGGATATTGTTACTCAAGGTTTGCTGGGGGGCACGATGGCACTGGCCGGTGCACGGCGACAAGAGGCTAGGCTTGCCGTCCTGATCGGTTTCGCTTCCGGTTTGCTGGCCGATGCGGATGCCCTGATCAAGTCTCCCGATGACCCTCTCCTGACCATTGAGTTTCACCGCCATTTTACCCATTCACTGTTTTTTATTCCGTTCGGAGCAGCGATTGCGGCTATTGTCCTGTGGCCATTTTTAAGAAAAAAAATCGCTCCCGGACGGCTCTATCTCTATGCACTGTTAGGCTACGGCACGAGTGGATTTCTGGACAGTTGCACCAGCTATGGTACTCACTGGCTCTGGCCGTTGAGCGATGAGCGCATTGCCTGGAGCATTATCTCCATTTTTGATCCACTATTCTCCTTCATACTCATCTTTGCGCTCATATACGGGATTAAAGGGGCTCAACCGAAAGCCGCCCGGGTGGGACTGCTGCTGGCAGGCAGCTATCTTGCCGTGGGGATTTTTCAGCATCATCAGGCCGAGCACGCAGCACACCAACTGGCCCAGCAGCGTGGTCATGTAATCACCAGACATGTGGTGAAACCCACCGTGGCAAACCTGGTACTGTGGCGCTCTGTTTATGAGAGCGAGGGACACTTCTTCGTTGATGCGATACGGACCTCACCCTTTACCAGGCCGCGCATCTATCCGGGTGGGCAGGTAGCAAAATTTGATGCGGAACGGGATCTGCCTGAGCTGGAAACAGGCTCGGCCGTTGAGCACGATATCTCCCGGTTTGTCCATTTTTCCGATGATTTTGTCGCTAAAGACCCTTCCCGTCACGACGTACTGATCGATGTCAGATATTCCATGCTGCCAACCAGTCTCAAGCCGCTATGGGGTATCGAAATGCCGCTTCACTCCCAGCATCGCCACTCCCGTTTTGTCGCTTACCGGGAGCTGTCCGCCACTGCACGAAACCAGTTTTTAACCATGTTGGCGGGCGGGGAATTACAGTAGTCTCAGTGTCTTGCCAGCTCAAGCCAGCGCTGCTCGTCTGACAATAGTTGTCGGATATCATAGGCAATCCGATGTGTCCCGTGGCAACGCGCGCAAGCCAGCACTGCCAGTGTTCCAAGCGCTTGTCCCTGCTGTTTGAGTGTCCCGCTTTGCAGACTTTGCTCCAGGCTCGCTACTGTTTTGGTGATGTCGTCGTCAGGATAGATCCGTTTCTCTTTATGGTGACAGTCAGAGCAGGTGCCACCCAACGTGTTGATGCCTTTGTTCAGCTCTTCCAGCGAGGACAGGGCGATATCTTTCCTGCCATCCTCGGATGCAATCTTGATCCGGTTTACCTGTTTGGCAAGCTCTTCCATATGGGTGTCATACGAACGTGACGGCCCGATCTCAAGCGAGGAAAAATCGGGAGCGCGATAGATCGCAGCGGTTACAGCCCGATAATCTGCATGGCATGAGTTACAACTTTCTCTCAAATCATTAAGTGCCTGAGATACATCTTGATAGCGGTTGTTTTCACTGCTTTTTTTCAGGAGGAAAATAGCCTTCCGGTCCAGTTTTCCGCTCCACTCCGGGACCATCTCCCCTATTTTCAAATAGTGTTCACTCAATCGTGTTACCCATTTGTTTAGCAGTCTTGAATCAGCATTATCTGAATAAAGCCGCACTGCCTGCATTTCACGCCGCAGTTTAAACATGTTATGCAGCCACACTTGCCGTTCATTTTCCGGTTTGTACCACTGAGCCAGTGATGTGGGCGGTTTTTTTATCACCACGACATGCTCTTTGTGGATAAAGAGAACGGCACCAACCAAGGCAATGAGCAAGAGTTGAAATAGCAGAAAGTAGAGCCAGCTCTTGGGGGGCAGCAGTGTCATGTCAAGCCTGTATTGTCGTATGCAAAGGGCTCTGGGGCCATTCGCTGCAAGCTGTGCCTTGACATGACTCTAGTACTCCAGCCGCACATGCTCTTCGCCCGCCAGTTCCGCCAGTTTTTGCAACAGAACATCAGCCGGCCGTACCTTCCATGAATCACCCAGCAGCACCGCGGCAGAGGCGCCGGGACGCCGGTAGTCAATCGCTACCGGGCAGCCTCCCTCCCGGTAGGGTTCAAGTGTTTGTGCAAGGGAGTGGACAAATCCGTTACCGGCCTTCTTCTGTTCTATCGAGACTACCAGACGCCTGGCGTAGCGGGTGCGGGCCTGTTCTATATCATAGATCTCGCGGGCGCTGATCCGGTAGCCGCCGGAGTAGTCATCAACGCTGACATCCCCCTCCACTACCAGCAACCGATCTTTTACCAGCAGATCCCGATGGCGTTCATAATCTTCCGGAAACACCACCAGTTCAATCCGTGCACTGCGATCATCGAGGGTGATAAATGCCAGCTTTCCGCCTCGTTTGCTGTTGCGGGTGTTCATCGCCACAATCAGACCCGCAACAGTGATGATCTGGTTGCGGGTGGGCTTGATATCCACAATACGGGAGCTGGTAAACTGCTTTAACTCCGGCAGATAACGTTCGATAGGATGGCCGGTAAGATAGAGTCCAAGAGTCTCCTTTTCTCCCCGCAGCCGCTGCTCTTCATCCCACTCCTTTTGTGGCCGGTACTGCCCGGTTCCGGATACAATGCTGTCGCTGCCTATACCAAACATATCATTCTGTCCCACCGCTGCATCACGCAGACACTGTTCAGCAATCCTGATGGCATCGGGCAAGGCATTCATCAACGTGGCGCGGTTGGGTCCCAGCTGGTCCATGGCGCCGGCGCGGATCAGTGCTTCCAGTACGCGGCGATTGGCTTTTTTTGAATCGATACGCTGGCAAAAATCGAACAGATCCCGGAATTCACCACCCCGTTCCCGCGCTTCGACTATCGCCTGGATAACCGCTTCTCCAACCCCTTTAATAGCCCCCAGACCGTAGAGAACCGTTTTGTCATCGGTGTTGGTGAACTGGTACTGACAGCGGTTGACATCGGGAGGCAGCACCTCCAGTTTCAGGTCATGGCACTCATCGATGAAGGTAACCACCTTGTCGGTGTTGTCCATGTCCGATGAGATGACTGCCGCCATGAATGCGGCCGGATAGTGCGCCTTGAGCCAGGCGGTCTGGTAGGAGACCAGCGCATAGGCAGCGGAGTGGGATTTGTTGAAGCCGTAACCGGCAAACTTCTCCATCAGATCGAAGATGTAGGTGGCGGTTTTCTCCTCTACCCCGCGCTTCAGCGCGCCGCTGGTAAAGATCTCGCGCTGCTTGGCCATCTCCTCGGGTTTCTTTTTGCCCATGGCACGGCGTAGCAGGTCGGCCGCACCCAGTGAGTAGCCGGCCAGCACCTGGGCAATCTGCATCACCTGCTCCTGGTAGAGAATAATGCCGTAGGTGGGTTCTAGAATCGGCTCCAGGTCGGGATGGGGATACTCCACCCTGGCACGCCCATGTTTGCGGTTGATGAAATCATCCACCATTCCCGACTGCAGCGGGCCGGGACGGAACAGCGCCACCAGGGCGATAATGTCTTCAAAGCTGTCCGGCTGCAGTCGCTTGATGAGGTCTTTCATACCGCGTGATTCAAGCTGGAACACGGCAGTGGTGGCACAATTTTTCAGCAGGGTGAAACTGGCTTCGTCATCCAGCGGGATGGTGCTGATGTCGATGGGTGGTTCACCATCCGCCTGCCGTTGCCGGTTGACGGTCTGCAGTGCCCAGTCGATGATGGTGAGGGTGCGCAGGCCGAGAAAATCGAACTTGACCAGGCCGACCGCTTCCACATCATCCTTGTCAAACTGGGTGACCAGACTCTGGGCGCCCTGCTCACAATAAAGCGGCGTGAAGTCGGTAAGCTGGCTGGGAGCGATTACTACCCCACCCGCATGTTTTCCGGCATTGCGGGTGATCCCCTCCAGTTTGCGCCCCAGATCGATGACTGCCGCCACCTCCTCATCCTGCTCATACAGTTCACGCAGCGCATCTTCCTGGGCCAGCGCCTTGTCCAGGGTGATGCCGATTTCGAAGGGGATGAGCTTGGCGATACGGTCCACAAACCCGTAGGGGTGGCCGAACACTCGCCCCACATCCCTCACCACCGCCTTCGCTGCCATGGTGCCGTAGGTGATGATCTGGGAAACCTTGTCGCGGCCGTAGGTTTCTGCCACATATTCGATCACCCGGTCGCGCCCTTCCATGCAGAAATCCACGTCGAAATCCGGCATGGAGACCCGTTCCGGGTTGAGAAAGCGCTCGAACAGCAGGTCATATTTGAGTGGATCGAGATCGGTAATGGTCAGCGCATAGGCCACCAGCGAGCCGGCCCCGGAACCGCGGCCAGGCCCTACCGGAATGCCGTTCTGTTTGGACCATTTGATAAAATCGGCGACGATGAGAAAGTAGCCGGGGAAACCCATCTGGGTAATGACATCCAGCTCAATGGCCAGCCGTTCATCATATGGTTTGCGCTGTTCCGCGAACTCCGGGGCGTTGACATCAAACAGCATCGCCAGCCGCTGCTCCAGTCCGGCCCGGGACTGCTCGGCAAAATACTCCTCCATGGTCTTGCCAGGCGGGATGGGTGACTCCGGCAGAAAGTTTTTACCCAGTGTGATATCGACACTGCACCGCTTGGCAATCTCGACGCTGTTTTCAAGCGCTTCGGGAATATCGGCGAACAGCTCCATCATCTCCTCGGGGCTGCGCAGATACTGCTGCTCCGAGTAGTGGTGCGGACGGCGCGGATCATTCAGGGTCCGCCCCTCATGGATACAGACGCGGGCCTCATGAGCCTCGAAGTCATCCCGCTCGATAAACACCACGTCGTTGGTTGCCACGACCGGTGTATCGTGGCTGATAGCCAGCTCTACCGCCGCATGAAGGTAATCCTCCTCCCCTTCCCGTCCGGTACGCTGCAACTCCAGGTAGTAGCTGTCGGGAAACAGCGCCTGCCAGAACGACAGTTGCCGGGCCGCCAGCTCCCGGTTCCCCGCCAGCAGCGCCCTCCCCACATCACCATTGCGGCCCCCGGAGAGGGCAATCAGGCCGCTGCTCGCCCCCTCCTCCAGCCACTCCTTTTGCAAAACAGGAATGCCGCGCTGCTGCCCCTCCATATAGCTGCGCGATACCAGTCGGGTCAGGTTTTTATACCCCTCATTGTTGCGGCACAGCACTACCAGACGGGCGGGCTGATTCGGCTCGGCCTCGTTGTGAACCCATAGATCCACGCCGATAATCGGCTTCACCCCGGCAGCCATGGCGGCCCGGTAAAACTTGACCATACCAAACAGGTTGGACTGGTCGGTCACCGCCACCGCAGGCATGCCCGCCTCCGCCACCCGTTTTACCAGCGGCTTGATACGCACCAGCCCATCAACCAGAGAGTATTCAGTATGCAGATGGAGGTGGACGAAATTACAGCTCATTTAGACAGTGCGCCGTTTCGCAATACAACCCGGCTGATTCCTTACTCACGGTTTTACAAGCTCTCTTACCGGTTTGAAAGAGCGGCGATGGATGGTGGACACACCCAACCGCTCCAGAGCCAGTAGATGATCGCGGGTGGGATAACCCTTGTGCCTGGCCAATCCGTAGCCGGGATACTCTGCATCCAGTGAAATCATCTCATTATCGCGCGCTACTTTTGCCAGAATGGAAGCGGCGCTGATAGCAGCAATCTTTCCATCTCCCTTGACAATGGCCTCCACAGAACAGCGCAGGGTGGGACAATGGTTGCCATCCACCTGCACATGTTGCGGGGAGGGAGTCAACGCAGCTACCGCCCGCTGCATCGCAAGCAGACTGGCCTGAAGTATATTGACACGATCAATCTCCTCTACCTCCGCACGCCCCAGCGCCCAGGCCAGCGCCTGCTCCCTGATTATTTTAGACAAAACCCCGCGGCGTTTTTCGGTAAGTTTTTTGGAATCAGCCAGACCCTCAATGGGGCGCCCAGGTGCAAGTATGACCGCGCCAGCAATAACGGGACCTGCCAACGGTCCGCGCCCCACCTCATCGACACCGGCTACAAGAAGAAAAGGGGTATCTTCATCACCCTGAAGATTCATGAGATGAAGGATATACCAAAGCAGGCTTCAATAAAACCGCCCTGCTCCGGCGAGACGTTTTTTCCAGTATTTATTGCTCAGCCGGGTGATGGAAACCCGCTTGCCGGTACGGGGCGCATGGACAAACTGTTCTTCGCCGATATAGATTCCAACATGCGAAACACGCCGCCCGCCCAACCGGAAAAAGAGCAGATCGCCTGCCTGAAGCTCGCTCAGGGAGACGGGGAAGGCATTCCGTCGCTGGGTCGCGACGGTACGCGGGACATTGACCCCTATTTGTCGGTAGGCATAGTGAACCAGGCCGCTGCAATCCATACCGCGGAGCGAGGCACCGCCGAAGCGATACGGTATGCCAATCAGGGAGCGCGCAACATCGACTACGGTAGAATGCGCCCCGACGGAACTGCCAGTCGGCAGCATTACCGTTGTTCGCTGCGGTGCTGAACTACAAGCTCCCAGCAGGCCCACAACAACAATGAGCAAAAAGATCCGGAGCTGTCCAATCATCAATTCATCCGTTCCTGATAGCGATTCACCACGGGGCCAGCACGTTACAGAGTCGATAGCACTTGGAGTCTACCAAGCATTTTCGTACTGAATTGTTGCCCTGTCTTGTCCCATTCCATAGTAAGATAACGGTATTTAATATCAAAAATCCACAAACTGCATGCACAAACTCAGAACCGCCGTTATCGGCACCGGATATCTTGGCCGCTTCCACGCTCAGAAATACGCCGCTCTTCCCGACTCCGAACTGATCGCCGTGTGCGATGCCAGTGGCGATACCGCCCACCAGGTTGCATCCGAGCTGGGCACCGAAGGGATAACCGACTACCGGCAACTGGCCGGCCGGGTGGATGCGGTCAGTATCGTGGTGCCTACGCAACAGCACCACTCCGTAGCCAGGTGGTTTCTGCAGAACGATGTCCATGTGCTGCTGGAGAAGCCCATCACTGTCACCGTAACGGAGGGGCGCGAGCTGGTAGCCATCGCCGCAGAACGGGGATGCATCTTTCAGATTGGCCATCTGGAACGCTTCAATCCGGCTATTCTTGCCCTGGAAGATGTCATTACCGAGCCACAGTTCATCGAGTCACACCGGCTGGCGCCGTTCAACCCGCGCGGCGCCGATGTAAATGTGGTGCTGGATCTGATGATCCATGACATTGATATCATTCTGGATATGGTGCGTTCGCCGGTGCGGCAGATCGATGCAAACGGCGTTTCAGTACTTTCAAGTGATATCGATATCGCCAACGTGCGCATCCAGTTTGAAAACGGCTGTGTTGCCAATGTTACCGCCAGCCGCGCCAGTGTAAAAACAGAGCGCAAGATGCGCCTGTTCCAGCACGACAGTTACATCACCATCGACTTTCAGAACAAGCAGCTGGAGATCTATCGCAAAGGGGAAGGTGAGCAGCACCCTGGCATTCCGGTCATCGAATCGAAACAGCAGACGTTCGACAACGGTGATGCCCTGATGAGCGAGATCAGTTCATTTCTCGACGCCGTTCGTAACGGCAGGCCGCCGGTGGTCAGCGGTGAAGATGGTCTGCGTGCGCTGGAAACCGCACTGGCAATCTCGGACAAATTGATAAAAGAGGAACCTGTTTCATGATCCCGATGGTTGATCTGAAAGCCCAATACCGGCAAATCAAGGTGGAAGTTGAGCAAGGTTTGCAGCAAGTACTGGAGGAGGCCCATTTTATTCTTGGCCCCAATGTGCAGGCCTTCGAGCAGGAGGCAGCGGAGTATCTCGGGGCGAAGCACGCCATAAGCTGCGCTTCCGGTACTGACGCCCTGCACCTGGCGCTGGCCGCAGCCGGAATCAAGGCCGGGGACGAGGTGATCACTTCCCCCTTTACCTTTATCGCCACCGCTGAAGCGATCTGTTATCTGGGCGCAAAACCGGTATTTGTCGATATCGATCCGCATACCTTCAATATCGATATCGAGCAGATTGAGCCGGCCATCACCGCCAACACCCGCGCCATCCTCCCGGTGCACCTGTTCGGCCAGCCGGTGAATATGGAGCCGCTGCTGGCCATCGCGCAGAAACATCGGCTCAAGGTGATCGAAGATTGCGCCCAGTCGTTCGGCGCGGAGATCGGCGGCAGGCGGACCGGCACCTTCGGCGACGCGGGCTGTTTCAGCTTTTTCCCAAGCAAGAACCTGGGCTGCTTCGGTGACGGAGGCATGATTACCACCCAGTCCGATGAGATGGCCGGGAAGCTGAGGGTGCTGCGTAACCACGGTTCAAAGCAGCGCTATCACCACAGTGTCATCGGCTACAACAGCCGTCTGGACGAGATGCAGGCGGTCATCCTGCGCGCCAAGCTGAAACGGATCACCGCCTACAACGAAGGACGCCGCGCCGCGGCGCACATCTACACCCGGCAGCTCTCCGGAGTGCCCGGCATCACGCCACCCCGCGAGGATGGCAGGGGAACCCATGTCTATCACCAGTACACCCTGCTCACCGACAACCGGGATACCATCATGCAGGCGTTGGGTGACGCCCAAATCAGCTGCGCCATCTACTACCCGATTCCGCTGCACCGGCAGGAGGTGTTTGCACAACAGTACCGCGATGTGCCGCTGCCGGTCAGCGAGTCGGTCGCCGAGCGCTGCCTGTCACTGCCGATCTACCCCGAGCTGGAGAGCGAACAGATCCACACCATCGTGGATGTAATCAAGACCCATGCCCCGGGGTGAGCCTGCCACCCGCAGAGTAATGATCGTCGCTGGGGAGGCTTCCGGTGATCTGCATGGCGGGAACCTGGTTGCCGCCCTCTCCCGGCTGAATCCCGATATCGAATTTTTCGGTATCGGCGGCAGCAGAATGCGCGCCGCCGGCGTCGATACCCGCGTCGATATCTCCGAGCTGGCGGTGATGGGGCTGGTGGAGGTGCTGCTGCACTACCGCCGCCTGCGCGGCGTGCTGTGGCAGATGCAGGAGCTGCTGCGCAGCGAGCGGCCCGATCTTCTGATCACGGTCGACTACCCCGGCTTCAATCTGCGTCTGGCGAAAACCGCAAGAGAGCTGGGAATAAAGGTGCTCCACTACATCAGTCCCCAGGTGTGGGCCTGGCGCGAACACCGGGTAAGAACCATCGCCCAGCGGGTGGACATGATGGCGGTGCTGCTCCCCTTCGAGCTCCCCTTCTACGAAAAACACGGGGTGCCGGTCCGCTTCGTGGGTCACCCGCTGGTAGACAGTGTCAAGCCCGGCATGGAGCGCAGTGAAGCGCAACGCCTGTTCGGGCTGGACCCATCCCGGAAAACCGTCGGACTGCTCCCCGGCAGCCGCCGTGGTGAGCTGAAACGGTTGATGCCGGTTTTACTGGAGAGCGCTGCGCTGCTCAGGCAGCGTTTCCCCGATCTGCAACTCCTGTTGCCGCTCGCCTCCAGCCTGAATCCACAGGATCTGGCCGCCTGGCTCGAACCGGTTCCGGAACAGGGCGAAAACCGCTACATTTCACGACAGAACGGCTCCCTGCAGATCGTGGTAATCGAACAGCACGGCTACGACGTGATGCAGTGTTGTGATGCAATCATCACCGCTTCCGGTACCGCCACGCTGGAGGTGGCGTTGATGAATATCCCGATGGTCATCGTCTACAAGATCTCCCCCCTTACCTATGCCATCGCCCGGCGGATGATCAGCATCCCCCACGTCGGACTGGTAAACATCGTCGCCGGTGAACCGATCGCCCCGGAATTCATTCAACACGCGGCCAGAGCGGGTAAAATAGCGGCAGCAACAGCCCGTTTTCTGGAAGATGCAGACCATGCACAGGGTACCAGGAAAAAACTGGCCAACATACGCCAAAGACTGGGCAAGCCGGGAGGTTCGGAAAACGTTGCACGGCTTGCACTGGAGATGTTAGATAGAGAGTAACCATTAATCGAGAGGAACACACCATGAAAAAAACACTTGTTGCCACCTTCACCCTGGCCGGCTTGCTGGCAGTTTCAGGCTGCACCCAGGAGATGCAGAATCAAATTGGTCGCGCAGTACAGAACTATACCGGTACCGATGGCGTGCTGGATATCTATGCCGGTGACAAGCTGGTCAAACGCTTCATCCAGATCGACAAGATAACCACTGCGATCAGCACCAGCACCGGGGACGCTGCGCGCCCCTACCGCTTCGGGTATGGTGTACTGGATGAAAACCAGAACTACCGAAAGGATCCCGGTGAGAAAAAGGTTTACTTCGAGTTCAGCGACTACTCAACCAGCTACATTTTTTACGAAAACACCAAAGGCTGACACTTGAATTTCAACTTCATGAAATATATTTCATATACCACCTTGCTGACGGCCCTGCTGCTCTTCAGTAGCAGTGTCTCCGCATGGAAAAAGCCGGACAGCGAATATTTTGAGACGCTTCCCAAATTCTGGGGGGTGCTCTACTCCAGCGGCGGTGAAACCCTCTATTGTGGCCAGCCGTTCGGAAAACGGCGCGGCCGCAATATAAACGCGGAGCATGTGTTCCCGATGGCCTGGGTTACAAACAGCCTGAAGTGCGGAAAGCGGAAACAATGCCGTAAAAACAGCCCCCGCTTCAATACCATCGAAGCCGATATGCACAATATTTTCCCTGCACTCAGCAAGGTCAACCAGCAACGCAGCGCCTTCGCCTTCGCCGAACTGCCTGGCGAACCCGGCAAGGGAAAATGTGATTTCGAAGTAAACCGGAAAAAAAGACTGGTGGAACCCCGCCCTGCAGTAAGGGGAGATATCGCCCGAGCCATGTTTTACATGAGTAAACAGTACAACCTCAAGCTGTTCGATCGGCAGAAGAAACTGCTGCTGCGTTGGCATCGGCAGGATCCGCCTTCGGCCGAAGAGCGGCGGAGAAACGACATCATCCAGAAATTGCAGGGAAAGAGAAATCCGTTTATCGACACGCCGGGAAAGGCAAAACTGTTGTTTGGCAGCAAGTGGTAAACTCTTCTCTATACCAAAGGGTTCTGGAAACACAGGTTTCCTGTCTACCGAACCTCCTGTAAAATACACAAAATGGTCCAATCCGGGACCATCTGTATTTCCCCCTGTTTTGTGCCAGAACAGAAAAAATATGTACAAGTTTGCAACCAGGCGGCATTATCACTCCTCTTACGTTGTAAAAAACATAGTCAAGCAAAACCGGGAATTACATCTTTTAACACTACAGAAACAAGGAGCAACTATGTCAAACTCTCTTTTCGAGCGCTTGGGGGGTCAGGATGCTGTTAATGCGGCAGTAGAGCTGTTTTATCGCAAGGTACTTGCCGACGATCGGATCAATCGCTTTTTTCAGGGGGTCGATATGGATCGGCAGGCAGCCAAACAAAAGGCCTTCCTGACCATGGCTTTTGGTGGCCCAAATAACTATAGCGGCGAGGACATGCGCAAGGGGCATGCCCATCTGGTAGAACAGGGGCTTGATGACAGCCACTTTGATGCTGTAGTGGAGAACCTGGGCAGCACGCTGACCGAACTGGGAATCCCGGACGATCTTATTTCTGAAGTGGTCGCTATCTGTGAAACAACCCGCGACGATGTTCTGTGCCGTTAACCTGTCTATTTATCGAGAAGTAAATTGTGACAAAAATCCACTTTGAAAATCAGAGTTATTTACTGGAGCCGGGCGAATCGGTTCTGGACTGTTTAATTCGCCAAGGTGTTGCTGTTGAGTATGGCTGCAAATCGGGCGGCTGCCAAAGCTGCAAAATGAAGGTTGTTGCCGGAACGCCCACAGAGCAATCCCAAACCGGCCTGGACGATTCTGCAAGGGAAAAAAATTACTTCCTTCCCTGTATCTGCGTACCCGAACAGGATATGAAGGTGGCACGACCGGATGCTGTCTCCCGGGACAAACTGGAGACCGAAGTTCTGGCGTTGGACATGCTCAACCATGAAGTGCTGCGCCTGCGGTTGCAACGTCCCGACAACTACGACTATTTCCCGGGGCAGTTTTTGAACCTTTATAACCCGGAGGGCGTCGGGCGCGCCTACTCCATAGCAAGCCAGGCGGAAGAGTCTTTCCTTGAACTGCATATTCGCCACGTTCCAAACGGAAAGGTCAGCGGCTGGGCCAATACCCGACTGGAAACAGGCGACCGGGTTATCATCAGCAGTGCTGCCGGAGATTGTTTTTATGTCTCCGGAAAACCGGAACAGCCATTATTGATGATTGGAACCGGTACCGGGCTGGCTCCGCTGTTTGGTATTTTGCGCGATGCACTTCGCCAGAACCACAACGGTGAAATTCATCTCTATCATGGCAGCAGCGTTATCGAAGGGCTTTATATGGTAGATGAAATGCGGGCCATGGCGGACAGGGTAGAGAATTTCCACTACTACCCCTGCGTCGGGCAGGACTCCGTACCAAAAGGAATTTTCTCCGTCCGAGAAAACCAGAAAGCACTGGCGGACTGGAGCGATCTCTCCGGATGGCGCGTCTATTTATGTGGTCATGAGGAGATGGTTATTTCAACCAAGGAAAAAACCTTCCTTGCCGGAGCCTCCCTGAGCGACATCTACTCAGATCCTTTTGTATCTGCCGCCTGAAAACACAGCACTACTCCGCCCGGAAAGGGCGGAGTAGTAATCCGGGTTTCTCAACCATGCACCGTTTCACTCCGAATGGTAATAGCTAAAGCTTAATCAAACGGTTGCTCAGATACAGCGAAACAGTGAACAATACCAAGCCACCCGCCTGATGCGCAGCTGCAAGGGAAACAGGAACAATCAACAAGAGTGTAGAGATCCCCAGGATAATCTGTGCGGCCAACGTCACAAGTAATAAACTGAGCGCCGTACGAATAGAGGAAGGCAATACGGATTTTCTCGCCTTCCACCAAAACCACGGAACAAGAAAAAACAGCAGTGTTGCCATTAACCGGTGATTAAACTGTACTGTGGCAATATTTTCGAACCAGTTTTTCCACCACGGCTCTATTACATACATCGCTTCAGGATAAAAACGCCCGGCCATCAGCGGGAAAGTATTGAACACAAATCCAGCCCTTGTACCTGCGACAAAAGCACCAGAGAGTAACGTAAAAAAAACAAATCCGGTAATGAACAGCGAAAACCATAAAGGTTTATTGGCAGGCCTGGCCAGGGAGTATCCGGATTTCGGGAATATCAGATCAATTGCCACCCAGAATATATATCCATAGATAATAACCGCCAGCGCCAAATGGGCGGTTAGCCGGTACTGACTTACGCGGGGATCGTCGACCAATCCGCTCTTGACCATGTACCACCCCATTAGCCCCTGCAGGCCACCAAGAAGAAACATGCCCGCGAGTTTCAGTGTAAGAGGCCGGTTGAGCCAACCCTTGACAAGAAAATAGAGAAACGGAATCAGAAACATAATTCCAATAAAACGCCCCAGCAACCGGTGCGAGTACTCGAACCAGAAAATGGTTTGAAACTCGCTCAGTGACATATGGAGGTTTTTCAGTTTGTACTCGGGAAACTGCTGATAAAGCCGGAAGGCCTCTTCCCATTCTGCATGATTGAGTGGAGGAATGACTCCCATTATCGGCTCCCATTGAACCATTGAGAGACCCGATCCAGTCAGGCGGGTAACAGCACCAAGAATCATCATCGCAAATATAACCACACAGCACAGCAGGAGCCATATTGCGATTGTCTGCTTGTGTTTTACTTCATTCATGTGAAGGTTCCGTTTTTTACGCTTGATTTGCTCATAATCCAACACGATATCCAGCTTGGATACTATCATGAAAAACACCGCCAATTACCATGCTTTTTCCCATAAAACGGCCCGTTTTTTTTAATGACTGTGTCATTTGACCTACATCAAGGCCGCGGGTCAGGAGAGGCGTATTGTTAAGGGAAAATCTGTAATCTCATTCCCGTAACACGCGAAACTAGCGCAGGAGAAATACCATGGTGGATGAATCAAACAACGAAGACAACCCGGAACAAATCCCCTTCTGGCAGCGCCTGTCGGATAACCCGTTTTTGCTGCTTTTTATCGGCGTCGTGATGCCGACAGTTT
>JALSHD010000097.1 GCA_026982395.1 Chromatiales bacterium | reverse complement strand
GAGATTGGTGCGTTTGCGAGGTGAACAGGCAGCTTCTTCCTGCAGCTTCTGTATTGTTTTTCCGTCTATGCGTCTCATTTTCTTTTCCTTGTCATTTTCCAGCGCTCCTTTCGATAAATTTCAAATGGCTGGTATTGGTTTTTATAAGCCATTTTTTTGCACTCCTCAATCCAGTAACCGAGGTAAAGCCAGGACAGACTTCGGCGGCGGGTTTCCTGAATCAACCAAAGAATAGCGTAATTTCCCGGGCTGCGTGCGGCATATTCCGGATCAAAAAAAGTATAGACAGCCGAGAGCCCCGAGTGGAGTTGATCGGCTACCGCTACGGCGACCAGTTTCTGCTCCAGACGGAATTCGTAAAAGAGGGTATCAGACCAGCTGCTGGTGAGAAAAGCGAGATAACTTTCCGGCGTTGGACTGTCCATCTCGCCACCAAGGTGGCGGTTATGCAGGTAGCGCTGATAAAGCTGGAACTGTTCATCACTGTAGCAGGCGGGAAGTGCTGTCACTGTAATCTCTTTATTGAGCCGCCAGGTGCGGCGCTGGCTGCGGTTGGGAACAAACTCCGCGACCGGGATGCGCAACGGAATACAGGCGTCACAGGCTGCACAGTCGGGACGGTACAGATATTCTCCGCTGCGGCGAAAGCCCTGTTCAATCAGTTGGCTGTATATTTCGTTGTCAAGAACTGCCTGCGGGTCGGCAAACAGGGTGCTGCTCTGCCGATTTGACAGGTAACTGCAGGAGTGGGGTTGAGATGTGTAGAAGCCGAGTTTCACTATTTTTGATGCCAATCCTTCTTGGACTCTGCATAGGCCAGCATTTTCGCAACCCAGGGAAGAAGAAAATAGGCTGGAAACGACAGGAAAAACGTCAGGAAGAAATAGGGCGCATATCCCATGTTTTCGGCGCCAAAACCACCTGCCCACCCAGCCAGTGAACGACTCAAGGCAAAGATGGATGAGAGCAAGGCGTACTCGGTGGCAGAGGCACGCTTGTTGACAATGGCCATCAGAAAGGCGAGAAACGCGGCTGTTCCCAGCCCGCCGGTAAATGACTCCAGACCGCTGGCAGTATACATGATGGCCTGATGGGTCAGGGCGAACTCCCCGCCGCTGTTGACCTCTCCCATGGGTAGCACCCAGGCCGCCCAGGCGTAACCCAGGTTAGAGAGTGCCTGAAACAGGCCCAGGATCCATAAACCATGGAAGATACCGATGCGATCAGTAATCCAGCCTCCTGCAACACCGCCGGCGATGGAGAGGATCAGCCCCAGATTGACTGAAACCAGCCCGATCTGGCTGGCGGAGAAACCGGCATCTACCCAGAAGGGCTTGATCATGAACCCCATCGCCGCATCGCCCAGCTTGAAGATGAGAATGAACAGAATTACCGGCAGGATGTAGGGGCGCTGCAGCATCTCCAGCAGTGTGCCAAACATGGGGCCCCTGCTTAATTCGGCAACGTCGTTCCCGTTCTCTTTTGTCACGGTAGCGCTTTGGTGACGCACCATGCTGATTGATGTCAGCAGCGCCCCCGCGCCCAGCGCATACCACCAGAAACCGTCCACCTGCGCGGACCATTGGGTGGTACGGTTGACAAGCCACAAGGCACCCAGCAGAAACAGGATTACCGAAGCAAATGCGGCCGGGTGGCGTGACAGGTTTTTCAGCTCGGCGGCAAGTCTGATTCCTTCCGGGCGTTGATACGGTTTCTCCTTCGGCGCGTTGAACAGAATAATGCTGCCCATCAGCAACAATAGTCCTGCCGCGCTCAGATAGGTACCGCTCCAACCGATGTAATCACTCAGAATCAGAATAAAACCGGCAGCGAGCATTCCCACCCGGTAGAAAGCGATGCGCAGGCCGTTGGCCAGACCCATCTCCCGTTTGTCCAGCATTTCGATAGTGTAGCCATCGATGGCGATATCATTGGTGGCGGACAGCAGGGTAAACATGCCTATGGCGAACCAGACCCACGGACCAAAGTCGCCATAGATAGCAAATACTACCATCACAGCAGCCATCAGCAGATCCACACCGAACATCCAGCGGCGGTGATGGCGGTAGTGATCTACGGCAGGCGCCCACAGAAACTTCAGCGTCCACGCCAGTCCCAGCAGACTCATGAAACCTATCTTCCACAGCTCAACCCCCTGCTGCCGGAAGTGGACCGGAAACACATCATAAAAAATCCCCAGTGGCAGTCCTTCAGCAAAATAGAGAATACCCACCCAGAACATTTTTGATCTGAGCAGGCTGGGTTGTTCCGGTGCGGTCTTGTTTTGCATGGGTGGCTATAATACATGGTTTGTTGCGGACGGGGGATAACTGTTATCCGGCAGATTCAGCATGGCACCTCCAGGAAAGAGGAAGGATACCCCTGGTATTCTCCATATCCGGTTATACTGCAGCTGATTAGACGGGAAGAGTGATTTGTGGGTAAATCAGTAAGGTAATCCCCCGGCTATGCCGGGGGACTCCCAAAGGTTTGACCTATACTGCGGTCATTGTAAATTTCTGAACTCGACCAAGAGAAGGAGATGTACAAATGAAAGAGGTATCAAACCTGAGCTCGGGATACTTAACGCCAGTTTACCGATCAGATCTTTTGACAAATAATCCTCCGCTGACTGACGTGGTCAATAGTTTTGTGACACCCCGTTAAGCCGCTTTCTTCCTTTCTTGCAATCTCTGCTCATAATCATTGGGACTCATGTATCCCAGGTACGAATGCAGGC
>JALSHD010000096.1 GCA_026982395.1 Chromatiales bacterium | reverse complement strand
GGGCGGTGATGTCGGGGAAGAAGTACATATCGTTGAAACAGGTGGTACCGCTGCGCAGCATCTCGGCGACTGCCAGTTGGACACCGTCATGCACGAATTCGCTGCTGACCCATCGGCTTTCGGCCGGCCAGATATGCTCATTCAGCCACTCCATCAGTGGCAGGTCGTCGGCCAGACCGCGCAGCAGGGACATGGCGGCGTGGGTGTGGGCGTTCACCAGGCCGGGGATCAGCACGTGCCCGGCAAGATGGTGGGTGGTTTGTGCCCGGTAGCTGGCAGCAGCTTTTTCAGAGGGAAGGATGTTCAGGATGCGGCCATCATGAATGGCGATGGCGTGGTTCTCATGGATGGTGTCCAGCGGCTCTACCGGTATTATCCAGCGGGCGTGGATGAGCGTCTCGATCTCCTGCATCGCTATTTGGCGGCTTCAGTGGCGAATCCATGCAAGGCGGATTTGATTTTGCTGACCACGCTGCCGCAGCCGATCAGATTGTGCCGTTTGGCCAGCCAGACCGGATCGTTGTAGCTGATCCAGGTCTTTCCCGTTCTGTCCTGCCAGATCAAGGCCTTCTGGGGGAGGTCGATTCCGACGCTCTGATTGCACTGCATCAGCACCGAGCCCAGTTCCGGGTTGCCGAAAATGAGCAGCTCCGTTGGCCGTAGCCCCTTGCCGACCTTCTCGGCTGCCTGCCCGTGATCCACTCTGGCGAAGATGGTCATCCCCTTGTCGCGCACTATTTTTTCCAGGCGCATGGCGGTATCGGCGACAGTGTGATTGCTCTCTATGCTGATGATGCCGTTGTCTGCGAAAACAGCAGGAGGCAGCAGGAGGGCGAACAACAGGGCGGGAAGAAATTTGTGTTTCATGACTATCTCCTTAGACCGATATTCAGCCGCTCAACCGTCCGAAAATACGGAACCCGGCCAGATAGGTACCGGCGGCGGAACCCAGTGTACTCAACAGAAAGACCAGAAAAATGCGTGCAACACGATTGTGCCACCATCCTTTCAGATGGGATACATCTTTGCGCAGGCGGCTGAAGTCGCTGACGGTGGGTTTGCGCAGCCAGGTTTCAATAGCGGCAGTCACCATTCCGGCGCCGACCGTGGGGTTCAGCGAGGTCAGCGGGGCGGCGAGGAAGGCACCGATAACCGTAAGCGGGTGCGCCATGGCGATCAGTGCGCCAAGCGCCGCCAGTCCACCGTTGATCAGCACCCAGTCGGAGACCATCTGCCAGCCGAGCTCCGGGCTGCGCATGAAGCCGATAGTAAAGCCGACCAGGATTAGGACAACAACCAGCCAGGGGATCAGCTTCGGCCAGCGGCTGGGTGGCGGTAGTTTGTCCAGCTCGGCAATCACCTCGCCGGCCGGGCCGGGGAGCTGGTTCAGGTAGTTCCGGATCCCCCGCAGATGGCCGGCCCCCACCACAGCCAGAATGTGCTTGTGCTCGGTAGCGTTGACCTCTTCCATCAGGCGTGCCGCCATGTAGCGATCCCGCTCATCGATCAGCGGCTTGAACAGATCCTGCTCCTGATCGGCAAACTGGGCAAAGGTGGTCTCCAGGATATCCCCCTCCTTGAGCCGCTCGATCTCCTCCTCGCTCACCTTTTCTGAGCTGACCAGACTGGCCATCAGCCCGGAGAACAGATAGAAGCGCTTCCACCACGGCACATTGCGGTAGATCCGCTTCAGGGTGGTGCCGATCTCCCGGTCGATCAGCAGTACCGGCAGGCCATCCTTGCGGGCGATCTCCACCGCCGCCTTCATCTCTGCGCCTGGTTCGATATCAAACTGCTCTGCCATGCGTTGCTGGTAGGCCCCCAGGGCGAGGCTGGCGGTGACCATGGGCACATTGCCCTTGCGGATCACCTCGAACAGATCCATGCGCGCCAGGCTGTCCGGATCGAGAATGGCATTGTGCCGGCTGGGGCACAGCTCCACCGCAACGGCATCATAGTCACCGCTGGCCAGCAGTTCACGAACCTTGTCTGCGCTGGCGCGGGAGATATGGGCGGTGCCCAGGATGGTGATGCGCCGATCGTCCCCCAGTTCAATAGTGACAATCGGCTCTTGCTGCCCGTTCCGGGCGGTGTCGGAGTTCATCTGTTTCTGATAGTTATCTTTGTCGAAACGAATAAGGATAACGACCTTGTGTGTTGAGAACAAGGAACAGTCTTGCTCAACATAATAATGAGTTTGAAGGGAGGATGGAGTTTCTAATATGAAACAAGTTTTGGGCGAGCTGAAACGGGAACGGATTCCGTTAATGATGGGAGGATGGAAACCATCATGAAACTCGAAGACTTGAATACCATTGACCAACTGGAAGATTTCCTGTTAGGCACCTGGGTGGATGGGATGCAACACACATAAAGGCACCTCTAAAAATGCACTTTTTTGGTGATAGGAGCATCGGCTCTGTGCTCGAATCCTTTATACGCTGCGGTTCCCGGAAATTACTCCATGCATTGCTCTCGACTCTGGCTTCCTGCTTCGTTTTACCTCGTCCATCCATGGACTCGTACCTCCTGCGCCCATGCAGTCGCACACGCAGGGCTTCCTTGCAAATTACTATGTTTAGATGTGCCCATCATAAGGAGTCCGAGAGCCAGCCTGTAGAAATATTATAGTTTTATGAAATAGCTGTTAAAAAAAGTGTCAAGTCCCGATAGATCATAAACTCGTTTTCTGAATAGTTCAGGTTGCTTTTCCCGCCAATTCTTTAATGCCTGAATGGGCGTGATATAACCCAGGTTTTTCTGCGGGATGTGATGATTGTAAAC
>JALSHD010000095.1 GCA_026982395.1 Chromatiales bacterium | reverse complement strand
ACTCTGCCCCCGCTTGCCGGACTGGTATTCAAACTGGCTTGAGTCAGGGTGCAGGGTGCAGGGTGCAGGGTGCAGGGTGCAGGGTGCAGGGTGCAGGGTGCAGGGTGCAGAAAATGGTAGAATTCCGTGAAAAACATGGAAATACCTGTATTCCTCACGCTGACTTCTGAATATCAAAAAACAAATATGCCTAAAAACAAAAAACGTTCACGCAAAATACTGTTTGCCTCCAGTGAGGCCTACCCGCTAATCAAGACCGGCGGGTTGGGCGATGTGTCCGGCAGTCTGCCGACTGCACTCAAGGCGTTGCAGCAGGATGTTCGTCTGGTGCTGCCCGCCTACCGGGAGATCCTGGAACAGAAGGGCAAAGTAACAACTATCGCCCAGGTTTCACTTCCTCTGGGGCGGATAAGAGTGCTTGAACGTCTGTTGCCAGGCACCCGGCTCAAGGTATGGCTGGTGGATTGCCCTCCCTATTTCGATCGGCCAGGCAACCCGTATCAAGGTCCAAATGGCTTGCCTTGGCCCGACAATGCGGAGCGATTTGCCCTGTTTTGTCAGGCCATCACCTGTCTGGCCCTGAATCAGGCCGGACTGGATTGGCAACCTGATCTGGTACACTGCAATGATTGGCAAACAGGGCTGGTACCCGCGCTGCTCACACGCCATGAAAACCGCCCGGCCACGCTGTTCACCATTCATAATCTGGCTTATCAGGGACTGTTTCCCGAAACCACTTTTTCTGCGCTCAATCTACCCTGGTCATTCTGGTCCCCGCATGCCCTGGAGTTCTATGGCAAGCTCTCTTTCATGAAGGGAGGACTGGTTTTTGCTGATCGCGTTAACACTGTCAGCCCCACTTATGCAGAGGAGATCCAAACACCTGAGTTCGGTTGCGGTCTGGATGGGCTGCTGCGCCATCGCAGAAACAAACTCAGCGGGATCCTCAACGGAGTTGATAAAAACTGGAATCCTGCGAATGATCCCGCCCTGGTCAGAAATTACAGTCTGCATGACATAAGAGGGAAACAGTTCAACAAAAAAGCCTTGCAGCAGGAACTGGGGTTGTCAGCCTCCGCTGAAATACCACTGCTGGCCTTTATCGGCCGGCTGGTTGCACAAAAAGGGATCGATTTACTGGTGAAAATTTTGCCTGAAATAGTCAAGCTGCCCGCACAGGTTGCTTTTCTTGGCAGTGGTGAAAAACAGTATGAACAAACCCTGCAACAGCTGGCGCAGCGCTATCCGGAACAGATCGCCGCGCACATCGGTTTTGACGAGGCTCTGGCCCACCGTATTGAAGCTGGTGCCGACATGTTTCTGATGCCATCACGTTTTGAACCCTGCGGGTTAAACCAGATGTACAGCCTGCGTTATGGAACTATACCCATCGTTCATCGGGTCGGGGGGCTGGCGGATACCGTGGTAGATTCTACACCGGCCACTTTGGAAAATCGCACTGCAACAGGGGTGGTTTTCGAGCGGGCAGACAGTTTTGTTTTACTGGAGGCCATCAAGCGCGCGGCTCTGCTCTATGAACACCAAAAGGGGTTCTGGCAACCGTTGCAACAACGGGGAATGCGACAGGATTTTTCCTGGCAACGCAGCGCAAAATGTTATCTGGAACTCTATGAGGTAACGCTGACAGAGAAAAACGGCTCTCTGGCAGCGTAAAACCTGGCGGACGTTTCACAGCTGCGAGAAGAGCAATGCGCTCATGAGTACTGACAGGTCAATCGATATCATTGGCTCCGGAATTTCTTTTTATCAACAACCCACACCGCAGCCTCCAGGCGGGAGTGAAGATTCAGTTTCTTCAGTAGATGCTTGACATGTACCTTGACAGTACCCTCTGTAATGTCCAGTTTGCGAGCAATAAGTTTGTTACTGAGACCGCTGGCGATAAGATTCAGGATCTGCTCTTCCCTCTCGGTAAGTCCCGCTTTATCCGGATCTCTGGGAGTGGCCTCTTCACGCAGCGCGTGAGCCAACAGCTCGGTAAGCTTGTCACTAATCACCAGGCGCCCTTTCGCGGCAACCTGTAGTCGTTCCAGAATCTCTTCCGGCTCCATATCCTTGAGCAGATAGCCATCTGCTCCGGCACGCAATGCCGCTACCACATGCTCCTCGTTATCAGAAACGGTAAGTATGATAACGCGGGAACTAATCTCGGTATTTTTGATGGCTTTCAATGTTTCTATTCCATCCATACCCTTCATGTTCAGATCGAGTAATATCAAATCGGGACTTAATCTGGTAGCCAGAACAAGTCCCTCCTCACCACAAGCGGCTTCGCCGACCAGCGAGAGAGAGTCGTCCAACGCGATAAGATCTGCAACACCCTTGCGAAAAAGGGGGTGGTCATCAATGGTTATTACGGTACTTGTTTGAGTATTGTTCATTAGCCGGGATTCCATGGTTAAACAAGGGGAGCTGCATGCCTGGTTGAACGAGATACAACCCGGAATAGCCCATTCTGCATTATTAAATATTAATTGAATAACTCCCTGTCTGATAGATTTCTAGGCACTTTTTTTCGCTGCATCTTTCAAATAGTGTGGGTGATGGGGTGTAAAAACCAGATTGACTCGCGTCCCGCCTTCAGGGCAGCGAGATACCTGAATAACTCCCCCCAGCCCACTGGCCCTTTCATTCATGATAGCAAGACCATAGTGATCCAGCCGTTCTGCTTCCTCATTGATTCCAATGCCATTGTCATAAATGCAGATAGTTACCTGTCCCGTATCATTATCATAACGAATACTGACCTGTGCCTTCTCTGCCTTGGAATGCCGGGTAACATTGGCAAGCGCCTCACGGATAATATGAAGGACATGGATCTCTTCATTGGCATTTAGCTGGCATCCTCCCAATTGGTTATCCAGCGTAATGGCAATACCGCTTCGGCCACGGAACTCCTCAACAGTCTCTTCCAGTGCCGCACTCAATCCCGGTCCGTCGATCTTCAGACGGAAGGTGGTAAGAAGTTCGCGTAACTGGCGGTAGGCACGGCTGATGCCTTCCCGCAGCTCACTGATGATAGGTTCGGCGGCCTGTTCACCATCAAGATGGGATAGTGCAACGTTAAGCCGTGCAACCTGGATTTTCAGGTAAGAGAGTGATTGCGCCAGCGAATCATGGAGTTCCCGGGCAATAACGCCGCGCTCCTCAAGTAGTGCAAGCCGGCGACTCTCGGTCGCGCGCCGGGTAATATTGATAGCAATACCAATGTGATGGGCTACCGCCTCCAGAGAGCGCATTTGCCACTCTTCCAGCTCCTGGTCAGGCGGAATTTCGGTCAACAACACACCGTACTGCTGGTTTTGATCCCGTATGGGAGTGGATATAACATGCAGGGAGTCACTGTTTTTACGCGGAAATTTCATGGTATGCGTGTCTTTCGCGCCAAAACAGGCAGCGCAATCAGGAGGAGAACAGGTATCCCTCTCCCCGGGGGCAGGTCGGCGGGTAGTTGCCAATTTGAACGCCCGACCGCCACCATCACCAGCCAGGCAAATCGTACCAGCGCCAACCCCAAGCAGTTTTTCAACATCCCGGAGCAATTCCGTATAAACGGTGTCAGATATTGTGGCTGTATGCAGGCGGTTAGTCGTATTATAGAGCAGTTCAAGTGAGCGATTGCTGCACTCAAGATCAGAGGTCTTTGCCCGAACCCGCTCTTCCAGATCAGTATATTTTTTTGACAAATCCTCAGCCATAACATTAAAAGCGCTGCCCAGTTGCCCCAACTCATCGTCATTTTCCGTATGACGGGTACGAATCGAGAAATCGCCACGGCGAGCACCTTTGGCACAATCCAGCAAGTCTCGAAGTGGAACCAAGACCCGGCTGTTCATCAAATACATGGTGAGAAACACCACTATCAATGTAAGAAACAGAGAACTTATCTGGATCAATCGGAGCAGACGGATTTTTGATTCCACATTCTCTTCAAGAAGTTTTACCAAGCGATCAATATCTCTGACGAACAAATCCACGGTAGCAAGATATTTTATACGCTTGTTTTGATGAACAAGTGGTTGCTTATTGCGTGGGTCATTTTCGGAACGAGGTGATATTGAAGAAAAATCTCCGCCTCCAGGTTTAATTAACAACGGTTTGATTTTCTCGTGCCATTGTTGCGCTATATGCTGATACGTAGCATTAAGTCTGTTATTAGGGTTTTTGGATAAGACAGAAACCAACCGGGCATCAAGGAGACGCGCTTCAAACTCCCCCACCAGTTTATCGGTGGTTTGAATGGCAACCGCACGGTTATTCTTTGTGTTTTCCTCCTGGGCCAGAGCACTTGCAATCCGGTAAGATTGCATTCTCAAAGTACCCGCTTGGTTAATCGCTGACGCCACACCCTGCGTCAACTCGGCAATAATGACCGAACTGACCATACTTATAAATGCAAATGCGGTAATAGTTGCCATGGCAACGCCCATGCGCAGCAACAGTGATTTTTTGGTTAGCTGATACATGCCCGTGATTATAGCCCTGAATGTAATGACGAAATATATGATATCGCGACGCCGAGGAGATACCACCAAAAACACCAAACCGCAAAATAGCCCTTCACATAATACGGTTTATTCGCAGGTTTGCACCAACAATCAATAAGATATGGATGATACCCCCCATACCGCCAAAGTGGTATTTGTTATCACCATTGATAAAAAGTACGTCTTGCAACATCTGTTTTCCTGTCGTTAAATCCATTCTAGAGCGGAGATAGGCACGAAGCTTTAGTTGTTAAGTAGCTGGTGAAATCGCAGATGAAGATGAACCCGAGGTGCCAAACATACGCACCACCACCGTATCCAGGTTCAGATGTTTGTCGGTATGACCGACCGGTTCTCCTGCCTTGTGCCGATTCATTTCCGCCTTATCAATCGTCAGGTCTTGAAGTTCAAGCAACACCCGCTCCGGTACACTGGACGACTACCAAGGGTAAAAAAAATGGCTATCAAAACACATAAAGTAGAACAGCTGATTATGGCAGCAGTAGCATTCTTCTGGTGCTTTCTGCTGTGGTTCTCCAGCGCAGCATTCGTTCCCACTATTGCTTCGCAGTTTGATCTCAGTATTAAAGGGGTGGCATTGCTGGCCAGCTCCGCAATTTGGACGGCACCAATAGCAAGGCCATTGGCTGGATGGGCTGCAGATAAATTCGGTGCACCTAAAGCTTTTGTGCTGATTTTGGTGATTACCGGCAGCTTCAGCATCTTGTCTGCTCATGCCGCCACCTTGGGGCCAGCAATAGGCGTAACCGAATACCAGTTCCTGTTCTGGACCCGGGTAGTCGTTGCAACCGCTGGTATTTCGTTCGTAGTTGGCATTCAGCATGTTGCACAATGGTTCGAATCTGAAGAGATGGGTACCGCCCAGGGACTCTACGCAGGCACGGGGAATGTCGGCGCCGGTGTAGGTGCCTTGTTGCTACCCAGAATCTACGGACTTGACTATCAAACCGCGTTCATTCATCTCGGTATTGTGGCTTTTGTCATTGCGGCCTGGATTCTTCTTCGCGGCGTATCCGCCAAAAATGTGGAGCGGGCGGCAATGGCCAAGAAGACCGCTACATTTCGAGATACCGCCTTTGTATGGACTCGTCATGCAGCCATCGCGCTGATGTTTGCCTACGCAATGTGTTTCGGACTTGAAATCGGCATGAATGCCTGGTTGCCCGGATACTACAAAATGGGCTTTGAGGAGGCAATAAAACAACTTGGTTTTGAAACCCTCAAGGATGTCCAGATTGCTGCAGGCTCTTTTGCAGCCGTACAATCGTTCAACGCCTCTCTGTTCCGCCCCTTCTCGGGCTGGATATCAGATATATGGCAGCGCAACAGATGGACACCATTCCCGCTGATTTCGAAGAAACTGGAATACGCTCCGAGAATTCACTGGCTGATGTTTGGGCTGCTGGCCATCACCACAACGATGATTTTGCTGACAATTGCCGGCCTGCAGAACAATGTTGTCCTGTCTGTGCTCATTCTGGCGATATTTGGTGTAACTGTAGCTATCGGTACTGGAGGAACATTCGCTATCGTCCCGTTAATGTTCCGGGAGCGCCCGGGAACTGCAACCGGCTTCATCGGCGGGGTTTCCTGTGCTGGCGGCATCATCTATCCGCTCATCTACGGAGAGGCAGCCGGCTGGTTTGAAACAGGCGGCATTCACATGGGTTACGCGCTGGTCGCGGTATTTATGTTTATTCCATTTATCCTATACTTCGTCTGGGCAATGCATTGGGACGTTCATCCTGAAGAGCATGGTTTCGGCAGCAAAGAGAAGTGGCTGGGCAAAAAAGCGGTATAGGTCGAAACATCGCTGCGGCGTTAATCGCCGCAGCACCCAAAAATGACTGGAGGTACTTATCATGGGCGCAACATCCAAATCCGGCGATTCATATGAATATGAACCATGGTACAAGTATGGAGTCGCGTTTCTTTTCTTCGAGGCGTCTATCGCAATAGGAGTAAGTATATATGCCCTGTCGATGGCATTTTCCGGACAGGCTGTACAGTTCAAAAAGAAAGTTACGTTTGACAATCCTCCTGCAGCGGTTGAGGCGGAAGCGGCGGCGAGAGAAAAACAGGATCACAGCACCATCACGGTACCGGGAAAACAGGAGTAAACGACACCCACCGGTGATAGTACCGGTATTGCATTAGAAAGTTGACAGTATTAACCCGGTGACGACACCTGGAGGTTAAACACAATGGCTGTATTTAAAAACATTTTGGTACCTTATGATGGCTCACAAGCCAGCAGAAGCGCCGCAGAAAAGGCAATTGCGATCGCCGCCGATCAGAAAGCAGGGCTTACCGGCCTGAAAGTTATAGCATTTGAAGGCGAACTAATCGCGCCTTCAGATCGGCTCTGGGCCACGATCATTGAAGATCTTGAGCAAAAAGGTAGAAAGATAGTCGGTGAATTTGAAGCCGAGGCAAAGAAAAAAGGGATAAACATTGAGGTTCGAGTGAAAGTGGGCTATGTAGAAGAAGAGGTTGTCTCTTTTGCAAACCAAAACGATATCGATCTTGTTGTAATGGGGATCGACGAAAAAATTGGTGTGCATCGGGTAAGCATACGCAGACTTGTTAAAGAAGCGCCCTGCCCCGTAATGATAACTCATTAAATTCAGTAATTACTCAGCGAGCAGTGAATATGTCGTGTAACTGCTCAGCAGGTATCGAGGCACTATATGAATATCGAAAAATTTATACCGGTAGTGGCCGTGCTCGGTTTGACTGGTCTGGCAGTGAGCTTGTATCTTCTCTCTGATTACTCAGTACCACTGTTGAATCTGGTTGGTGACTTTTTAGGCAGTTTATAGCCATACCGCTTCTGCCTCAAACATGCGGTTCCGGTTTTTTTAGGTGTATTTGCTCATCACCTTGCAAAGCTGAGAGATTCAGGCTGCCCCGGTCGACAGTAAACACTGATTCACGCACGAGTTCGCTCTACCAGCTGGCAATTTCCATACATCCGGAAGCAGCAAAAGACCATCTCCAACGCACTGAGCCCATCGACAGCGATTTTCCCTCCGAGGAACACTCCCCCAGCGCCGTAGCCAGCGGCCCGGCCATTATTATTCACCCGGCCCCCGCAATCTTTCCCGGTCGCCGGTATTGCCCCCCCACAGGAAGCTCGTCCTGATGGTAGACACAGCCTGAGGGTGCGCGTTTCTACGATAGATTGAATTTTTTGCAGGAAAAAGGAAGTCCAGTGTTAATTCTGCAGAACGGAAACAATATTCATTTTTTTTTAATCTACCACGCACCAAACTTTCATTCTTCCTTGCGCAATAACTCATCTGATATTGGTGAAATAAACACTGGCTTCAGCAATACAATCGTTAATTCAGAGTGATTACTCAGCAAGTATGCCAAAAAGATGAAGTTGCCCAGAGTGGTTCTGAAATACGCCGGATAAGGTGGGAAATGTAAGTTTGCAACTGGCAGATGAGCATTTTCCAACGCAAAGATAGCGCATTTCAGCGCCAAGCCGAGTAGTTATAAACCGGAAAGCCTGAGGAATTCAACACCACCATTTTCAAAGGAGATTCTACCATGTTGCAAGAAACTATCAATATCAATCAAGACATTACCTCCTTGTCACCGCAGCAACTGGCTGTGACCAAGGTCGCATTTACCACTCGGCGGGTTAACACGACAGCCATCAAGACATTGATACATGGCAATCTACAGCCAAGACCTGGCGATTTGGTACTGGCGAGGGTAGAAAAAATTGGCCACCACAAACATATAGAGCTGACGGACGGGCGCAGGGCTTCGCTGTTTGTAGGTGATGAGATCGTTGTAAGCTATGGCTATCGCTATGCGCCGGATCAGTTTGAATCCAAAGTGCCAAGAGATTTATCTCCGTGTCATCTGGTAGCCGCCGGCGGCATCGCCTCTCTCTGCTTGAGCCAACACGCCAACGTTCGCGAGCCCACCCGGATTCAACCATTGGGCCTGTTGGGGGATGGTGATGGCAGCATTATCAACCTGACTGACTGGACACTCCCGCAGCCGCCCGATATTGGGGATCCGTGCCCCTTAATCATCGCTGTAGCGGGTACCACGATGAATGCTGGCAAAACCACCTCTGCCGCCGGCGTTGTCAAGGGACTTACCCGTGGCGGAATGAAGGTCGCCGGAGCCAAGCTCACCGGCACTGGTTCCGGAGGTGATCGCTGGTCAATGCTTGATGCGGGTGCGACAGAGGTGGTGGATTTCACCGATGCCGGATTTGCCTCCACCAGCCATCTTCCACTTCCCCGGCTGGAACAGATCCAGAGACTGCTGGTGGACTATCTCTCTTCACGCGGCGTTGATGCCATCGTCCTGGAGATTGCCGATGGACTTTATCAAAGGGAAACCGCCATGTTGCTATCTTCACACCATTTCAGGTCAACAGTAACTGCCATGATCTTCGCAGCGAGTGACGCAATGGGCGCCGGCGCTGGGACGGAATGGCTGTTTCAGCGAGACCTGCCTCTGGTTGCCCTCAGTGGCCGCATCAGCGTTTCCCCCCTGGCAAGCCGGGAGGCGGCACAAATCACCGGGCTACCTGTGGTGGGCCCGGAAGATCTGGCGGATCCGGATCAAATCGCGTATCTGTTTGGCCAGGATAACGATCCGGCAGAACGATTAGTGGAAAGGGGCTAGGATGAAACAAATCCCACGCATCCTCACCGGACACCGCCGTTGGCTAATGGTACGGCTTATACTGAACGGTATGGCTCAAGCCGGTATGATGATCACCACCGCATGGCTGGTGAAGATCACCTTTGACGGATTTATCACCCCTGCCAACAGCGCTGTACCTTCACTGTTGTGGTGCGGTGCAGGGCTTGCACTGACCGGAATCGGTATTGCACTGCTGCGCGTGACCGAGCGTATTGATGCTGAGCGGATGGGACAGCACTATACCCATGAGGTACGTACCGGTCTGTTCGCCCACATGAGCCAACTATCCCCCCGGATCCTGCAGCAGCGCAGCCGGGGGGGGGTCATGCTTCGCTTTATCGGTGATCTCACTGCCCTGAAGCAATGGGTCAGCCTTGGGTTGGCCCGGCTGGTTGTCGCCAGCATTACGACATTGCTCACCTTGGGTATTCTGGCTACCGTCAACATTACTCTGGCGTTTGTAGTAGGCGCTGCGCTGGCCGCCGGAGCAGCAGCAACGTATGGCATGGGCAGTTTGCTGCAGAGAGCAGTGCGCGAAGCCCGCCGCCGCCGTGCCCGGCTGGCGGCCAATGTCAGTGAAAAAATCGCCGCTCTGGCAGTGGTGCAGGTTTTCGGTCAGTCACAGCGGGAAAAAGAGCGTATCCAACGGCAAAGCAGACAGCTGATGAACGCCATGGTGGAGCGGGCCCGGGCGATTGGACTGTTTCGCGGAATAATCGAACTGACCGCCGCCCTCGCCAGCGGTGGCGCACTTCTGACAGGTGCAGCACTGGTCAGCTCCGCCAGCACCACCCCGGGTACCGTTGTGGCGGCAATGAGCATTGTAGGACTGCTGGTACCTGCATTACGCGATCTGGGGCGGATACAGGAGTACTGGCACGGGGCAGTTGTTTCCCGGGAGAAAATCACCGACTTTCTCTCACTGCAACCACTGGCTACCGTTCCAGAGACAGCGCTGATCCTGCGGCCGGGGCCTGGCGAGCTGCGCTTTGAAAATGTACGCATCAGTACCAACTCTGCAACTTTTTCCGCCTCAGTTCCGGCTGGAAAAATAGTCGCCCTGGTAGGTCCCAACGGGGCCGGAAAATCGACACTGCTCTCCCTTGCGGCCCGTCAGACAGATCTGGAACAAGGTGCTATCTACCTGGACGGCCAGGATATCCGCAAACTGCAATCCGCTTCCTTCCACCAGGCGGTGGGGGTAATGAGTCCGGATCTTCCGCTGCTGCGCGGCTCTATTCAGTACAATCTGAGTTATCGCTGGCGAGAAGCACCAAAAAAGGAGCTTCACCGTGTCCGGACTCTTTGCGGCATAGACCAGATCTTGGCCGAATTACCGCGAGGCATTGACACCCGGGTTACCGAAGACGGGGCCAATCTCTCACTGGGGCAGCGGCAACGCATTGGCATGGCCCGGGCAATATTGGGCCACCCTAGACTGCTTCTGCTGGATGAGGTTGATGCCAACCTCGATCCCGGAGCAGCGCGGATGCTACGACAGGTACTGGCCGACTATCCCGGTACAGTGATGTTGGTCACACACTGCATGGACTGGATCAGGCTGGCCGATCAGATATGGCATATCGAAAACGGCCAGTTAGTAGAATCCGGTCCTCCGGCAGAACTCCTGGAGTCGAATGGGCCAACTGCACAGCTGTTCCGGCAGCCGCAAGCGGCGGGACTGTAAATAGAGACAGTGCCTCTGCTAGCGCTGACCGCCATGGAGAGCGAAGCGAAGGCGGTTAGTCCCCGATAGGCAACGCCGTTTGCATATTCGCAGTTAGGAGCGTTAGCGAGTGACGGAGAAGATGCAGCAGCGGCTTTCTGTTGCCGTAGAGTCATTGAGGGAGTCATGGCGTAGTGTGGCGAGGAATGAGGTCATACGGAGCCGTGACGGACGCAGGACGGTCGGGGCAAAAGGAATCAGCTGTCGCGTAGGCGAGTCGATTTTTGACAGGGAGGTCAAAATCTATCACGAGGTAGCGACACTATCGTTTTGGTGAGCGTCTCCCCCTAACGACTCGGCAAGTATATTTTCAGTCTCGCAGCTTTCGGGCCAAACCAGCTATCGCCCCGAAAAGTGTAGCCGTGCTAGTAGCTTGTTTCTGTACTATCCGCGAGAAGTTGTTTAATCTGGAACAGCGGCGGATTGTTGGGGATGAGAGTACCTCTGACATCAAACGTAGGGTACCCCATCTCTTTCGACGAAAACCCTGCCTGGTTCAACTTTTCTGATAAATCTTTCCCGGCACCAGGATCACGATCTACCACATACTCAACATAGGAAATTTCTGCCGTATTTAATTCACGACGCTTTACTTCGCAATATTCGCAATCTGTAATAGAGTACATAATCAGTTGGTCATGCTCGGCTAGCTTGACCGCGGGATTTTCAATTGCCAGTTTTCCCATCCCTTGATAGATTACTACGCCAAAAAAGATCAAAACGACGGAATACAGTATGCCCTTGCCTTTCATTCGATCTGCCTTTCTCCGTTTTTTATCTCGAAAGTTGTGCCTTTGACATCCAAATGACTCTTCGGTTCACTATCGGATCCTAAACCGTTCCAGAGGGGAGAAATGGTATGATTTTAGTCACCTCTTTTTTGCTCTGTCTTGGCACCTTGGCCGGGCAAAAAAACGGCATCATTTTGAACCAGTTTTTTCGAAAATCAGCTTTCTGGAACAGTACGGCTTTTCCCGTATCGCTCCCAAAGAACGATAATCAGCACTATCAATACCGCACCAAACATAACTATCCAGATATATTGCTCGATCAGCGCGGCAAGAATGGATGAAACCCCCAGCATTATACCCAGCAGGCTCAACCGCCAGCTAATCCGGTAGCCATCAAGAAAAACCGCAAGACCAAGAACAAGCAACAGAACCAGCCCGGTTGTCTCATAGTTCAGACGCCCGGTGTTGAGCAGCACAAACACACCGATAACTGCTATCGCCGTGGCAAACCAGTGAATCGTCTGCACGAGTAATACCGTACGGATCCTGTGCTCTGGCTTTTTAGACCAGACTATTATCATTCCACCAATCCAGAATACTGCGGTCATGGTCAACCAGTATCGGTAACTCCTGGCGGGTGAAAAATTGGTTATAGCCATTCCCAACAGGCACAACGCAAGCAGAACCAGCAGGATGATATCCTCAACCAGTGTTTTTCTTTTTAGAAAGTTCGTAGCTAACTTGGCAAGTTTGGCTTTCATCGCCGTTGCGTTTACCTTTACTAGTTGTCCGAAGTTGTTGAACAGGTAATTATGACGCTCGTTTATCCTTTAGCATACTGTGATATTCAATCAATTCACCTTTGGTTGCCGGTGAGTGAACTTTCCTATAACAGAGTGCTTAACGAATAGCAGGCAACCCCTTATCTGTCAATCTGGCCAGTTCAGAAACAGCTCATGGCAATATTTTTTGTAACTACTCGGCAATTAGTGAATATATCGTGTAACTGCCTGGATTGCTCCTGAAACGGTCAGAACAAAGTATATCTATGTCGAACAGGGAGTTTAAATGCCGTACCGTATAGAAAGAGCAAGGGTTATTAACCATTCCAACCCGGAGATGGCATGTTTGAGGGGCAAGCTGGAGATTATTGCCATATTGATGCCGCGTGCTGGTTGGAGAGATCCCCGCTTTACACTGGACTGTTACCAACAAAATTGGTCGGGGCGAGAGGATTTGAACCTCCGACCACCTGCACCCCATGCAGGTGCGCTACCAGGCTGCGCTACGCCCCGATGATTGATGTCGCCTGAATAACGAATAAAACCGGCCACGCCCGCTGGCGTCAGCTGCGCATGATACCCGATCTCGCTATCAGAAAAAACTCCCACGTAACGCCATTTAATCGAAAGTTCCGGAAACCGCCGAATTCAGAATGAACGCGGCAAACCGGAAACTCCGGATTATACCTTCAGGATCGTCAGAACCTCTTCCAGTTCGCTTCGGATCTGCCGGATAAGATGGCGTTTGAGGCCACTGTCTTCTCCTTCCTGCTGATTGGACATCCGTTGCCGGGCTCCCCCGATAGTAAAACCATCCTCATACAGCAAAGTTCTTATCTGACGAATCATCAACACATCCTGATGTTGATAGTAGCGCCGGTTGCCGCGTCTTTTTACCGGTTTAAGTTGTGGAAACTCCTGCTCCCAGTAACGAAGGACATGAGGTTTGACCGCACAAAGCTCCGCTACCTCACCAATAGTGAAATAGCGTTTGCCGGGAATCGGTGGAAGCTCGTTATTGTTACTCGGTTCCAGCATAGGTCTCTACCTTGGATTTCAGTTTTTGCCCGGGGCGGAATACAACCACCCGCCGTGCTGTGATGGGAATCTCTTCCCCAGTCTTTGGGTTTCGCCCGGGACGTTGTCTTTTCTCCCTAAGATCAAAGTTCCCGAAGCCGGACAGTTTTACCTGATATCCCTGCTCCAGAGCAGTACGAATCTCCTCAAAAAACATTTCAACAACCTCTTTGGCCTCCCGCTTGTTCAGACCAAGCTCTTCAAACAGATGTTCAGCGATTGCAGCTTTTGTTAACGCCATAATTAATCTCTCAGTGTGCCCCCAAGCTTTTGCTCTATTGCATCAACCACACGGTATATCAAACCATCAATCTCTTTATCTTCAAGAGTGCGTGAATAATGTTGCAAGGTCAAGCCTAATGCAAGACTTTTCCGACCGGAATCAATGCCTTTGCCTTGATATACATCAAACAAGCAAATATCTCGCAGTAATTTGCCCGCACTTTGGCGAACGCATTGAAATACGGCTTCCGCCGTGACTTTTTCATCAACAATAATTGCCAGATCACGGCGAATTGCCGGGTACCTGGAAATCTCTTTAAATGCCGGCAGCGGCCAACCCAGAATCTCTGTCAGTGACAGTTCAAACAGTACAACCGGGCGGGGAAGATCCAGTTTTTTCTCCACCGAAGGGTGTAGCAGACCAAGCCAGCCAACCGGTTTGTCATGCAGGTGGATACGCGCACTCTGTCCCGGATGGAGAGCTGGATGCATCTCTGCATGAAACCGGAGTGGAAGGGGGCTTGTCATTGCTTCAATATCTCCCTTGAGATCAAAAAAATCCACCTCCCGCGACACGCTCCCCCACTGTTCCGGATCAACTGAACCACATATCGCACCCGCCAGCATCTTGTCCTGCTGTACACCAGCCTCGCAGGGAATAAAACGCAATCCCGTTTCAAACAGCCGGAGCCGGGTCTGTTGGCGATTGAGGTTATAGGCTACTGTCTGCAGCAGACCAGTCCATAAACTGGTTCGCATTACTGCCATATCAGATGATATGGGGTTGGCCAGTGTAACCGGCTTGCAATCAGGAGTCAGCAGTTTCTGAATCTCCGAATCGACAAAACTGTAGGTAATCACCTCCTGGTAACCACGGGTGGTCAGGATATGCCGCAGTGTTCCCAGCGGCAGCTGTGATTCAGGCAGGGTTCGCATCGCCAACGCGGCTACCGGCCTGACGCTGGGAAGATTATCATAGCCGCAGATGCGAGCCAGTTCTTCTACAAGATCCGCTTCGATAGCTATATCAAAACGATAGCTGGGCGGCGTCACCTGCCATCCAGCTGCCTGCTGTTCAACCAACATGCCGAGCCGGGACAGAATCTGCCCGACTTCATCTCCTGCAATCCCGGTACCCAGTAATCTCGAGATCTGTTTTTCCCGCAATGAAATAACCGGGCTGCATGGCAACCGCTCTGCAACAGCTATATCCGTCACCGGACCGGCCTCTCCACCGGTAATATCAACAAGCAGGGCTGTTGCGCGTTCGATTGCCCTGACTTGCAGCTCAGGGTCAACCCCCCGCTCAAAACGATGGGACGAATCGGTGTGGAGTCCATAGCTGCGCGCCTGGCCAGCCAATGCTGCCGGATTGAAAAAAGCGCTCTCGAGGAAAATGTCCCGGCTATCTTCACTCACTGCAGAGGCAGCTCCACCCATAACTCCGGCCAGAGCCAGCGGGCCGTTCTGATCTGCAATCACCAGTGAACCTTCTCGCAAGTTGATCTGCTGCTCGTTAAGCAGTACCAGCGTCTCATGCGCTCGCGCCATGCGCACGCGAATCCCGCCCGTTAGTTTTGCAAGATCGAAGGCATGCATGGGTTGCCCGAGTTCAAGCATCACATAATTGGTAACATCCACCACGGCACCCAACGAACGGACACCGCTACGGCGCAACCGCTCGCGCATCCACAGGGGCGTCTCCGCTGTTGGATCAATGTTCCTGATCACTCGCCCCGCGTATCGAGGGCAGCCCTCTCCCGATTCAATCGTTACGGGAAAAGTGTATTCGTCTACAACGGGCACTGCGGAAATGGAGGGAGCCTGCAACGATAAGCGATTCAGAACCCCGACCTCCCGGGCAACCCCCTCCAGACTCAAACAGTCACCCCGGTTCGGCGTCAGCCCCAGTTCGATCGTGACATCATCAAGCTGCAGGTAGTCCCGCAGATCAGATCCCGGTTGCGCATCTGAGGGCAGTTCAAACAACCCTGCTGCCTCCTCCGCCAGCCCAAGCTCCTTTGCTGAACAGAGCATGCCGAACGAAGCAATGCCGCGCAGTTTGGCCTTTTTTATCCTGAAATCACCCGGCAGCACTGCCCCGACGAGAGCAGCGGGAATTTTTATTCCAGCACGGGCGTTACTGGCTCCACAGACAATCTGCAACAGCTCTTCCTGCCCCGTATTCACCTGACAGATCTGCAGCTTGTCCGCATCCGGATGTGGCTCGACACCGATAATCTCCGCAACTACCACACCGCTGAACCCGGGTGCAACCGGCTCGGCAGCATCCACTTCCAGCCCCGCCATGGTCAGCTGCTCGCACAACTGCTCAGTGTTGATCTCGGGATCAACCCACTCACGCAACCACTGTTCGCTGAACTTCATCTGGCTATCACTTAGTTGAATTGTCGCAGAAAGCGGAGATCATTCTCAAAGAACAGGCGCAGATCATTGACACCATAGCGCAACATGGCAAGCCGTTCCACACCCATCCCAAACGCGAAACCGGTGTATCGTTCGGCATCAACCCCTGCGGAGCTGAATACATTGGGATGAACCATTCCACAGCCGAGCACCTCCAGCCAGCCGGTATGGCTGCAAACACGGCAACCTCTGCCCCCACACATTACGCACTGAATATCTGCTTCAGCAGAAGGTTCGGTAAAAGGAAAATAGGAAGGACGAAAGCGTACAGCCAGTTCCTGCTCAAAAAAGTTACGCAGAAAGTCATCCAGAACCCCTTTCAGTTCGGCAAAATTGACCTTCTCATCCACCATGAAACCTTCAACCTGGTGAAACATGGGAGTATGGGTAAGATCCGAATCACAGCGATAAACCCTGCCCGGCGCGATGATGCGCAGTGGGGGTTCACGCTCCTCCATCACCCGGATCTGAACCGGGGAGGTATGGGTCCGCAGCACTGTACGGCTGTCGAAATAGAAAGTGTCGTGCATCGCCCTGGCCGGGTGCGATTCAGGGATATTCAACGCCTCGAAGTTGTGGTAATCATCTTCGATTTCCGGACCCTCTGCCACCTCAAACCCCATGCTGGCAAACAGGGCTTCAATACGCTCCTGTGTGCGGGTAACAGGGTGGATACCGCCGGCGGACTGTCCTCGTCCGGGCAGGGTAACATCGATGGTCTCGGCAGCCAGCCGGGCCTGGAGCGCTTCATTCTGCAGCAGTTCACGCCGTTTCTCCAACGCCGACTGAACTTTCTGTTTGGCCTGATTTATCACTTGGCCAGCCTTTGGACGCTCTTCGGGAGACAGCGAGCCAAGCTGTTTCAGCTGAGCAGTCAGCAAGCCTTTTTTTCCAAGGTAAGCAACCCTTAGTTGCTCCAGCGCCGCGAGTTCTGTTGCAGCCGCAATCGCCTGCTCAGCCTCATTAACAAGTGCGCTCAGCTCATGCACTCTGCTTTTTCCCTTGTATAATGTGAAGAGATTAAAATCGAAATAAAAAGATACGCGATAGCCCCCAACCAGTAAGTCAGGTTGGGGACAAACAGATTATAATGCGTATTCAGGCGCCCAAACTGCTCTTGGCCTTCTCCGCCAAAGCAGAAAAAGCCACCATGTCTGTTACCGCAAGATCGGCCAACACTTTACGATCAACCTCGATCTCCGCCTTTTTCAAACCGTTCATCAAGCGACTGTACGAGATGCCACACTCACGCGCAGCAGCATTGATGCGTACAATCCACAAGGCACGGAACTGGCGCTTCCGCTGACGGCGATCGCGATAAGCATACTGCCCCGCCTTCGTTACTGCCTGTTTGGCAACCCGGTAAACATTCTTGCGACGGCCGGAATAACCCTTGGCCTGTTTGATAACCTTTTTATGGCGGGCGTGCGCCGTTACACCACGTTTTACTCTTGGCATTGTTCCTTACCTCACTCAGTTATAGGGCAACATACGTTTGATCAGCCCGGTATCTGCCTGATGAACTTCGGCAGGCGCGCGCAAATGACGCTTACGCTTGGTGCTTTTCTTGGTGAGGATATGACGGCGATGCGACTGCGCACGTTTGACCCGTCCGGAAGCGGTGATCTTGAAGCGCTTGGCTGCACCGCGATTACTCTTTATCTTGGGCATCGTTGGATACTCCACAATTGATGCGACTACTATGAGTGTACGGGTACTGGCTCACGTCAGTTTGAAAACCTCGACACACCCTCCAAGGCTGCAAGCTCTCACCGGCAGCCGAGTGCCTCTA
>JALSHD010000094.1 GCA_026982395.1 Chromatiales bacterium | reverse complement strand
TGCGCGGGCTCTCCGCCATCGCCCATCTGAGCCCGCTGCTGGGACTGCTGGGTACCGTCACCGGCATGATCGCCGCCTTCATGCAGCTGGAGGCGGCAGGCAGCCGCGTCGATCCCTCCATCCTGTCCGGCGGGATCTGGGAGGCGCTGCTGACCACGGCGTTCGGCCTCACCGTGGCGATCCCCGCCATGGCCGCCTTCTACTGGCTGGAAGGGGAGGTGGACCACGCCCGTGCCGCGATGAAGGATGCCAGCATCCGCGTGCTGCGCCACTTCGGCAAGAGCCCGCAGCGGGTCGAAACCCGCGATGATGAACGTATCGGGGACGAGAGCCATGGAATTTGAGGGCCGGGCGCGCATTCACTCCCATCTGGACATCGCGCCGCTGATCGACATCGTATTCCTGCTGCTGGTGTTCTTCATGCTCACCAGCACCTTCCTGGTGCCGGAGGCCATCGAGCTGCAGCTTCCGGAATCGAGCAGCGCCGATACAGCGGAGGTTACCCCCATCACCGTGCTGCTGGACAGCAACGGCCGGATCGCACTCAACGATCAACCCGTCGAACTGGAGCGGCTGCGTGAGGTCATGGAGCGGTTGCTGGAGAAAAAACCGGACTCCCCCATTACCCTGAAGAGCGATGCCCATACCGAACTGCAGCAGCTGCTCCGGGTGATGGACGAGATCCGCGCCGCCGGCGGCAGCAATGTGGCGCTGGCAACGACACAAAAACAGCACTGATGAGTATCACCCGCTTTCAGATGAGCCTGGCATTGCTGATCGCCCTGCTACTGCATGGCATCTTCGCCCTGTGGCTTGGGCGCCCAACGTCCGTAAAGCTGCCGGAACCTCCGCCACCGCCGCTTCGGGTCACTCTTCACACTCCTGTTGCGCCGGCAACAGCAGCACCGTTACCGGAAAAAATTCCCGAGCCGCCACCCCCGGAGCCGGAAGCGGTGAAACCGCCCAAACCTGCGCCGAAGCCCAAACCGGAAGTGAAGCCGAAACCTGCTCCCGAACCGGTGGTTCGAAAGGTCGTGCCGGAACCATCACCGGCAAAACAACAATCGGCCGAAATTCCAGAAAACACCCCACCACCACGCCCGGTCGAAACCGCTGCGCTGCTGCCAGATAAAATGGCCGCGGCGCAGTACGAGCAGCTCCTCGTTGCCTGGTTGGAAAAACACAAGAAATATCCGCGTCGTGCCAAACGTCTGCGCATCGAGGGGGAGGGGGTGTTACGCATTCTTATCGACCGTACGGGACGAACACGGCAGATAAAACTGGAGCAACCCACCGGCAACAGACTCCTGGACAAAGCGGCGCTCGAGATGGCTCAGCGGGCTGATCCATTTCCCCCCATGCCGGACAGTGATCCGCGCCAGAAGCTGGAGTTTTTTGTGCCGGTGGCGTTTGTGCTTCAATAGCCCAGATGACTGTACTATTGTATTGAGCTGACTTTCAGTGTCCCAAAAATTTTCACAACGGCCAGTGCAACAAGGCCGATAACAAGACCCACAACAAGTGCGGACAACATGGACGGGATTGAGTGAAGAAATTGTTCCAGCAGGTCAACATTATGGAGATAGATTCCTCCAGCAACAAGAAGCATGGCCAAAGTTCCGATAACCGTCAGGAACCGGATAACTTTTGGCAGGGCATTGATCAACATGTTGCCGATATTTTTGGTAATGCTGTTGTTGCCGCTATCCAACTGCAAAAGTCTGTACCCTAAATCATCCATTCGTACTATCAGTGCGACAATGCCATAGACACCTACCGTGGCCAGCAGCGCCACTATTGACACAACAACAATCTGAACAGGGAGAGGCTTGTCCAGAACAGGCTCAAGGGCGATGATGATGATCTCCAGTGACAAAATAAAGTCAGTAACAATGGCTGACTTTATTTTGCTTTGTTCATATTTCAGGATCTCATCTTGCGATGCTTCCGGTTCAATCTTCGCTCCCTTTTTTTGGTGAGGAACAAAGTATTCATAGATCTTTTCTGCTCCTTCATAAGCGAGATAGAGACCTCCTATCATCAGGATTGGCATGATCAGCCAGTTCGCAAAAGCACTCAAAAGAAAAATAAAGGGCAAGATAATAATCTTGTTTAACAGCGATCCCTTGGTGATGGCCCACAAAACCGGGATCTCTCTCGAAGAGGCAAAACCTGATGCTTTCTGGGCATTGACGGCCAGGTCATCGGCCAGAATACCCGCCGTCTTTTTTGTGGCCACCTTGCTCATTGTTGCTATGTCGTCCAGAAGCAGCGCAACATCGTCAAACAGTGCAAAAAATCCTGATGCCATTATTTTCCTTTGTATTATTGGAGAAAATCCGTTTCTAAAGTATATCCATAAAGCTTGGCAAATAACATGTCTCGCTTTTTCCGTATTGCGATATTTTTCCAGAAGGTAAAGCAAAAAAAAGGATAACATCCGTAGATGTTATCCTTTTTTATCCAACTTTCTACTCCATGGTCGATCAGGTTCTACTTCACCTCAAAAGTTCCCATCATTCCGGCATCTTCATGTTCAAGAATATGGCAGTGATACATGTATTTTCCGCTATTGATGTCAGGATCAAAGCGACCGATGAAGCGTACTGTTTCCCCTGGTTGTACCAGCACTGTGTCTTTCCAACCCAGATCGACGCCACTGGCCGGGGTTCCGTTGCGATCCAGTATCTGCCACTGAATGGCGTGGGCGTGGAAGGGATGCGCCATGGGTGAGGTGTTGCTGATGGCCCAGATCTCGGTTGCGTTGGCGGCAACCGTTTCATCGACCCGGTTCATGT
>JALSHD010000093.1 GCA_026982395.1 Chromatiales bacterium | reverse complement strand
CAGAGTCGCCGCTACAGCTGTTCATTCAACCGTAGTTCATTTTCAACATTGGCCAGCGTCGCCCCTTCTTCCACCACATTACCTTCATGCAGTATATACCAACGGCCCTGATCTTTTCTGAGATAGAGGCGCTTTCTCCACCTGTCGCTGCTGTCACCGCGGTAGTAGCTTAACTGAAAATCGGCTACCACAATCTCCCCCTCGATATCGCCGCCAGGAGAGTAAGCCAGCAGCGAGATATTACTGAGTGATATCTGCGGATTTCTATTATTCGCCAATACCCGCTGTTTCATCTGTGACCAGCTGTTGAAATCGTAACCCTCGGCCCAGAAATCTGCTGCATAGTTGGACAGGTAGCGTTCTGCATCACCGCTCTCCCAGTCACGCTGCCATTTTTGCAGGGCCTGCGTGACCTCCCTCTTGCGTTCGAGCCAGAGATCCGGATCCAGCCACTCCAGACGCTCTGCAATAATGAAAGGTGTTGATTTGGGTGAAATCAGGGAAATAATCTGTTCCAGATTGGTGTTTGACAGTACGACACAACCTTCACTGTCCAGCGGCGGGCGACTGTAAAACTGATGCGTAATGCCATGCAGCCAGATTCCCCCGCCGGTTTTGCGTTGATAGCGGTCCAGTTCGTTTGGGTAGTTAATCGGGAAAGCAGCAACACCATACCTCTCGGGCAAACGGCTGCCGGGAGTATAGCGGGTGACAAAATAGACCCCTTCCGGGGTACGCAGGTCACCTCTGACCATTTTGTTTCCCGGCGACCTGCCGGTGCTGATATAAAAATCATAAAGCAGCTCCGGGGGAGAATCCGCACCAGTATTGCCATACAGATACAGGCGATTGAGCTGTTTATCAACCAGTACAGCGGTTTCCACCGACTCACCCAGACGCAACAGCTGCCCCGGCAGTTTCTGGTTGTCCTGCGCGGCCAGGTAGGCCTGCAGACGGGCATGTGCCTCTTCGCGCAGATCCTCCACCAACACGTAACGCGAATCCGGCATGGCATGCAGCACCGGATTGTGTCCAATACCCGTTACGCGCGCCACCCGGCTTAACAGAATGTCACCACGAATCATCTGCGCAAGATGGAAATTGGGGGCCTGAATCACTATCCGGTCCAGCTCGGTGAGTGCCTTGTCGAACTGACGAGTCTCATAAAAGATCAGTCCCTTGAGCAGGGCAGCCTCGTAGTCGCGGGAGTAACGGGCTATCCTCTCGTTCAGCCGTTGCAGAGCCTTTTCCACCTGGAGCGAATCTGGGTTGAGCCCCCCTGGTTCACTGGGTAAAACGGCGGGAGAAGCAGTAGAGTGAACCGGTTTTGTGGTGGAAACAGGCAGTGACTGAGGGGCGTGGCCAACGGCGCTGCAACCGAAAAGGCTGCCTGTAATCAACGGAACAAAAAGCCAATTTCCATTCACAGTTGGCCAACGCTCCAGTACGGAAAAAAAGCAGCGCGGAAAGGAGTCAGAACTCGCCGGGATCATCTCGGTGAAGCAGCCGCCGAACCGGGAGCTGTTTCGACCAGCTCTGGTAACTGGTGCAGTTCCAGTGGTTTCATCTCCTGTTTCAACAACCGCGCCTCGGTATATGATTTACGCGCCATCTCCATGTAGACCGCACTGATGTTCTGATACAGGGATGCATATGCAGCATGGGTCTGTATCCCCTGCTCCAGAACCAGCCTGGCCTGCTTCAGATCATTTTTCCGGACAAAAAGTGCAGCAAGATTGTTGTATGCTTCGGCCAGACCCGGATGATCTTTAATCAGCGCTTCATATCTGGCGATAGCCATTTCCGTTTTCCCCTGCTCGGAATAGAGACGGGCCTGGAGAAAACGGGCGGCAACGTTATCCGGCGCACTGGCCAGCAGCTGCTCCAACTGCTGCATCGCCTTGTCGGATTCACCCGCCTTCATATAGATTTTAGCATGCACCAGAAGATCATCTTCTACCGCTCCGCCAATGGCAGCACCTGCCCAGACAGATAGCAGAACAGCAGCGAGCAGTGTGTTTTTCATCATGTCAATGCCGTTATCTCTTCACGCAATTCATGTAGTCTTTCCGGGGTTCCAACGTCGACCCAGCGACCGCGATAGTGTTCGCCGCTTACCTTTTCAGCCGTTATTGCACTGCGCAACAACGGTGCGAGGGGAAAGATACCGGGAGTACAACTGGCGAACAGTGCCGGATGGCAAACAGCAATCCCGCTATAGGTCAGCCGCGGTCCACCCTCCAGGCGGACACGACCACCCTGCAGTACAAAATCCCCCTCGGGGTGGTGCGGAGGGCTGTCCACCAACACCAGATGAGCCAGTCCAGCCGCCGGTTCTACAGGCAGCTGATGGAACGGATAATTACACCATACATCACCGTTAACCACCAGGAATGGCTGTTCTCCCAACAGCGGCAATGCGTTGAAAATGCCGCCTCCGGTTTCCAGCCCTTCCTGCTCGGCCGAGTACCGGATTTCCACTCCCCAATGGCTGCCGTCACCCAGTGCCTGCTCTATCTGCGCTCCCAGCCAGGCATGGTTGATCACGATCTCCCTTATCCCCGCGCTGGCCAGAGCACCCAGATGGTACTCAATCAGACAACGTCCACCTACTTTCAGCAGTGGCTTGGGAACATGATCGGTCAGGGGGCGCATGCGCTCGCCTCTTCCCGCAGCCAGAATCATTGCTTTCATTATCCTGGATTCCTCAGTTGAACCGGGTACCTTGACACGATCCCCCCAAGCCCCTGCAATTCCGGATAACAGCGGCAGACCTCTTCGACATATCCCATGGTGCGCGGAATATCCTTCAGGTAACCCGGTTTCCCATCGCGGATGTTGAGGCGGGAAAAGATTCCGATGGCCTTCAGGTGGCGCTGCACGCCCATCAGATCAAACCAGCGCAACAGCTGCCCGATCTCCACCTGCTGCAGAATGCCGGCACTGGTAGCCTGCCTGTGATATTGACCTACCCAGTCCGCCACCCATTCACGGGGCCAGGCGATATAGCAGTCACGGAGCAGCGATACCAGGTCATAGCTGACCGGTCCAACCACCGCATCCTGGAAATCCAGCACTCCGGGATTCGGCTCGTCAACCATGAGATTACGCGAGTGGTAGTCCCGATGAACCAGCACCTGTGGCTGCTCCAGCGCGGCAGAAATCAGAAAGGAAAAAGAGGATTCAAGCTCCTCCTGCTGTTCACTGGTCAGAGAAATTTTCAACAACCGCTCCAGATACCAGTCATGAAACAGTGCCATCTCCGCTTGCAGCAACTGCCGATCATAGCGAGGTATTTGTTCTAGCTCAGCCGCCGGACAGGACTGCAACAGAATCAACGCCCGCAACGCATCACCATAGAGCTGCCGGGCAGTACTGTCATTCAGCTCCCCCAGGTACTGCCGCGAACCCAGATCGGTCAACAGCAGAAATCCGCGCCGGCTGTCCTGCTCAAGCACGTCGGGAACATGCAGTCCCAACCCGGCCAGCAGCGCAGAGATGGCAATGAATGGCTGGACATCCTCTTTTTCCGGCGGAGCATCCATGACAATGCGGGTAGTACCGTTATACCTCAGCCGAAAATAGCGCCGGAAACTGGCGTCGGCCGATGCGGGTGCGATATCAGCAACCGGCAGCGCCAACTCCTCCCGCAGCCAGCACTGCAACTCGGCGAATCGGGAATCGGTATCGGCGCTGGATTTCATATTCATCGGTGTCCTGTCGGGTATTTCAAGCAGTTATGAATTGATTTTGGTCTAACTACTCGCTGAATAGTTGTATTTTGGTATTGTATCTGCCGCAAGGGATTGAAGTGAAACTATTTATGTGCGATTTTAACGCACCACATGCAAAACAACACTACACCGGCCTGCCCACCTTTGCGCCATTATCTCCCCATACTGCTGATGGCGTTGCTGTTACTCTGCCAGATGACGCCACTCCGTGCCGGAACAGATACCCGCTGGTTGCTGTGTGGACCGACAACACCACTTCCTGCCGAAGAACAAGCTTTTGATCCGGCCGCCCCGTTGGAGTTCAGCGCTGACCAGGCCTCTTTCAACAAACGGGGGACAAGTGTACTCAGCGGCAATGTCGAGATTCGACAGGGCAACCGGGAGTTAACTGCCGCCCAGGCACTTTATAATCACCACGACCGAACCGTACGGGCAACCGGTGGCATCCACTACCGCGACAGCGCGCTTGAGGTAACCGGAGAGAGCGCCCGGCTATATCTGCAAACCAACACCGGCAGCTTTGACAGTGCCGGTTATCGCCTGCCACAACAGCATGCCCATGGAACAGCATCCCGGGTGGCGAAGGTGAATAAGAATATCACCCGGCTGCAGCAGGTCAGCTATACCACCTGCAACCCGGGACATATCGACTGGCAGCTGCGCGCCAGTGAGATCCGGCTGGATCAAAACAGCAAGATGGGAAGCGCCCGTAATGTTTCGGTACGGTTCAAAAATGTTCCCTTTTTCTATTTTCCATACATGGTGTTCCCCATCGCCGATGAACGTCTGTCCGGTTTTTTAATGCCGGATATCAGCATCAATCTGTCCCAGAACACCACCGACATTGCCATACCTTACTACTGGAATATCGCACCCAACTATGATGCCACAATCACCCCACGGGTGATCAACCGTCGCGGCCTGATGCTGGGCGCGGAATTCCGCTACTTGACCCCTGCCAGCAGTGGCCGGCTGAACGGAGAGTATCTGGATAATGATCGCGTTTACGGGCGCACTCGCGCCCTGCTGCGATTTCACCATCGCAGCCGGTTTACCCCGCGCTGGTCGGGCACCGTAGACTACAACTATGTAAGCGACCGGGACTATTTCATTGATATGGGGGACAGCTTCAACCCCAACACAACCACCCACCAGGAGCGGCGCCTGACTGTGACCTACCGGGACAATGACTGGCTGTTTTCCGGAACCCTGCTAAGCTATCAGATCCTGCTTGGGACAACCCCGCCCTATCAAAAATTTCCCCAGCTGAAACTGAAATATGTCGGCAGGCAAGAGGAGAACAGACTCAACTACCATATCGCCGGGGACTACACCTATTTTGACGACAATGCGCGACAGCCTACCGGTTCACGCTTCGACATCACTCCCGGAGCCAGCTTTCCGATACGCTCTCAGGCGAGTTATCTGATCCCGCGTATCACCCTGCACCACACCCTCTATCAACTGGACAATACACCAGCAGAAATGGAGCCAACCCCCAGCCGCACCCTGCCTGTATTCAGCCTGGACAGCGGAGTATTTCTGGAGCGGCTGACTCACTGGGGAGACACCGCCATGCTGCAGACGCTGGAACCGAGGCTGTTCTATCTGTATGTCCCCTACCGCAACCAGAGTGGACTGCCCAATTTTGATACGGCAGCCTACACTTTCGACTACTCCCAACTGTTTCGGGAGAATCGCTTTACCAATGCGGATCGCATTAACGATGCGAACCAGCTCAGCACCGGACTGACGACCCGTTTTCTGGAAAGCAACAACGGCTCCGAGCGGCTCAAGGCCAGTATCGGCCAGATATTCTATTTCAATGATCGCCGCGTTACGCTTGACTCCACAGAAGCAACAGAGACAGCGGGCAGCTCCGACGTAGCCGCCGAACTGAAGGGTTCTTTCCGCAACCACTGGTCAGTGGGCAGCTCGCTGTTATGGGATCCCCGGAGTGAACGCAGCCGCCGCTTCTCCACCCGGTTGCAGTATAAACGTGACCATCGCCATCTGTTTACTATCGATTATCGTCATCAGTACAACCCGCTGGATGACACCTATCGTTACAGGCGAATTGATATCTCTACCGCCTGGGCAATAAACCCCCACTGGCATATGCTGGGACACTGGGATTACGACCTGGACAAGGAGCAGATCCGTGAAACCCTGATCGGTTTTGGCTACGACAGCTGTTGCTGGGGTATCCGACTGGTGAGTCGGGAGTTTCGCAAAGAGAGCGAAGCGGAACTCGATCGGGCAATTTTTGTCAACCTTGAGCTGAAGGGACTATCCAACATCAACGGCAAACGAATCGATGCCCTGCTGAAAGATGGTATCCTAGGATATGAAGTAAACAGATAGAGAACAGATTGTAGATGAACAGACCCCGCTCCCTGATTGTTGCAGCCCTTTTTGCACTGCCGCTAACGGCAGCTGCCGGCACCGGTACAGAAGATATTATTGAACTCGAATCCATCGCCGCCGTTGTCAACAATGATGTCATCAGCAGCAGCGAACTGACGCGAAAAACGCTGGAAATAAAGGATCGATTACGGCAAAACAATACCCCCCTCCCCCCCGAATCTGTACTTCGGCAGCAGGTGCTGGAAAACCTTATTGCCCAGCATTTGCAACTTCAAATTGCCCAACGCGCCGGTATCCGCGTGGATGATGAAATGCTGAACCGGGCGGTACACAACATCGCCGCTCAGAACAATCTGACCCTGGAACAGTTCCGTGATGTGCTGGAAAAAGATGGTTACGACTACACCCAGTTCAGAGAGAGTCTGCGCAACGATATCGCCATCAACCGTTTGCGCCAGCGCCAGGTGGATAACCGCATTACCGTTTCCGAGGAGGAGATTGATAATTTCCTGGCAAACCTGAAAGCACAAGGTGTCACTGATCAAGCCTACCATCTCGGACATATCCTCATCGCCGTCCCTGAAGCAGCCGGGCCGGAACAGATTCAGGCTGCTCAACAAAAAGCGAAAGCGGTTCTGAACAAACTGCGTGCCGGCGCTGATTTTGCCCAGACTGCGGTTGCTGTTTCAGATGATCCACAGGCGCTGCAGGGAGGTGATCTGGGTTGGCGCAAGGCGGGCCAGCTCCCCTCTCTGTTCGCCGATACCGTACTGAAAATGCAACCCGGGGAGATCAGCAACCTGATCCGCAGCCCGAGCGGTTTTCACATCATCAAGCTGCTGGAAAAAAGGGATGAGCAGAGCCAGGTGATCACCCAGACCCATGCCCGTCATATCCTGATGCGCCCCAATGAACTGATCTCTGAGCAGGAGATAAAAAGCCGGCTTTTGCAGCTCAAACAGCGTATCGAATCCGGCGATGATTTTGCCGAGCTGGCCCGTTCCAATTCGGAAGACCCCGGATCTGCCGCCGCTGGCGGAGACCTGAGCTGGGTGGACCCCGGGACCATGGTGCCCGAGTTCGAGCAGGAGATGAACAAACTGAAAGTCAACCAGATAAGCGAGCCGTTCAAAAGCCGTTTCGGCTGGCACATTGTTCAGGTACTGGAGCGGCGCAACCATGATGATCAGGGGAAAACCCAGCGCAGCAAGGTACGTGAACTCATCCGGCAACGCAAAATCGAGCAGGAGACCCAGAACTGGTTGCGCCAGTTGCGTGATGAAGCCTACGTAGAGAACCGGCTCGCCAAACAGCCAGCAGAATAGTGCCTGCCGAACGTATCGTTATCACCGCCGGGGAACCCGCCGGGATCGGCCCGGATCTCTGCATACAGATCGCCCAGCAACCCTCTGCAATCGAACGGGTGGTGGCAGCCGACCGGGATCTGCTTGAATCACGGGCACGACAGCTGGGGCTGCCGGTTGAATTGACCCTCTACCAGCCCGACCAGCCACCCCGCCCTCAACTTGCCGGGCAGTTGAAAATTCTCCCTGTTGCACTGCCTGTTTCCGTTACTGCCGGCGAGCTGAATCCCGCCAACGCCAGCTATGTTCTGGAGACACTGCGAATGGCGATCCAGGGCTGCAGAAATGGGGAGTTCGCCGCGCTGGTTACCGCACCGGTGCACAAGGGGGTAATCAATGAAGCAGGCATCCCCTTTACCGGGCATACCGAGTTTCTGGCTGAACAGACCGGAACGGAAAATGTCGTCATGATGCTGGCCACAGAGGGTCTGCGCGTGGCGCTGGCCACGACTCACCTTCCTCTCAGCCGGGTCAGCCAGGCGATCACGGCTACCCGCCTGGAGAAGATTCTGCGCATTCTCGACCATGATATGAGGCGCTGGTTCTGCGCCGCTTCACCCCAAATCCTGGTCTGTGGATTGAATCCACATGCCGGGGAAGGGGGACATCTCGGCCGCGAGGAGATCGAGGTGATTCAACCGGTTCTGGACAAGCTGCGCAGCGAAGGAATGCGGCTGCATGGCCCTCTTCCCGCCGACACCCTGTTCACCCCCCAACAGCTGGAAAACGGCGATGTGGTGCTTGCCATGTATCACGACCAGGGGCTGCCGGTGCTCAAATACAGGGGGTTCGGACGGGCGGCAAATATCACGCTGGGCCTGCCCATTATCCGCACCTCTGTGGATCACGGCACCGCGCTGGAGCTGGCCGGCAGCGGCAAGGCCTCCTCCGGCAGCCTGGAGTATGCACTACAAACCGCACTGGAAATGGCCCAGAGATCACCTCAATGAAACAGCACCGCGCCCGCAAACGCTTCGGCCAGAATTTTCTGCATGATGCCACGGTGCTGCAGCGCATCGTCTCCGCCATTGATCCCCGCCCCGGCCAGACACTGGTAGAGATCGGCCCCGGCCCGGGAGCACTGACCCGTCAGATTCTCACCCTGACAAAGCAGCTGACAGTGGTCGAGCTGGATCGCGACCTCATTCCCCTCCTGCAACAGAACTGTGCCGGACTCGGTACGCTGGAGATCCATTCAGCAGACGCCTTGAAATTTGATTTCTGCACGCTCAAACAGCCGGAAAAGCGGATTCGCCTGCTTGGAAACCTTCCCTATAACATCTCCACACCGTTGCTCTTCCATCTCTTCAAACAGCTTCCCTGCATCCAGGATATGCATTTCATGTTGCAGAAAGAGCTGGTGGAGCGGATCACAGCTACCCCCGGCAGCAAAACGTATGGTCGTCTGAGCGTTATGGTGCAGTTTCATTGTCAGGTGGAGATGCTGTTCACCGTCGGACCGGAGGCGTTCCGGCCCGCACCAAAAATTGACTCCGCCATCATCCGGCTGATTCCCCATCCGGAACCACCTGTGGAAGTAACCAATCCCACCGCTTTCTCACAGCTGGTCACACAAGCCTTCTCACAACGACGCAAGACCCTGCGCAACACGCTGAAAAAGATGCTAAGCGCGGAGCAGATCAGCAGCAGCGGAATCGATCCGGCCATACGGGCAGAGCAGCTCTCTCTGCAGGAGTTTGCTCTGCTCACCAATCTTCTGGAGTCTTCAAAGAGCGGCTAAACCAGAACCGCCGCTGTCAATACAGCGGTTTCTGTCAACTCCACCAGCGCCCCCGCCAGATCGCCGGTGGTCCCGCCCAAACGGCGCATCATCATGGTCCGCAGTACAACAAATAGCACCACAGCCACAATCATCAGCCAGAACAGGGAGCTCTTTTCCACCACGAGCAGTACCATCAGGACCGCAACGGAGATCAGCACAACCCGCTTTGGAGAGGCGTGCGTTGCAAGCGCACTCCCCAACCCCTCCCTGCGCAGATAGGGAGTGGTCAGGAACAGCAGCGGCAGAGCCATCCGGCCAAGCACCGGCGCAAGCAGAAGGGGGATCGGCACGCCACTCTCCAGCAGGCTGTAGATGGCGCTGAACTTGAGCAGCAACAGCAGTACCACTGCGACCACTCCGGCGGGGCCGCAGCGGGGATCCTTCATGATGGCGAGAGTTCTGTCACGGTCCCCCAAACCCCCAATCCAGGCGTCGGCGCTGTCCGCCAGGCCATCCAGATGCAGCCCGCCGCTGAGCAGCACCCAGAGAACCAACAGTAACGCGGCTCCCAACAGGGGCGGAGCACTGTCCAGAATCAGGGCTGCAAGAAAAACCACTCCCCCAAGCAGCAGACCTACCACCGGGTACCAGGCCAGTGAGTGGCCAATCTCCCGTTCATCGGGTGGAACCGCCAGCTGCACCGGCAGTGAGGTAAGAAACTGCAGGGCGACCAGAAAGGGGCGCATCACAACTTTTCGGAAACCGAGGCTTCGGCAAAGGTGGCCATCTCATTGTGCAGCGCACAGGCGATGCGCAGCAGGGGGACCGCCGCCGCAGCACCGCTCCCCTCCCCCAGCCGCATCCCGAGATCCAGCAACGGTTGCGCATCCAGGGCATCCAGCACCCGGCGGTGACCGGGTTCGGCAGAGGCGTGGGAGAACAGCAGCCAGGGCAGTAGATCAGGCCGGAGATGCACGGCGGTCAGTGCGGCCACCGAGCTGATGAAGCCATCCACCAGCAGTGGCACACCGGCTTGGGCCGAGGCGATACAGGCGCCGCTGAGGGCGGCGATCTCGAAACCACCCAGACGGCGCAGAGCCTCCAGAGGGGAGTCGATATGCGGCAGGTGCCGGTCGAGTCCCCTTTGAATCACTCCGGCCTTGTGCTGCACTCCATTCTGATCCAGCCCGGTGCCGGGACCGGCGAGCTGCTCGGGTGTGGCGCCGAGCAGCGCGCAGGCCAGGGCGCTGGCGGCAGTGGTGTTGGCGATACCCATCTCCCCGCCGATGAACAGATCCGCTTCGGCCTGCGCAGCCGCCTGCCTCCCGGCATTCAGCGCCGCCGCCAGCTGCCCGCCGCTCATCGCGGCCTCGTGGACGAAATTGGCGGTGCCGGGGCCGAGGCCAAGATCGGTCACCTCCCCAAGCGGGCCGGTGGCGTGAGCCGTGCCCAGATTGACCACCTCCAGCACAGCACCAATGCTGCGCGCCATGACGCTGATCGCCGCGCCTCCAGTGGCGAAGTTCTTCACCATCTCGGCGGTGACCTCCTGGGGAAAGGCCGACACCCTCTCCTGCGCTACTCCGTGATCGCCGGCAAACACCGTGATCCTCACCCGCTCCACGGCCGGCAGCTCCCTGCGCTGGAGCGCAGCAAGCTGTATGGCCACCTCCTCCAGACGGCCCAGCGCTCCCGGCGGCTTGGTGAGTTGGCCCTGGTGCTCCACAGCCGCCTGCCGGATCTGCTCGTCGGGCGCCTTGATTGGGTCGTTCAGCCAGTCGGTGGTCTCTCTGTCACTCATTCCAGTTCTCCTTTCAGCAGGTGGGGCAGACCGGCTACCGTCAGGATCACCCGTTCGCAACGCCGGGCGATCTCCTGATGCAGGGTGCCCGCCTCGTCACAGTAGCGGCGGGACAGCTCCCCCAAGGGAACGATCCCCATATTGGTCTCATTGCTGACCAGGATGATTTCGCCCGGCGCGGTGGCCAACCCGTCGAGCAGGGCACTGCGCTGCGCCCGGAACAGGGTTTCATCCCCGGCCAACAGGAGATTGGTCAGCCACAGGGTCAGGCAGTCCACCAGCAGGCAGCGCCCCGGCTGCGCATGCTGCCCGATCACTCCGGCCAGCCGCAGCGGCTCCTCCACCAGCTGCCACTGCTCCGGACGGCGCGCGCGATGTGCGGCAATCCGCGCCTGCATCTCCCCGTCCTGCGCCGACGCGGTGGCGATGAAGGTGACCGGCAGCCCCCTCTGTTTTGCAAGTTGCTCGGCAAGGCGGCTCTTGCCCGAACGGACACCACCGAGAATCAGGGTTTTCATGCATCCCCTCCTTTGATTAGCCGGAGCAGCCGCCCCGTATCGAGATGCTCCTCTACCGCTTCGGCCAGCCGTTCGATGGCCGCCTCCCTTCGGGCAGCGTAGTCGGGTGTTGTCACCTCGTCCAGTCCGCTCCACTCCAGCAGTGCACTGCAGGCAGCGGCTGACTCGAACAGGCCGTGCAGATAGGTGCCGAGAATCGCGTCATCCTCACTGATGGCCCCGTCGGTGCGCCCTTTCAGCTCCACCGCCGGGCTCTCCAGTGCGCGGCCGTGCGTGATGCCGGAATGGATCTCGTAACCGCTGACCGGAGCTTCGCCAACCGCCAACCGCCCCTGCACATTACACAGTTTTTTCTCTGTTGTGAGGGTGGTTTGAAACTCCAGCAATCCCAGTCCACAACGGCTTCCCGGCTCTCCCTCGACCCCTTCGGGGTCGTGGATTTCCCGGCCCAGCATCTGAAACCCGCCGCAGATCCCGATCAGTTTGCCCCCGTAGCGCAAGTGGCGCCGGATTGCTCTGTCCCACCCCTGCCGACGCAGCCAATCCAGATCACTGCGCACACTCTTGGAACCGGGCAGGATGATGAGATCGGCCGCCGGGAGCGGCTCACCGGGGCCGACGAACTGCAGTTCCACCTGCGGGTGCAAGCGCAAGGGGTCGAAGTCGGTATGGTTGCTGATATGCGGCAGGGCCGGCACCACCACCCGGAGGTGGGGATGCCCTCCCCCCGGCACGCTTATGTTATCCCGCGGCAACGCATCTTCGGCCTCCAGATGCAGCCCGTGCAGATAGGGCAGGGTTCCCAGCACCGGCTTGCCGGTCTCTTTTTCCAGCCACTCCAGGCCCGGCCGCAGCAGGGCAATGTCACCACGAAAGCGGTTGATGACAAAGCCCGCAACGCGCGCCCGTTCGCTTTCGCTCAGCAGTGCCAGAGTACCTACCAGATGGGCGAACACGCCACCACGGTCGATGTCGGCCACCAGCAGCACGGGGCAGTCCACCGCCTCGGCGAACCCCATGTTGGCGATGTCATTGGCACGCAGGTTGATTTCGGCTGGCGATCCGGCACCCTCCACGATGACCGCATCAAAACGGGTGGCAAGCCGTTGCCAGGAGTCCAGAACCGCCTCCCGGGCGGTATGTTTGTAGTGATGGTAGTCACAGGCATCCATGTTACCGATCGCCCGCCCCTGAATGATGATCTGGGCACCGGTATCGCTGTTGGGCTTGAGCAGCACCGGATTCATGTCGGTCACCGGCCGCAGATGACAGGCTTGCGCCTGTACCGCCTGGGCTCGCCCGATCTCCCCGCCATCGGCGGTGACGGCGCTGTTCAGGGCCATGTTCTGCGGTTTGAACGGGGCCACGCGAATCCCCCGGCGGCAGAGCCAGCGGCATAACGCGGTCACCAGCAGGCTCTTGCCCGCGTCCGAAGTGGTTCCCTGTACCATCAGGGTACTCATGATTCGATCTCCGCCAGCGCAGCATCGAGCCGCCGCCAGTCGGCCTCCTCTCGCGGCAATCCGAAGCGCACGCTGGAGGGGTGATCGAAACAGCGGATCAGAATCCCGCGGCTGGCCAGCTGCTCCTGCAGCTGTCCGGCGCGAGGGGTACAGCGCCACTGAAACAGGGTACATCCGCCATCGGGAGCATATCCCCGATGGGTCAACAGCGCCCGCAGTCTCTCCCCCTGTCTGGCAAGCCGGCGGCGGGTGATGACCTGCCAGCGCCGATCCTGAACCGCCAAACAGGCAACATGGCGGGCGGGGCCACTGATGGTCCAGGGGCCGAGCAGATGCTCCAGCCGGGAGAGCAGCTCCAGCCCGGCACAGACAAAGCCCACACGGGCACCGGCCAGACCGAAGAACTTGCCCAGTGAACGCAACACGATCAGGCCGGGGCGGGAGCTATGAGGCGCAAGGCTCTGCTCCGGAGTAACATCCATGAATGCCTCATCCACCACCAGCCAGCCTCCCCGCGCAGCGAGCTGTTGATGCCAGGCCAGCAGCTGCTCCCGGGGGAAGGTTCTTCCTGTAGGATTATTGGGATTGCTCAGTACCAGCAGATCGAAATGGTTCAGCCGGGCAGAGATATCATCCGCCGCGACTGACATTACCTCATGTCCGGCACGTTGCCACGCATGGGCATGCTCACTGTAGTCAGGAACCAGCACCCCGACACGACTGCTGGCCCGCAGCTGAGGCAGCGCCTGGATTGCCGCCTGGGAACCGGCGACTGGAAGCAGGTGCCTTGCGCCATAGTAAGTTAACGCATTTTGTTCAAGCTCATCGTCATCAGGCAACCGCGCCCAGGCAGAGTCCGGGATTGGTGGAACAGGCCAGCCATGCGGATTGATACCGGTTGAAAGATCGATCCAATCGGCAGCCGGTATCCCGTAGCGGGCAGCAGCCTCCCGTAACCGGCCGCCGTGATGCAGTAACCTGTTCACTCTAGCCGGCAAACCAGGCTCCCGTGAAAAGCACGAGTATCCAGATGAGCAGCGCACGATCCAGTAGCCGCAGCCCTCTTGCAATCACCCCGGAGTCAGGCTCATCTTGCCCCGCACCCAGTTGCGGCCGCATCTGCATGACACCCTCGTAACAAGCGGCGCCACCAATAGTAACTCCCAGACTACCGGCACCCGCCGCCATCACCGGCCCCGCATTCGGACTGTTCCAGAGAGCACCCTGCTTGCGCCAGCAACGCAGCGCCATCCGGAATTTTCCGGCCAGCGCGTAACTGAGCGCGGTCAACCGGGCCGGGATGAAGTTGAGCAGGTCGTCCAGCCGGGCTGCAGCCCAGCCAAAACGGTGGTAGCGCTCATTCCGGTAGCCCCACATGGCATCGAGCGTGTTGGCCAGGCGATAGAGAACAACCCCCGGCGCCCCGGCCAGCACAAACCAGAAGATGGCCCCGAAGATCGCATCGTTGCCGTTCTCCAGCACCGACTCCAGCGCCGCCCCGGCCACTCCCCGCTGATCGAGCTGTGCCGTATCACGGCTGACCATCAAGTCAAGCCGCTGGCGAGCCAACACCAGATCATCCACGGCCAGTGCATCACGCACCTGGGCTGCGTGCTGACCGAGACTGTTCCGGCCGATGGCGAGATAGAGCAACAGCACCTCGACGACGGCTCCCCCCGCCAGACCGGCGGGTAACAGGGCGAGCAGGGTGAACGGGAGTAGCAGGGTCAACAGTGCGACGAACCCGGCAACCCGTGAGTCTCCGTAAAGACGCTGTTCGAGCAACCGGGCCAGTCGCCCGAAACCGACCAGGGGATGGAACCGGGGAGGTTCCCCCAGCCAGTTGTCCAGCAGCAACGCCGTGACGATGACCAGGAAAACATCCATCGCGCATCGTTCAGAAATCGATCCCCGGCTGCGCTCCAACACCGGCCCGGAAAGCGTGCCTGACATCGCTCATTTCGGTAACCGTGTCGGCCAGTTCGCACAGCTGTCGCGGAGCACCACGGCCGGTGATCACCACATGCTGCAACGGCGGGCGGTTTTCGAGATCATCCATCACGCTCTGCAATGACAGCCAACCGTAGTTGAGCGGATAGGTGAGTTCATCGAGTATGACCAGGTCGAAGGAGGAGTCTCCCAACATCTTCCGCGCCACCTCCCAGCCCCGTTGTGCCACCTCCCGGTCCCGCCTGGGATCCTGCGTCTCCCAGGTAAATCCCTCACCGAGAACATGCCAGCTAACCCCGGGCTGGCGACGGAAGAAGGCCTCCTCACCGGTGTCCGAGCGCCCCTTGATGAACTGCGCCACCCCCACCTGCATGCAGTGGCCCAGCGCCCGCGCCGCCATGCCGAACGCCGAGGTGGATTTGCCCTTGCCGCTGCCGGTGAGCACCAGCAGCAGGCCCTGCTGGCGGTCGGCTCGGGCTACCGCCTCGTCCACTACCCTTTTTCTGCGCTGCATGCGTTGCAGGTAGCGCCGTTCCTGCTCATCCCGATCCATCTTGCTCTCCTCTTGACAGCGTGCAGTTACGCGACATGTTTCCTATACGCCGAACAGCTGCCTCCCCCCCAGTGGCCGGGACGCCTCCTCCGGTCACTATTCAGGGTTGATAACGCAGGGTCAGGTAGCCGCTGAGACCCGGCTGATTGTAGAATGCGGCGGTCTGGTACTCCTCGTCCAGAAGGTTCTCCACCCTCGCCTGCAGCGACCAGGCTGAGCCCAAACGGTAGCCCGCACGCAGATTGACCAGGGTATAACCATCGAGCTTGCGGCTGTTGGCCAGATCGTCATACCGCCTGCCCTCGACCAGCAGCGTGCCCCCCAGGGTGTATCTTCCAAAATCGCGATCCGCATCGAGGCGCAGCGACTGCTCGGCACGCCGGGGCAATATGTTGTCCCTGTTGCTACCGTCCGAATGGTTCTCCGGCTTGAGCACGGTCACTCTGGTGGCGATGGTCCAGCCGCCAATCTCCGCCGTCACCGCCCCCTCGACACCGCGAACGAGTGCCTCGTCCACGTTGCCTGGCGCGCTGGTGGCGGCATCGTAGGCGATCAGATCGTCGATGAGGGTCTCATAGGCGTTCAGTGACCAGCTGCCCCAGCCGCTCTCGCCCCGCAGACTCAGCTCGAAACTGCGGGACTCTTCCGGCAAAAGATCCGGGTTACCCCCCCCTCCCCACACCGGATGCGGGGGATAGTAGAGCTGGTTGAAGGTGGGTGCCTTGAAGGCGGTGCCGTATGAGGCGGTCAGGCGCAGCTTTTCGCTCACAGGATATCCCCATGCCAGTCCGCCGGTCGTCCAGCTGCCAAACTGTCCGTTGTCGTCGCCGCGCACACTGAGCTGCAGGTCATGGGAACCGACCACCCCCTGGTACTGCGCGAAAATCCCCTTGTTGTTGCGGGAGGTGACGCTGTAGTCGGTGGTACTATCCACCCTGTCATCCTGATAGTCGAACCCCAGGGTCAGCAGATGATCGCCTGCAACGGCGATGTCGTTCTGCAACGAGACGGTATCGCGCACGGTTTCGAAACGGCCATCCGGAATACCGCCGGCTCTGAAATTCTCCGACTCGTCCCGGCTTGTTCCGACACCGAGGTTGACATGCCACCACTCCGTGACGGAAAAGCCCAATCGGCCACCCAGAATATCCTGGACAAACCGAACCTTGTTTGGCCCCAGCTCCAGAGGGGGAAGAGTGGCTGTATCGGGGGCATCGTAATCACTTCTGCCCTCTGCACGCATCCAGAAAAAATTGACATCTGCACGATCGGTCCGGTAACCGATACGTACGGAACCGGAGCTGCTGCGGTAGCCATCCTTGTCCGGTTCATCAGTGAAGCAACCTCCGGAAAGATCCCCCTGACAGGCGTCGAAGCCCTCCGTCTCCTCGGCACCCACATTCATACTGAACCACCCCTTGTCTCCTCCCCCGGAGATCCCGGCAGAGGCACTGTAGGTACCGTAACTACCACCACTGAAGGTGAGATAAGGTTTAGGCCCTCCCCCACCACGGCGGGTGAAGATCTGGATCACCCCGCCGATCGCCTCGGAACCGTACAGACTGGAGCGTGGCCCCCGCACGATTTCGATGCGCTCGATCTGTTCCACGGGCAGGTACTGAAAGGATGTGGTTCCTGTCGTAGCCGAACCCGTTTTCACGCCATCCACCAGTACCAGCAGGTGATCGGATTCGGTACCCCGCAGGAATACCGAAGTGCTCTTTCCACGGCCGCCGCTGTTGACGACACCCACGCCAGGCAGGCCAAGCAACAGCTCATGAACCGTCTGCGCCTGCAACCGTTCGATGCCCTGGCGCGTAATGACCGTCACCGAAGCGAGCGTTTCGTCCGCCGTTTCGGCGGTGCGGGTGGCGGTGACAACAATGGGTTCAAACTCCCCTGCGAGGGCGGGCTCGGGATTTGCGGCCACAGCCACGTGGGAACCAGGCAACATCAATGCAGCCAAAACAGAAAATCGCTTGTTCATTTTTTCTTTTCCTCCGGCGCACTCCCCGTACGCGAATGAGCAACAAGAACATACACGGAGGAAAAAACAGGCGGAAACAGAAAACCGGGCCGCTGCTGCAACATCGCCCTCCGCAATGTCAGACAAAATTGCGACAGGCCGGTATCCGGACTCGCGAGCGGTGTTCCACCTGGCAGATCGCCTTCCCGCGTTAATACGCAGTGGCTGCGTGATCTGCTATAACTCGCTTACCGTTGCGGGGGCAGTGCCGGGATTATTCTGGTTCTTGACGTAACTGCCCGTTAAGCAGCCACTTATTGACAAAAATGCACCGGCTTCCCGTTTAACCTTGGGAACGGGGGTTCACAAGGCACCTGAAGCAGGCCGCCGATTGTAGGGGGATTGGGGGTGGATGGCAAGAAAAGAAAAACACTGTTAGTCCAAAGCAGCAGGGCGGGAGCATGCTTTCGTGACTTTGTTAACCTGAGATCGGTTTAAGGACAGGGTAGAGCAATCGCTTGCAGCTCCGCCATATCGTTTTCCGATAAATTGATAGCAGGTTTGTTGTCCTTCAGGCAATAGGCAATCAAGCCACCTATCAGGTT
>JALSHD010000092.1 GCA_026982395.1 Chromatiales bacterium | reverse complement strand
GGTAGTTGGTCCGCTGGAGCCCTTGCAGCCACCCAGGTTGTTGGGGCAGACGACAAAAAAGCGGTTGGTGTCGATGGGTTTGCCGGGGCCGATGCAGGAGTCCCACCAGCCGGGTTTGCGATCCTCCATGCTGTGATAACCGGCAGCGTGGTGGTCGCTGGAGAGGGCGTGGCAGATCAGTACGGCGTTGCTGCGATCCGCATTCAGTTCGCCGTAGGTCTCGTAGATCAGGTCGTACTCCGGCAGCTCCCGTCCGCAATCGAGTTTCAACGGGGTGTCGAAGTGGCTGGTCTGCGGTGTCACCAGGCCAACGGAGTCTGCGGGGATGGTGTCCGGCATCAGTTCTGGTTTCCGTTGATCATTTCCGGCAGCCGGGCGGGCGTGTCGATGCGCAGACGCTTGCTGCGTCCTCTTTCACCACTGACCAGCGTGACCCGGGTGCGGGGAACACCGAATGTTTTTGCTAGGAACCGGACAAGGTGGATGTTGGCCTTGCCCTCTGCTGGTGGGGCGGTAATGCGCACCTTGAGGTCGCTGCCAAGTGGGCCGACAATCTCGTCTCTGCTCGCTTTGGGTTGTACCCGCACATTCAGTTCCAATGCGTTGCCATGCCAGCGATAGAAACCTGCCCGGCTCATTGGAATGCCATCATCCTGCCGAGGTCCTTGACCGGTGATACCAGCAGGATCTGGGTAAGTTGCAGAAGAATGAGTACCGCCAGTGGTGACAGATCCAGGCCCGAGATGGGCGGGATGAGCCGCCTGGCTGGGGCCAGCAGTGGTTCGGCGATGCGGTTGACCAGGCCGATAACGGGGTTGTAGCTGCCGGGTTGAATCCAGCTCAGTATGATCTGGATAATGATGGCAAACATAAATACGTAAACAGCCAGCGAGAGCAGTTCTCCAGCAGACATAAGCAGAACGCCAAGCGGCTTGAATGCTTGTCCTACAACTACTCCAACGAGAAAAAGCTCCAGCATCTGCAGTAGCAGCATCAGTAAGATAGCAGCCAGATCCATTCCCCAGAATCCGGGAATAAGGCGGCGTAGTGGTTTGAGCAGCGGGTTGGTTATCTTGACCAGAAATTGTGACACCGGGTTGTAGAAATCGGCGCGCACCCACTGCAACAGGAAACGCAGCATGATTGCCAGAATATAGAGCCCAAACAGGGTTTGAATCAGAAATACCCCTGCATGTTCGGCGTAATTTCCTCCCATCACTTTTCTCCCAGTTGTTTGGCCAGCTCTTCCGAACGGGTGCGAGCTGCGGTCAGCGCCTGATGGAACAGCTCCCACAGGCCACCATCTTCCAGTACCTTGACGGCCTGTTCGGTTGTGCCGCCAGGCGAGGTCACGCGCCGTCGCAAGGTGGCGGCATCTTCATTGCTCTCCAGCGCCATTTTGGCGGTGCCAAATGCGGTCTGCAGCGTCAGCAGGCGAGCTGTCTTGTCCTCCAGCCCCAATGTGACGGCAGTCTGCTCCATGATCTCCATTATCAGCAGAAAATAGGCGGGTCCGCTACCGGAAAGGGCAGTAACGGCATCCATCTGTTCCTCTCTGTCCAGCCACAGGGCAAGACCGACGGCCCGCAACACGGATTCGGCCTGTTCTCGCTGCTGTTCGCGAACCCGTGAATTGGCATACAGGGCCGTGGCGCTACACTCCACCAGTGCCGGTGTATTGGGCATGGCGCGCACGATGGCGCAGTTTCCTCCCAGCCAGCGGTTGATGTCCGACTCCCGTATTCCCGCTGCAATGGAGATTATCAGCGGCTGGTTTTGCTGTACGGCTGATGTCATATCCTCCGTTACCTGCTTCATGGCCTGCGGTTTTACGGCGAGCAACAAAACATCGGCAGTTGCCGCAATTTGTTGATTGCTGTCCAGCGTATGGATACCAAAGTCTGCGGTGAGCCGGGCGCGTTTCTCCTCATCGGGTTCGGTAACACTGATTTTATCGCGCTCAAAACCGTTGGCAATCAGCCCTCCGATCAGGCTGCGGGCCATGTTGCCGCCACCGATGAAGCCTATATTAAAGTTTTGCATATTGGTTTCCGCTAACTAAGGAAAGGTATTCGAATAGGGTACAAGGTCGCAGGGTAAAGATTCAATCGCGCGGGCCAAAAATATCGGTGCCGATGCGCACAATGGTAGCACCTTCGGCAATTGCTGCCTCCATATCCGTCGACATTCCCATGGAGAGGGTGTCCAGCTTGATCCCCTCGTTGCTGAGGGATTGTAGCGCCTGATGCAGCTGATGGAAGGGGCGACGCTGTTGCTCAAAATGGGGGCTGCGCTGTGGAATGGCCATTAAACCCCGCAGATGCAGGTTGGACAGCCCGGCAATCTGCCTGGCGGCCTCGGGTAGCCCGGACAGAGAGAGTCCGGACTTGCTTGCCTCATCACTGATGTTGACCTGTAGACAGATATTGAGCGGGGGCAGATGGGCGGGACGCTGGTCGCTGAGCCGCCGGGCGACCTTCAGCCGATCGACGCTGTGAACCCAATCAAAATGGGTGGCGATGAGTCGGGTTTTGTTGGATTGAATCGGCCCGATGAAATGCCAGTACAGATTGTGGTCAGCGAGAGCGGTGATCTTTTCCACCGCCTCCTGCAGATAGTTTTCGCCGAAATGACGTTGTCCGCAGGCTGCTGCAGCCAGGATGTCCTCGGCCGGGCGGGTTTTGCTTACCGCCAACAGTTGCACTGAGCCGGGAGGGCGTTGATAGCGCCGTTCTGCCTGCTGGATTCGCATGCGCAGTTGGGCCAGGTTGTCGGCAATCCGGGATTTCATAGTGCGAATTATACGTAAAAACGATATATATGAGAGGGGAAACATGGATATAACTGAACTGCTCGCTTTTACCGTCCAGCACGGTGCATCTGACCT
>JALSHD010000091.1 GCA_026982395.1 Chromatiales bacterium | reverse complement strand
GACGAGGTGGTGGTGTTCGACAACCTGAGCGGCAAGCTCTATGTGATTATCCACAGCAACCCGGCCGAAACAGACGCCTGGCAGCGTGGACAGCAGCGGCTGGGAGAGCTGGTGGATCGCCTCTCCTGTCCGGTACAGCACCGCTTTCATCCACGCCCGGTACAGATTGAGGAGACCGATTTCATCTCCGGCTTCAGCCAGGAGAGCTTTGAACGGGCCGTGGAGCGGGCCAAACAGTACATCACCGAAGGGGACGTGATGCAGGTAGTACTCTCCCAGCGCCTCTCCATCCCCTTCAACGCCCCGCCGCTGCACCTCTACCGGGCGCTGCGCAGCCTCAACCCCTCGCCCTATATGTACTACCTGAATCTGGACAACTTCCATATCGTCGGTTCATCGCCGGAGATCCTGGTTCGGCTGGAACAGGATGAGGTGACCGTGCGCCCCATCGCCGGCACCCGCCGCCGCGGCAGGGACGAGCAGGAGGATCAGGCCATGGCGGAAGAGCTGCTCGCCGATCCCAAGGAGCTGGCAGAACACCTGATGCTGATCGATCTGGGCAGGAACGACGTAGGCCGCATCGCCGAACTGGGCAGCGTGGAACTCACCGACAAGATGGTCATCGAGCGCTACTCCCACGTCATGCATATCGTCTCCAACGTCATCGGCAGGCTGCGGCCGGGAATGAGCGCCATGGACGTACTGCGCGCCACCTTCCCCGCCGGTACCGTCAGCGGCGCCCCCAAGATCCGCGCCATGGAGATCATCGACGAACTGGAACCGGTAAAACGGGGGATCTATGCCGGCGCGGTGGGTTATCTCTCCTGGTCCGGCAACATGGACACCGCTATCGCCATCCGCACTGCGGTTATCAAGGATCAACAGCTGCACATCCAGGCCGGCGCCGGAATCGTTTACGACTCCATACCGCGCCTGGAGTGGAAAGAGACCATGAACAAGGGGCGAGCTGTATTCCGGGCGGTTGCCATGGCGGAAGCAGGACTGGATGGGTCGCATCGGTAAAACAGGAGCAGAATATGCTCCTTCCTCTGGAATAAACCGAACCCTGCTCCGAAAAAAAGCCGGTCCTGTTCTCCGTGGTATCGGAGCAATACATTGAAGCATCTTGCAGACTTAAAGGTGCCGAAAAAACGAAGTGCGAACACGGACTGCTGAACCATTTTCATACAGAAGGTCAACAAGAACATGCTTTTGATGATCGACAACTACGACTCCTTTACCTATAACCTAGTGCAATATTTTGGTGAGCTGGGAGCCGAAGTACAGGTATTCCGCAACGACCAGATCACGCTCAAGGAGATCGAGGCATTGCAGCCGGAGCATCTGGTGATTTCACCGGGACCCTGCACCCCGAATGAGGCGGGAATCTCATTGGAAAGCATCAAATATTTTGCCGGAAAGCTGCCCATCCTGGGTGTCTGCCTGGGACACCAGAGTATTGGTCAGGCATTTGGTGGCCGGGTCATTCATGCCCGCCAGGTAATGCACGGCAAGACCTCCCCTATCTATCACCATAACAGCAGTCTGTTCACAGGGCTGGACAACCCGTTTGAGGCCACCCGTTACCACTCACTGATAATCGAGAAAGAGAGCCTGCCCGACTGTCTGGAAGTCACTGCATGGACAGAGGATGAGTCGGGCCGGATGGACGAGATAATGGGGGTACAACATCGGGAGTATCCCATCGAGGGGGTACAGTTTCACCCCGAGTCAATCCTTACCCGGCAGGGTCATGACCTGTTGCAGAACTTTCTCTCCCGATCAATCTGACGGCCGCAACTCATCAAATGGCCAGCGCGCCCTGACCTCGATGGCCAGAGATTGCTGCTCTCCCGCCAACAGACGCTGACAACCAGCGTAGGCGATCATTGCTCCGTTATCGGTGCAAAACTCGGGACGGGGATACCACACCCGGCCACCTGCTTCATCTGCAACCACCCCGAGACGACAACGCAGCGCCCTGTTGGCACTCACCCCTCCGGCAACCACCAGATGCTGCAGACCGGTCTCCCGCAGCGCCCGCCGACACTTGATTATAAGCGTATCAATCACCGCATCCTGAAAAGCTCGGGCAATATCAGCCCGGACACCAGGCTCATCCTTGTGTTCAAGCAAGGTATTAAGAGCAAAGGTTTTCAAACCACTGAAACTGAAATCCAGGCCAGGCCGGTTGGTCATCGGGCGGGGAAAACAAAACCTTTCCGGATCACCCTGTTCCGCCAGCTGCGCCAATGCCGGCCCTCCCGGATACCCCAGTCCCAGCAGCTTGGCTGTCTTGTCAAAGGCCTCTCCCGCCGCATCATCCAGCGATTCACCCAGCAATGAGTAGCGGCCAATCCCGTCCACCCGCACCAACTGGGTATGTCCACCGGATACCAGCAGGGCAACAAAAGGGAATTCGGGGCGCTCCTCCTCCAGCATGGGAGCCAGCAGATGCCCCTCCATATGATGCACCCCCACGGCCGGGACTCCCCAGCTCCAGGCCAGCGCACGCCCGATGGAGGCCCCCACCAACAGGGCGCCGATCAAGCCGGGTCCGGCAGTGTAAGCCACACCATCAATTGAATCTGCACTGAAATCCAGCTCTTGCAAGAGTGGCAATATCTTCCGCACATGGTCGCGGGAAGCAAGTTCCGGTACCACACCTCCATATTCGGCATGCATCGCCACCTGGCTATGCAAGGCATGGCCCAGCAAACCGAGCTCGCTGTCATAAACAGCAACACCGGTCTCATCACAGGAGGTTTCTATTCCCAGAATACGCATGGGGGGCCATTCTACCGGAAAATCAGGATTCTGTTCTTTGCAATTTAGCTGCTACGGGGTTAGAATTCTTCGTTTGCAGTTTTGTAGCTACTCAGCGAGTAGCAAATATACTCGGATTGCTTCGCTTCTGAAACAGGCCAGATCATGGCGGAAAATATAAGTTTACAAGGGTAAATGGCCATTTTCCAACGCAGAGATGGTCCGTTTCGGGGACAAGCTTGAGTAGTTACGCAGTTTTTATACCTGAATTTTAGAGGAATTTAGATGCCATCAGTACGCGTTAGAGAAAATGAGCCCTTTGACATCGCCCTGCGGCGCTTTAAACGCGCCTGCGAAAAAGCGGGAGTTCTTTCCGAGGTCCGCAGCCGCGAGTACTACGAAAAACCCACTACCGAACGCAAACGCAAAAAAGCCGCTGCAGTCAAACGTCATCAGAAAAAACTGTACCGGGAAGTTGCCAAGCAGCGCCGTTTGTACTGATTCCTCCGCCCGGCTTTACCCGTATGGCCTCCACCACCTCATTGAAAATCCGCATCACGGATGACATGAAGTCTGCCATGCGCAGCAAGGAAAAACAGCGGCTGCTAACCATCCGGCTGATTCTTGCGGCCATCAAACAGCGCGAAGTTGATGAGCGCTGCGAACTGAATGATAACGACATTGTTGTCCTGCTGGACAAGATGGCCAAGCAGCGACGTGAATCCATTGAACAGTACCGGAAAGCCCATCGGCAAGAGCTGGAGGAGCAGGAGCAGTTTGAGCTGAAAATCATTCAGGAATACCTGCCCGCCGCCCTCAGCGAAGCCGAAATCGAGACACTGATCGCTGAAGCTATCAACTCCACTGGAGCAAGCACAATGCAGGAGATGGGAAAGGTAATGGGCCTGCTTAAACCCCAACTGCAAGGACGCGCTGATCTGGGAGCCGTCAGCACACGGGTCAAAGCCCTGCTCTCCTGACTCCGCCATTACGCTACAATAAGGCCATGGCTGGCCGAATTCCCCGACAATTTATTGATGAGCTGATATCCCGTACGGACATCGTCGAACTAATCAACGAATATGTACCGTTAAAAAAGACAGGTCGGGAGTTTACCGCCTGCTGCCCCTTCCACGACGAAAAAACCCCCTCTTTTACCGTCAGCCCGGCCAAGCAGTTCTTTCACTGCTTCGGCTGCGGAGCACATGGAACCGCGCTGGGCTTCCTGATGGATTATGAACATATGGATTTTGTCGAGGCAGTGCATGATCTGGCCGATCGCGCCAATCTGCCCGTACCCGTTGAAGCCGGCGCCTCCAGTGGGGAACAGCAAGACAGTAGCGAACTTTATACTATACTGGAAGAAGCAGCCGCGTGGTTCCGCCAGCAGCTACGCCAGCATCCCGATGCACAACATGCGGTAAACTATCTGAAAAAGCGCGGTCTGAACGGAGAAACCGCCGCCACATTTGAAATGGGGTTCGCCCCCCCGGGCTGGAACAATCTGTTACAGGCTTTGGGGAAAAGTGCCGGACAAATCAAACTCCTGCTTAAAGCGGGAGTGATCATTGAAAAAGAGCATGGCGGCAATTATGACCGGTTTCGCAACCGTATCATGTTTCCAATCCGCGATGCGCGGGGACGAATCATTGGCTTCGGCGGTCGGGTTCTTGGGGATGACACCCCCAAGTATCTGAATTCACCGGAAACCCCGGTATTCCACAAAGGGCGTGAACTATACGGCCTGTATGAAGCCCGCAAAGCGATGCGGAAACTGGAACGAATAATTGTGGTAGAGGGCTACATGGATGTGATCTCGCTGGCGCATCATGGGCTCCGTTATGCCGTTGCCACGCTGGGTACAGCCACAACACCTGAGCACCTGAAGCGCCTGTTTCGTATTGTTCCGGAAATAGTGTTCTGCTTTGATGGTGATCGCGCGGGCCGGGATGCTGCCGTGCGCGCGATGGAGAATGCCATCCCGGAGATGCGGGAAGGCCGCCAGATCAACTTCATGTTCCTCCCGGAAGGGGAAGATCCTGATAGTCAGATCCGGGCAGAGGGCTGCAGCAGCTTTGAAGCGCGAATTGCGAAATCGGTCACATTCTCAAAGTTTTTCTTTGATCATCTGACCACACAGGCCGACATTACAACAATAGAGGGCAGAGCCCGGCTGGTAGAGCTCGCCCGGCCACGCCTGCAGCGCCTTCCGCCGGGAATATTCCGCGAAATGATGCTGACACGGCTGAGGGAACTGAGCCAGCTTGAAACAGTCAAACTCACAAGTGGTAACAAAACCACCACGAAAAAGCAACTGCATGGTAAAAAACGTGTAAAAAGCGCCCCTTCTCCATTGCGAGTAGTGGTGGCGTTACTATTACAATGCCCGGAGTTATCGGTATTGGCCGGAGATCCGCAACGCTTTCGTAGCATTGGCGGAACAGGTGCAAACCTGCTGGTAGAGCTGTTGGAGTTGTTACAAACCAACCCGAAATTGAAAACGGGCGCCTTATTGGAGCGCTGGCGTGACAAAGAAGAGGGTCGCTATCTGGCCAAACTTGCGCAATGGAAGCCCCCGTTTGAAGATAAAACCGGACTTGAAGCGGAATTCAGCGGCGCGCTTGCGCGTCTGGAGCAGCAACTGAACGAAATTTGTACCGAAGAATTGTTGCATAAAGCCCAGGCAGGTACGCTGTCCACAGAAGAAAAAGACAGACTGCAACAGCTTCTGAGTCGAAGCAAACAGTAGATTGTGTTGTGAATTATATTGAAACTGCGAGGCAGTTACTGGCCTCCGGCACTTTTTTAATGCTAAAATGGGATGTTAAGTTTCCGCGAGAGGTACTCAAAGCGAATCTCATGAATCAGGACAAACAGGAATCACAAATAAAGTTATTGATCGCCAAAGGCAAGGAACAGGGCTACCTGACCTACGCCGAAGTCAATGACCATCTGCCGGATGACATCGTCGAGCCTGAGCAGATCGAAGACATTGTCGCCATGATCGATGATATGGGCATCGCGGTGTACGAAACCGCACCTGATGCAGATACGTTGTTGCTGGCCGATCGGGTAACCGCTGATGATGATGCAGCTGAGGCCGCCGCTGCTGCGCTTGCCACCATGGATGCCGAATTTGGCCGTACAACCGACCCCGTTCGCATGTACATGCGTGAAATGGGAGCAGTTGAGCTACTGACCCGCGAAGGTGAAATTTCCATCGCCAAACGCATTGAGGAAGGCACATTCCAGATGTTCTCCGCGCTCGCTTTGTACAGTGGGACTACCGAAGAGCTACTGCGTAACTATCAACAGGTAGAAACCGGCGAAGTGCGATTGCGCGAGATCATAAAAGGATTTGCAGATTACTCAGAGCCTGAAGACGCAATACCCAAACCTGTTGTCGCATCAGAAGACGATGATGAGGAAGCAGACACCGGACCAGATCCGGAAGAGATCCGCGCACATGTGGAAAAACTGGGCAAACTGCATGAAAAAGCAATGAAACGCGCTGCCCGATACGGTTTCACAGATCCCAAAACCCGGGAACTGCGGGAACAGGCCGCGGAAGTGTTCATGGAGCTGAAACTGACCCCCCGTTTTGCTGATGTACTGGCGAGCAACCTGCGGGCGATGGTAGAGCGTATTCGTGCCCATGAGCGGATCATTATGGATCTGTGTGTCAACAAGGCTCATATGCCGCGCAAGGTCTTTATCTCCTCGTTCCCGGAAAATGAAACCAACCTGGAATGGTTGCAACAGCTCATTGATGCTGATGAGGACTACTCCGGCGTACTGGAGCACTTTTCCGAGGAGATCCGGTGCGCCCAGGAAAAACTCGCCGCGCTTGAAAAAGAGTGCGGTATGAAAATCAGCGATATCAAGGAGATTAATCGCAAGATGTCCATTGGCGAAGCCAAGGCTCGCCGCGCCAAAAAAGAGATGGTTGAAGCCAATCTGCGTCTGGTTATATCCATCGCCAAAAAATACACCAACCGCGGTTTGCAGTTCCTGGATCTCATTCAGGAGGGCAACATCGGTCTGATGAAAGCAGTGGATAAATTTGAGTACCGCCGTGGCTACAAGTTCTCCACCTATGCAACCTGGTGGATCCGCCAGGCCATTACCCGCTCCATTGCAGATCAGGCACGCACCATCCGCATCCCGGTACACATGATCGAGACCATCAACAAACTCAATCGAATCTCCCGGCAGATGTTGCAGAAAATGGGTCGAGAGGCAACACCGGAAGAGCTGGCCGAGCAGATGGAGATGCCGGAAGACAAGATTCGCAAGGTGCTTAAAATCGCCAAGGAACCCATCTCCATGGAAACTCCGATCGGTGATGATGAAGATTCACATCTGGGTGATTTCATTGAAGATCAAAACATCGAGTCGCCCAGCGAGTCCGCCAACTCTTCCGCTCTGCGCGAAGCAACCAGGGACGTACTGGAAGGCCTTACCGCCCGCGAGGCAAAGGTTCTGCGCATGCGCTTTGGAATCGACATGAACACCGACCACACCCTGGAAGAGGTTGGCAAACAGTTCGATGTCACCCGGGAGCGCATCCGTCAAATCGAAGCCAAGGCCCTGCGCAAACTGCGCCACCCGGCCCGCTCCGATCAGCTGCGCAACTTCCTCGATCTGGAAGCGGAATAAACGACAGAGGGATGGCTGTGTTGCTGTCCCTCACGTCACCGGATATACTCCACCCCTTTTCATCAGGGCCTGTAGCTCAGTTGGTTAGAGCAGGGGACTCATAATCCCTTGGTCCCAGGTTCGAGTCCTGGCGGGCCCACCACTCTATCTCTGTCACACACTTGCGATTGCAGGCAGTTCTCAACGAAACAGAAACAGACACGCAACAACCGCAGCGACAATTCCCGCCAGGTCTGCACTCAGAGCGGTGATCAACGCATGGCGAATACGGCGGATCTGCACCGCACCGAAATAGACCGCCAGTACATAGAACGTTGTCTCGGTGGAGCCCTGCAGAGTGGAGACCAGGTAGCCGGTATAACTGTCCGGACCGATAGCGGGATCGTTGATGATGGAGGCCATGATTCCATAAGCCCCCGAACCGGATAGCGGACGCAGCAATGCCATCGGCAACGCCTCTGCCGGTAAACCAAACGCTGCAGTCCACTGTCCAATCCCGTTGACAATAAAATCCATGGCGCCACTGGCACGGAACATGCCGACAGCAACGAGAATTGCCACCAGGTAGGGGAATCTTCACTGCAACCTGAAAACCATCCTTGGCCCCTTCGACAAAGGCTTCATAAACCGCCACACCGCGGACAACGCCAAAGGCAAGAAAGGCCACCATCAGACCCGGCAGGATCCAGGGCGCAATGATTTTGCCATATACGATACTCAACGGGATAAGGGTAAGCAGTATCGCCATCGCCAGCAATGAGACCCACAGCGGATAGGCTTCGCCTGCCCCCCGGGCAGTGCGGCACCACTCTGGTCTGTGTCCGCTTTCAGTGCAGATGAATCTTCGGCCGGAGCTGCTTCCGTTTGTCTCCCAATCGGGAAGAAGCGACGGAAAAATATCGCCGCCATGATTGCAACCGCCGTCGAGCAGATGGTGGCAAACAGTGTGGTGGGCAGAATCCCGGCTGGATCACTGGAGCCGGCGGCTGCACGCAGCGCAATGACTCCGGTGGGCAACAGGGTAACACTGGAGGTGTTGATGGCAAGAAACAGCACCATCGAATTGCTGGCCGTCCCGGCGTGAGTATTGAGTTTGTTCAGCTCCTGCATGGCGCGGATACCAAAAGGGGTCGCGGCATTGCCCAGCCCAAGCGCATTGGCAGACATATTGAGGATCATCGCGCCCATGGCCGGATGATCCGGCGGCACATCAGGAAACAGGCGCACCATCAGCGGCCGGATCAGGCGGGCCAGGATAGTCAGCAGACCGCCCTCCTCCGCCACCTTCATCAAACCGAGGAACAGCGCCATCACACCAATCAAACCCAAGGCAAGTTCCACTGAACCGGCAGCCGATTCCACCATCGCTTTGGACAACGCATCCATGGGAGAGCTGTCCCCGGCCGGGAAAAACAGTTGCTGCCAGGCGGCGGTAACGAAGGCGATCAGAACGATGCCGAAAAAGATGACATTCATTAACTGTAACCCGTCTGAATAAGTACACCCCTGATCCTAAGGTATAACCGGTACAGACGTAAAAAGCTTTACCGTCTATTCAGCGTTATACTGGCCAATATCAGCACAACACAGAGATTCCTGGTGACCTGATAAATGAAACTGCTCTGCGATGAGATGCTCAAGGGATTATGCCGCTGGCTTAGAGCTGCCGGTTATGATGCAGAACAGGCCAGTGAAGGTGAAAGCGACCGGAACCTGCTGGCACGAGCGCACGCTTCAGGCAGAATATTACTCACCCGGGATCGCAAACTTCAGGAACACCGCAATGCAGCCGATACCCTTTGCCTCCTGAACTGTAATGGAGTGGACGCCTGTGCCCGCGAGCTCACTGAAAAGCTGGCCATCGACTGGCTTTACAAGCCTTTTTCACGCTGCCTGATCTGTAATGTTCCACTTGACCTGCTTCCCCGGGGAGATTTCAGCCAGGCTCCCGTGGACGTACGCGACCAGACACTGCTCCACTGTCCCTCCTGCAAACGCATCTACTGGGAGGGCAACCATGTACAACGCATGCGGATAAAACTGCGCAACTGGGCAGCCGCCGGCCAGCAAAGGAATATTCCGCCATACTGTTGAGTCAGCCGCCAATATTACCGCATTCAGGTTCGGTTCAGGTCGCGCTGTTAACGTATCGCGAGATATCTACACAATCGAATATTTACGAATACTACAGAGGCCATCTTGAAACAGATATATTACTACTTGCTGTTCCTGAGCATTTCAGGCACTGCCCTGCCGCTGCTCGCCGCCCCGACCCTGAGCGAGATCATCACGACGGCGGCGCAACGGCATCCGGATCAGGCGCTCTCCGCTGCACGCCGTCAGGTAGGTGAAGGCTACCGGAAACAGGCCGATGCCTGGCTGGGAGGCGATCCCGCCGTGGGTCTGGCCTACTGGACCGATGAGTTTGGCGGCAAACAGGGCTACCGCGAGGCCGAGGCGAGCCTGGCGCTGCCACTCTGGCTGCCGGGGCAACGCAAGGTACGTGGCGAGCTGGCCGATACCCTGCAGGGCGAAGGGGAGATGCTGGCGCATCTGCTGCGCTGGCGGGTAGCCGGCGAGGTGCTGGAGCGGTTCTGGGCGCTGCAGATGGCAGAGAGCGAGCTTGCCCTGGATAAGCAGCACCTGGATTCCGCCACGGCGCTGGAGAGGGCGGTGGCACGGCGGGTCGAGGCCGGGGAGCTGCCGCGCAGTGAACTGCTGATGGCGCAGCAGGAGATGCTCAACCGGGAAGCGCTGGTACAGGATGCGCAGACCGCCCTGAAGGGTGAGCAGGCGGCATGGTCGAGTTATACCGGGATCGATGCCCTGCCCGCCCCGTTCACCATCGAGCCTTCCGCACTGGAGCAGGTCAGCGAACAGCACCCCCTGCTCCGGCTGGCCCGGCTCGGCGTGGAGCGTGCCGCGGCCCGGAAAAAAGAGGTACGCATTGCACGTCGGGAGAATCCGGTGCTTTCGCTCTACGTCAAACGAGACCGTGGCATCGAACAGGATCCCTATAACGACTCACTGGGCGCGGAGATCACCGTTCCGTTCGGCAGCTCCACCCAGAACGCACCTGCCCTGGCCAAGGCCGGCGAACAGCTGATGCAGAGTCAGGCCAATCTGACCCGAACCAAAAGAGAGCTGGACCTGAAACTGATTCACGCCCGCCAGGAGCTGGAGCGTGCCGACAAGGCGCTGGCCCTGGCACAGCGCCGCAGCCAGCTGGCGCAGAAGCGGCTCAACATGAGCCAGCGCGCCTTCGATCTGGGTGAGACCGATCTCTACCTGCTGCTGCAGGCCCGTGAGCAGGCCATCAACGCCGCGCGGGATCTGAAACGCAGCCAGATCCAGCGCCAGCGCGCCGGCGCGCAGTACAACCTTGCCCTTGGAGTGATACCCGAATGAGAGTTTCCCTGATCCTGATCGCCTTCCTGCTGGGAAGCGCAACCGCAGCCCTGGCTGCAGAAAAACCGGTCACCATGACAGCGGTGCAGCAGCAGGCGCTGGGCATCAAGGTGGCCCCGGTAGAGCCGACCGAACAGTCCTGGAGCATCCCCTATCCCGCCCAGGTGGTGGTTCCCAATGCCCAGCTGCGCGTAGTCAGCGCCCTGCAGACCGGCCTGCTGGAGAGCCTGCTGGTGGCCGAGGGGGAGGAGGTGAAAAAGGGGCAGCCGCTGGCGATCATTCAGAGTCCGCAGCTGCTCGAGCAGCAACGCAACTACCTGACCGCACTGAGCCGGCTGGATCTGGCCAAAGCCGACTGGCAACGGGATGAGCAGCTCTACAAGGAGGGCATCATCGCCGAGCGCCGTTACCTGGAGTCGCTCTCCCGCTACCGCCAGGCCAGAACAGAGGTAGAGCAGTACCGCCAGGCCCTGACTCTGGTGGGTATGGACAAACACTCCCTCCGGAAGCTGGCCAGTCAGCGGCGTCTGTCGGGATCGCTGACACTGCGCGCTCCCCTCGACGGGGTGGTACTGGAGCAGATGGCCACACCGGGGCAGCAGCTGAACCCGCTCGACCCCATCTACCGTATCGGCAAGCTGGCGCCGTTGTGGCTCGAGATCCAGGTGCCGCTAAAAGAGCTGGGCGGCACCACTGTCGGCACGAAGATCCGGGTACGCTCGCCGGAGCTGTCGGGAACAGTGATCACAGTAGGCCGGATGGTTCACGGTGTCGACCAGGGGGTAATGGTGCGCGCCGAGATCCGTGAAGGGGCGGAGCGGCTGCACCCCGGCCAGTTTGTCCAGGCAGAGCTGGCCACAATCAGCGCCGCACAGAGTTTTCGTATCCCCCGCACCGCACTGGTTCGTGAGGCGGGCAAGCTGTGGGTATTCGTAAAACACCCGGAGGGGTTCCAGCCGGTTGCCGTAACCATCGAGGCTGAAGAGCGGGATGCGGTCGTGGTCAAGGCCGGCTTCAAACCGGAGGATCGCATCGCCGTGGCCGGAACCGTCGCCCTGAAAGCGGTCTGGCTGGAGGGAGGTGAATAGTGCTGGCCCGACTGATTCAATTCTCCCTCACCCAGCGGCTGCTGATGCTGCTGGCCATCGTCCTGCTTGGCGGAGGGGGATGGTTTGCATTCCAGAACACCCCTATCGATGCCTTTCCCGATGTCTCCACCACCCAGGTAAAGGTGATCATCAAGGCTCCCGGCATGACCCCGGAGGAGGTGGAGGCGCGCATTACCGCGCCGGTCGAGGTAGAGCTGCTGGGGATCCCCAATCTCCACATGCTGCGCTCGGTAGCCAAGTATGCGCTGACCGATATCACCGTGGATTTCGCCGAAGGCACCGACATCTACTGGGCCCGTCAGCAGGTGGCGGAGCGGCTGAGTGGCGTGTGGGAGGATCTGCCGGCAGACATATCCGGCGGCATGGCTCCGATGACCACTCCACTGGGCGAAATGTTCATGTTTACCGTCGAGGGGGGTGGCCTCTCCCTCACCGAACACCGCGATCTGCTCGACTGGGTGATCCGCCCTGCCCTGCGCACCGTTCCCGGAGTTGCGGATGTCAACGCACTGGGCGGTCTGGCGCGCACCTTTGAGGTGGTGCCCGACGCCGCCCGCATGATGGCGCGCGGGATCAGTCTGGAGATGCTGCAGCGGACGCTGCAGCAGAACAACCGCAACGACGGTGCCGGGCGCCTGAATGATGGCGAAGAGGTGCTGCTGGTCAGGACCGAGGGCAGCATCCGCACCCTGGAGGATGTGGCCGCCATCGTGGTGCGCCCGGATCCCAAACAGCCGGTACGGATCGGCGAGGTGGCCGAGATACGCACCGGCTCGCTGACCCGCTACGGCGCTGTCACCCACGACGGCCGCGGCGAGGTGGTGCAGGGGCTGGTGCTGGGGCTGCGTGGCGCCAATGCGCGGGAGCTGGTGGCCGGTCTGCACAGCAAGCTCGATGAGTTGCGACCCGGCCTGCCGGAAGGGGTCGAGATAAAGGTGTTCTATGATCGCGGGCAGCTGGTCGAGCAGGCGGTGGGCACCGTCACCAAGGCGCTGGGCGAGGCGATCATCCTGGTGCTGATCCTGCTGCTGCTGTTTCTGGGCGGCTGGCGCGCCGCGCTCACCGTGGCGCTGGTGCTGCCGCTGGCGGCCATGGTCACCTTCATCCTGATGTACTTTTTCGGTATGTCGGCCAATCTCATGTCACTGGGCGGGCTGGCCATCGCCATCGGGATTCTGGTGGATGCCGCGGTGGTGGTGGTGGAGAACATCGTCAGCCATCTTGCCCGCCAGCGCGAACGGGAGCGGCTGCCGCGCCTGCATCTGATCTACCGTGCGGTGCGCGAGGTTTCGATACCGGTAACCTCGGGCATTCTGATCATCATTATCGTGTTTCTGCCGCTGCTCACTCTGCAGGGACTGGAGGGAAAACTGTTCGCCCCGGTGGCGCTGACCATCGTGTTTGCGCTCTCCGGTTCGCTGCTTCTTTCGCTGACCGTCATGCCGGTACTGGCATCGTTTCTGCTGGGCAAGGTCTCCCATGAGGAACCCTGGCTGGTACGCAAGCTGCTGAAGATCTACACTCCACTGCTGGACTGGTCTCTGAACCACAGCCGGATCGTTCTTGGTGTGGCGCTGGCCGCCATGCTGGCCGCCGCCGGGCTGTACACCCAGATCGGCAAGACCTTCATGCCCACCATGGATGAGGGTGACATGATCGTGCAGCTGGAAAAGCTGCCCTCCATCAGCCTGGAGCAGTCCATCGCCATCGACATGCAGTTCCAGAAGGCGTTGATGGAGCGGGTGCCGGAGGTGACCGGCGTGGTATCACGCACCGGCAGCGACGAGTTGGGGCTCGATCCCATGGGGCTGAACGAAACCGACAGCTTCCTGATCCTCAAACCCCGCGAGGAGTGGACGGTGCCGGACAAGGATGCGCTGGCCGACTCGATTCGTGAAGTGATCACCGACTTTCCGGGCGTCTCCTTCGCCTTTACCCAGCCCATCCAGATGCGGGTGGATGAGATGCTGACCGGTGTGCGCGGCGATCTGGCAATCAAGGTGTTCGGTGACAATCAGGAGCAGCTCAACCGCGCGACCGATGCCATTGTCAACATCGTCCGGCAGATCCCCGGGGCGGAAGAGGTCTACAGCCCGCGCAACGAGGGAGCGCAGTATCTCCGTCTGGTGGTGGATCGCCTCGCGGCCGGACGCATGGGGCTGGATGTCAACACCCTGGAGGATACGCTGCGGGCACAGGTGGAGGGACTGCGTCTCGGCACCGTGTACCAGGGCAACCGCCGTATTCCACTGGTCATCAAGGGGCCGGCCAGCCTGCGGGATTCGCCGGCCGACTTTGCCGGTCAATCCATCGTACTGGCCGACGGGCGGCGCGTGCAGCTTGCCGATATCGTCCACCTGGAGCGTACCGAAGGGCCAGTATCGGCCAACCGCGAGAACGGGCACCGCATGGCGGTGGTGATCGCCAACGTCTCCGGCCGGGATCTGGTGGGATTCGTGGATGAGGCCAAACAGCGGGTGGCGAAGCAGTACGCACTGCCGACCGGCTACTATCTCGAATGGGGCGGCCAGTTCGAAAACCAGCAGCGTGCGGCACAACGGCTCTCCATCGTGGTGCCGGTGGCGCTGGGGCTGATCTTTCTGATCCTGTTCTCCACCTTCCGTTCGGTGCGCCAGGCGGCGCTGGTGCTGAGCAACATCCCGTTCGCCATGATTGGCGGCGTGGTGGCCCTGTGGCTGACCGGAGAGTACCTGTCGGTACCCGCCTCGGTAGGCTTTATCGCCCTGCTGGGAATCGCGGTACTCAACGGAGTGGTGATGGTAACCTGGTTCAACCAGCTCATCGCCCTTGGGCATCCGGTGGGCAGCGTAGTGGTCGAGGGGGCCAAACGGCGTCTGCGCCCGGTAATGATGACCGCCAGCATCGCGGCCTTCGGCCTGGTTCCCCTGCTCTTCGCCACCGGACCCGGCTCCGAGATCCAGCGTCCGCTGGCAATCGTGGTGATCGGCGGACTGGTCAGCTCCACCCTGCTCACCCTGGTCATACTGCCCATCCTCTACCGCCGGTTTGGCGTCAGGAGCAACTGAAATGAGCAACACGCAAGAGATCCTTCTGTCCATCATCGCCTCACCCTCAGTAGAAGAGAACCTGGTGGACTGGCTGCTGGCGACCGATGAGGTCAGCGGCTTCACCAGCTTCCCGGTCAACGGCCACGGCAACTCGATTCACTCCATGAGCCTGGCCGAGCAGGTATCGGGAAGCCGGCGAAAAATACTGTTTCAGACCCACCTGCCGCAACCACAGGCGCTGCAGCTTGTGGAAAAGATGAAGAAGGATTTCAGTAACTGCGATATCCACTACTGGATGGCGCCGCTGCTCGGCGCGGGGCGTCTGTATGAGGACAAACTGCAGGAGAAACCATCATGAACCACGAAAACACCATCCGGGTTTGGGACATTCCAACCCGCATCTTTCACTGGTCCCTGGTAATCTCGTTCACAATCGCCTACCTGACCACCGAAGATGACAACATCTGGCATATCTACTCCGGTTACGTCGTCCTTGCTCTCGTTGTTTTTCGCCTGCTGTGGGGTTTTGTCGGAAGCAGGCATGCCCGCTTCAGCGACTTTGTCTGCCCGCCGCGGGAGGTTATGCAGTATCTGCGCAGCCTACTGTCCGGCAATCCCAAACGCTACACTGGACACAACCCCGCGGGGGGCTGGATGATAGTCGCCCTGCTAGCGAGCCTGCTTCTGGTAACAATCAGCGGACTGAAACTCTACGCTGTCGAGGAGGGTCTCGGCCCGCTGGCCGGGGTTACCATCGAGCTCTCCGTAATCGGCGCCAGCCACGCCGACGGCGATGAACACGAGGATGATGACGACAACGAGGAAGAGGAGTTCTGGGAAGAGCTCCACGAACTGTCAACCAACCTGACCCTGCTGCTGATTTTTCTGCATATTGCTGGTGTTCTGGTATCAGGCAGAATTCACCATGAAAATCTGGTCAAGGCCATGATAACCGGCAGAAAAAAAGCCTGAAAGAAATTCAACCGGTGAAACCATTGCTCAAACCTGCAATACTGCTGCTCTCCCTGCTGACATTAACGGCAGCATCCCCGGCGCTGGCTGACAAGGAGGACGAACTCAACTACCGGGAAGCGCGCCGGCTAATGGAGAACGGCACCATACTGCCGTTGCAAACCATTTTGAAAAAGGTGCAGGGGAGCATTCTGGAGGTAGAGCTGGAGCACGAACGGGGGCTTTATCTTTACGAGATAGAGGTGCTGAACAGCAACGGTACTGTGACCGAACTGGAGTTTGATGCCACAACGGGGAAACTCGTAAAAAGCGAACTCGAGGATTGAAAAATGCGCCTGCTGCTGGTGGAGGATGACAAACTGCTGGCCGAATCGCTGCGCAAAAACCTGGTTCAGCGCGGCTTTGCCGTGGATCTGGCGGATAACGGCATAGATGCCGAGTTCATGGGCAGCGAGGAGCCCTATGACATTGTCGTACTGGATCTGGGACTGCCCGGGCGCCCGGGGCTGGAGGTGCTGAAAAACTGGCGCAAACAGGAAAATCCGGTTCCGGTAATCGTCCTGACCGCCCGCGATGCCTGGCATGAAAGGGTGGAAGGGTTCAAGGCGGGCGCCGACGACTACCTGGGCAAGCCCTTTCACGTGGAGGAGCTGAACGCCCGCATCCACGCCCTTATCCGCCGCAATCACGCCGTAAAAGGACAAACCCTGCAGGTTGGCGGACTTCGGCTGGACGAAGAGCAGCAACAGATTCATCTGCCGGATGGACGGATACTGGATCTGACCGGCACCGAGTTCCGCCTGCTGCGCTATTTCATGCTCAACCCCGGCAAACCGCTCTCCAAGACCCGGTTGACAGAGCATCTCTACGAACAGGACTTTGATCGCGACAGCAACCTGATCGAGGTCTATGTCAGCCGCCTGCGGGACAAGCTGGGCAAGGAGCGAATCCTCACCCGCCGCGGCCAGGGCTACATCTTCGTGGCAAAACAGTGAACTCCCTGGAACGCCGCCTGCAACTGGGCCTGGTATTGAGCCTGCTTCTGCTCATGGGGCTGTTCTGGATGGTGGGCAGCCAGTCGCTGCGCCAGCTAACCGAAAATTTCATTATATCGCGCCTGGAGCATGACGCAGAAAGCCTGCTGCGGGTCATTTCCGCCCATCCGGAACGCCTTCTGCAACAGGAGGTCGATCCCATTTTCAACCTGCCTTTTTCCGGCCACTACTATCTTGTCCTGTTCAACGATGGGCGAAAATTCACCTCCCGCTCACTCTGGGACCACGCCCTGGAGATTCCGCGGCTTACCCCCGGTGAAAGCCGGCGCCTGCACAGAACCGGGCCATCGGGACAACAGCTGCTGGTTCTGGTGGAGGGTTACGATCTGCAGGGAGTGAAGTTTACTCTTGCCGTAACCGAAGATCTGACCCCCATCGAGGCACAACGAGATCGGTTTACCCGCAACTTCGCTCTGCTCGGC
>JALSHD010000090.1 GCA_026982395.1 Chromatiales bacterium | reverse complement strand
TGTTCTGTTCCGACAAGACTGGCACGTTGACCAGAAACGAGATGAAGGTGGCATCACCGCTGATGCTGGGAAGCCATCAGGAAAAGGAGCTGTTTCTGATCGCAGCGCTGGCCTCGCGGCTGGAGAATCGCGACCCCATCGAGCTGCCCATTTTCCACTACATCGACGAGCACTTCCCGGAGCTGGATTGGCGCTCCTGGAAGCAGATCGAGTTTGCCCCTTTCGATCCCATTCGCAAGCGAACCGAGGCGGTGATCGAAAAGGATGGTGAACGATTTGTTGCTGTAAAAGGTGCCGCCCAGGTACTGCTCGAGATGGCCGAACTGCCGGACAGGGAGATCTGGAATGTCAACCAGATGGTCGATCTGCTGGCCTCCAAGGGCTACCGCACGCTGGCCGTTGGCCGGCAGGAGGATGGCAGGCCGCTTGATCTGATCGGGCTGATTCCACTCTACGATCCGCCGCGACAGGATTCAGCACAGGTGATCGAAGAGATGCGCAATTATGGCGTTACCGTAAAAATGGTAACCGGTGACAACAGCGCCATTGCACGGGAGATTGGCCACCTGCTGGGTCTGAAACCACGCACCATGAACTCCAGTCAGCTCTCCGGCAGCGCCGGCAACGAACTGCTGAAACTGTCCGAGGTGCTGGCGGCCGCCATCTACCAGCGCCTCAAACCGGAGGTACCGCGCAAGGAGGCACAGCAGTTTGCCAGACAGGTACTGGAAAGCGTCCAGGAGATGTATGACACCAGCCTGCTGGAGCGGGAGTTCATCCACACCCATGAATCGGCCATCATCGAGATGATCGAAGAGGTGGATATCTTCGCCGAGGTGGTGCCGGAGGACAAATACCGTATCGTCGATACCCTGCAAAAGGGGGGGCATATCGTGGCCATGACCGGAGACGGGGTGAACGATGCCCCCGCGCTGCGCAAAGCCGACTGTGGTATCGCGGTCTCCAACGCCACCGATGCCGCACGGGCGGCCGCGGATATCATCCTCACCGCCCCCGGTCTCGATGTGATTAACGAGGCGGTAAAACAGGCGCGCATCACCTTCGAGCGGATGAAGAGCTACGCCATTTTCCGCATTGCCGAGACCATCCGCATCATCCTGTTCATGGCGTTGAGCATCGTGGTGTTCAACTTCTACCCCCTGACCGCGCTGATGATCATCCTGCTGGCGCTGCTCAACGATATTCCCATTCTCGCCATCGCCTACGACAACACCAAGGTGGACAGGAAACCGGTGCGCTGGAAAATGCCGGAGCTGTTGACGGTGGCAACCGTACTGGGGGTGACCGGAGTGGTCTCATCCTTTCTGCTGTTCTACATCCTCAAGCAGTGGGGTTTTACGGATGATATTATTCAGAGCTTCCTGTTTCTCAAGCTCATTATTGCCGGACACAGTACCTTGTATATTACCCGGGTGGAAGGCTGGTTCTGGCAACGCCCGTTCCCTGCACCGTTACTGTTCTGGGCGACATTCGGGACCGAAATTCTGGGCACCCTGATCGCTGTGTACGGGTTCCTTATTACACCAATCGGATGGGAGTACGCCGCATGGATGTGGGGCTATGCCCTAGTCTGGTTTCTGTTCAATGATGCAGTAAAAATGGCGACGTACCGTTTCCTGCGCCGCAAGGATGCCGCACTGATTTAATACTATATTTAGAGTAATTGTTCACCACAGAGGCGGGAGTACACAGAGAATGGCATCGGATAAACGCCATATATGAGTCTGAGTGCAGCTATTCAGATCCAGACTTATATTTATTTTAATCACAAAACGCTCTGTTTACTCTGTTCCTCCGTGGTCGTTAGCTGGGTACAAACATTTTCAATAAAGGAGTCAATTGTCATGACAGAAAATACTGAAAAAAATCTGCAGGAACTACGCAAAAATGTGCAGGAAGCCGTTGAGAAAAATGAAGATGTTCAGGCAGTAGTCCGCGATATCACGCTGAAGGCATTGGGGGAGGGCGAGCTGGACAAGGAGCGCATCAAATCGGTTGCCGAGGCGGTAATGCAGGGCGCTGGTGACGCAGTGGTGAGGGAGAGTCAACAAATGAAAGAGAGCCTCGGTGAAGCTGCAGCCGGTCTTGAGCAGGCGCTGATTCAGGCGGCGGATGCCTTCCGTCTGGCCATCGAGGAGGCGGTAGGGCGGGTGAACGAATTCAGCTCAACCGAACTGAAACGTTCGTTGAATGATCTGGATAGCCTCGAGGATATTTTCATCGAGACCCTGCAACGCACAGCAAAAAGCAGTGGGGAAATAGTCAGGACAATCGCCGAAGATATGGCAACACATGCCCGCAATAGCGGAACCAGTGTGGGACAGCATGTTGCTCAAAATATCGAGAGCCTGCAAAATCGTCTGCGGGAACTGGGCGCGGATACAGCAGAAGCGGGAGAGCAGGCGGCCAACCGTATTGGCCAGATTGCCCGTGGAATTCTGGCTGGAATTGGTGAGACGCTGCTCACTATCGCAGAGGGAAAAAAGAAACAAAAGGGTAACAAGCCCTGATGCTCTGGGAGACGCTGGGGGCTGCCCGGGATCTCGGGCGCCTGCACAATATCGCTTCAGTGCTGATTCGTCACGGCATGGGGGAGCTGGTTCGCCGTTTGGGGATCGGGCGGTTTCTGGAGCAGGCAGGCAAGATACTGCACTGGAAAGAGGGCGGTGATGTCGATGACAGTACCGCACCGCAGCGGATGCGTGCCGTGTTGCAGGAGCTGGGGCCGACCTTCGTCAAACTGGGACAGGTGATGGCCACCCGCGTCGATCTGTTTCCCCCGGAGTGGATAGAAGAGTTCGAAAAACTTCAGGATGAGGTTCCCGCCGTTCCGTTTGAGGAGCTGGCCGCGCAGCTGGAGGAGGATCTGGGTCGGCCAGCGGATGAGATTTTTCCACATCTGAACAAAAAAGCGCTTGCAG
>JALSHD010000089.1 GCA_026982395.1 Chromatiales bacterium | reverse complement strand
TCAACTTGTCGAAAACAAGGACTGAGTGCATCCGATGCATTGGCGTTGGTTTTTTCGGAGAAGTTGCCTGATTTCGCTCAAATGGGCTGAGTAGTTACCGTTCCATAAGCAATGATAAGACGAGCCTCTGTAATTTTGTACAGAGACCTAGAAAACCCGAACCCGGGATAAGGAGTGAATTAAACGCCAATAAAAAATTTGACCACTACAATGCCACTACAAAAGATTTCCTCTCAGGCGCCCGGATGGTGGGTTTTTCAGTCATCATCTGGCGCTACACGGATTGTTTGGTATATATTTACAGTTACTGCTGTTCCATAAATTCCTTCAGGGATGGAATGGGCGAAAATATCCAGTCTGATTATCCCGTCAGTCAGGAGCCGCACCCAAATTCTGAACTGCAGCCATATTTAAAAGGCCGTTTTTTATCATCAGAGTTTTCTTTTGCCTGCTGGATAATGATACGGATTCCTCCGGAGTTTTTATCGTTCAGTGAATTAAACATAGATACGCCCAGATCCTCCTCCAACTCTTCTGTTTTACAGATATCCACTTCGGAAAGACGAGACAGCTCGGCGTTGCTGCTGTTGATACAGGGAGTACACTCCCCGACAAAAACGGGAGGGGTAATTCCATTTATATTTGATAACAACTGGTTGCGCTGTGCTTCATCATGGTTGAACAGCGGGTGCCATACACGGCGGCCGCCGTGGTATTCAGACTCCTCGATAAATTCCGGAATCGGTTTTTCGGTACTGTTTTCGCTGTTTCGTTTCGCCATCAGCAGGGTTGCGCGGCACTCGGGATCAACCTCATCCAGCCACTGAAGCAGGGTGATCCCTTTCAGATGCAGGCTGCACCACTGATGTTTTTGTGAGGGGAACCCCCGTTTGATATCCATCAAATCCTGGAAAGTGACCCGCGATTTCAGGTGCTGAACGTGGAAACCCCTCTGCCGTGAAAACTCCTCGGCCGCAGCAACATACTCCAGCCACCCTTCGGCCGACCAGCCGGTGTCAATGTAACAGACGGTGACATTTTCCAGCTGTTTCTTTTTTACCCACTGAATCAGGGCGAGAGAGTTCTTGCTGTAGTTGCTGATGATGATGTGCATGAAATGGTTTTTGTGCGGTTCGAATCGCTTATTGTACCTTTTTTCCTAACCACTCGGCGAGTAGGAGGAGTAGGGTGCAACTGCCCGGATTTGCATTGAAATATGCCAGCTCAAGGTGGAAATTGTGAGTTTGCATTACCAAACAACTATCGGGTATCTCTATAAAGAGTGATTCTTTTGCGAGAGCAAGGAACCTCCCTGCGCACGACTGCAAGGGCGCAGGAGGTAGAATGAAGCAGGAAGCCAGAGTCAAGAGCAACACATGGAGCAATCGCCGGGAACCGCAGTGTATAAAGGAGGTTCGAGTACACGGGGCTGCCTCCGCTATCGCGGCATAAGGAGCACTTTTAGAGGTGCCCTTGGTTTATGCCACACCGCATGCCGCCTGTTTTTTAGTTACAGTAATATGAATACTGAAATATTTCATGTTGACAGGGTAAAGGCGGAGCAATATAATCAATCGCTAAAATGCTCAGTGACGTGATGCAAACCTATCGCTCCCTCCGACAGACGGATCAAAGGGGCTACGTCCGATTTATCCTGCCAGTTTGGCTACCAGCCTGGGGAGATCGGCAAAAGAAGGCATGATTTGGTAACCGGTGGTTGCGGCAAGCGCCTTTGCAGTTACCATAAGTGCAAGCACATTGTTCGTAGCGGCGAAACTGTCATTGGCGTACACGCAACGTCTTTTGAACTGCAATAGGCTGGTTGTCGGGGCGGATCGGGAGCGGCGCTATTTCCCGGTACGCAATGGATGAAGCGGGCAGGCAAACGAATGAACACACAACCGAAAAGGATCGCCGACTGCGCCGATGTGCTGCCTGGTTACGCCCTCAAGGCGCGTGCGGAACATGCGCCCGAGGGCTCTCACCAGGTCATCATGGGTAAGCATATTGCCGAGGGATTATCCTACCGTTATTTGCCTGAACACGAACTACGCATTACCCCAAAAGGCTCACTGGAAAGATACCAGGTCAGGGAGGGCGACGTGCTTTTCGTTTCACGTGGCAGCCGCAATTGCGCCGCTGTTGTGGCATCAGTGCCCGAACCGACAGTGGCCTCCGCCACTTTCTACATTCTGCGCCCCCACGACAACATCGATCCCGCCTGGCTCGCCTGGTGTCTGAACCAGCCGCCCATCCAGGCGCGTATCGCCCAGGCCAGAACAAGCGCAGGCACCCCCATCATTCAGCGCAGGATTTTTGCTGAACTCACGCTGCCCTTCCCCCCGCTGAACAAACAACGCCAGCTTGCCGAGCTGGGAGAATTGATGATGAAAGAACGCACACTTCGCAAGGCGCTGTTAGACCAGAGCAACCGCCTTCACCGCGCGCTGGGCGAAAAACTGTTGCAGCAAATGACATCATAAAACTGATGAAAACAAAAAGAATCCGGGAGTTCACCGCATGACTGACAAGCTCAAGCAATCCGAAATCAACGCCACCGCCTGGGCGGCCTGCGACACCTTCCGCGGCGTCGTCGACCCGGCCCAGTACAAGGACTACATCCTGGTGATGCTGTTCCTGAAATACATCTCCGACACCTGGCAGGATCACTACGAAGGGTATAAAAAACAATACGGTGACGACGAGGAACGCATCCACCGCAAGCTGGCCCGCGAGCGCTTCGTGCTCCCCAAGGGCGCGAGCTTCTACGACCTCTACGAGGCCCGTAACGAACCCAACATCGGCGAGCGCATCAACATCACCCTGGACGCCATCGAAGAGGCCAACAAATCCAAGCTCGAAGGCGTATTCCGCAATATCGACTTCAACTCCGAGGCCAACCTGGGCCGCACCAAGGACCGCAACCGGCGCCTCAAGCACCTGCTGGAGGACTTCAACAAGCCGCAACTGGACATGCGCCCCAGCCGTGT
>JALSHD010000088.1 GCA_026982395.1 Chromatiales bacterium | reverse complement strand
ACTGCGCTTTGAAGACGAAAACGGCCAGGAGGAGATCTTCATCCACGCGCAGAAAGATCAGAACAACGTGGTGCGCAATGACGAGACCACCGAGATCGGCCACGACCGCACCGAGCATGTCGGGAACGATGAAACCATTGAAGTGGGGCAGAACAGGGCAACAAAAATAGGTAAGGATGAACTTGTCAAAATAGGCAACCATCGTGAACTGGAGGTTTTTGCCAACCAGACAATCACCACTGGCGGACATCATCGGCACGAAGTGGGGGGTGAATCCACCTTCAAGGTGGGGGATAAAATCACCCATCAGACAAAAGTCCATGAACTCAGCGCCCATGAGCGATTTGCCATCCGGGGTCCGGGGGGAGCCATCATTATCGATAGCCGCGGCATTACCCTCAAAGGCAACATCTCCATCAAGGGCAATGTTGCCATCACCGCCGGGGCGGCTGATTCGGTGAACGCCTTTAAATCAAACTTCAATGCGGGCAAGCCCATTTGTATCCCCTGTTTACTGAAAGGCAGCTGGTAGAAAATGGAAGCCTTGACAGAGCCACCCACAGGAACGCTCAGGGAGCTGCTTTTTACGCCACCGGCGATGCCGGATCACTACCAGCCCGTTGAAGGCGAACTGCATACCTACGCAATTGCCAACGGTGCCGGTAGCGAGCAGATTCATGTCAACCTGCTGGTGGACGAGCCACAGCACCGCAACCTGTTCCCTGCCGATGTAGCGGAGGAACTGGAATCCGTCTCACCCTGGCTGATAAGACTGATCCCGGAAGAACCTTTTACCGAATGGCTGCTTGAACACTGTTTTGGCAAGCGCCTGTTACTGTTTATCCAGAGTCTGCACGATATCGATACACTGGCAGCCCATTTGCGAAACTATACGAGAATAGAATTTCCTGACCAACAGGGTGGCTTTCAACCCGGCTTTTTCAGCTTTTATGATCCGTCCATCTTCCCGGTATGGGCAGGCTCCCTGAACAGAAATGAAGTATTCAAACTCCACGACCCCATCAGCAATTTCTGGTACGAATCGAACCCGTCGAACCAGCGATTGAGCATGCTCTACGCCAGCCATGGAAAATGGCGGCGAGTGACTTATCACCTGACCCAACCCAAGACCGAGGTAAACGGCTGATGTACCGAATGCAACCCCACAGCCTGCACGCCCTGGAAGAGCAGCAGCGGAAAAAGTTTTGCCTGACCTGCCTGCAAGACCTGAAAGACGACGGTTTCCCGGCAGATCCGGCATCAACGCAGGAGCTGGAAACACTGCTTTCCATTTCACGGCAACTTGAAAAACTCAAACTGAACTCGCAACGCTTTCAGTTTCGCTACTTCATGGCTTACTACCTTCTGGGGCCTGAATTCCTGGAAGACCCGGTCATGCTGAACACACTGCTCAAACTGGAGCCCGAAGAAGAACAACTGGATTTCCTGGAGCTGCTCATCCAGGCCAATTTATAAGGAAACCGATAATGGCACTGCAAAAACCGCCGGCGTCGTTACGAAAACATCGAGGCGTCCCCGCCATCAACAACTCAACAACGCAATGCAAGAAGGCAGCGCAACCCACGATTACGCAAAAGCGCTGCAAAGGAGTTAACACCCGGGATGAGGCACTTTCAGAAAAAGCGCTGGTCACACACAAAAAAGTACTGGATAATCCATCAGCCAGCGAGGACTGTAAAAAACGCGCCAATCATATACAATCCATAGTCGAACGTTTTAACGACTACCGGGAAGCGCTGCCTTATGCGCGCGCCACCAATGAACTCAGCAACCTGGGGGATGAAAAGGATGATGCCAGCAAACAGAACGCGCGCCAGCAAAGCTGCATCACCCTGCTGCCGGTGGATGATGCCAGCAAGCTCAATGCCGAGCTGGGCCTGCCACCCGGCACGATCACCGACGAGATGCTGCGGGATGACAAAACAGGTTTTCGGGCAGGCGTGTTTCGGGATGAAGGGACAGGAAAACTGATCCTGGTGGGGCGTGATACACAGCCTTACTCAATGGTGGACTGGATGACCAATACGCGAAACGGGCAAGGAGAGGACACGCCGCAATATAAAGCCATGCGGGAATTGACTCAAAGACTTGTAAAAAAAAATGTGGACTTTAATCTGGCAGGCTATTCCAAAGGCGGTGGTCTGGCGCAAGAAGCCGGCCTGATCGCAAGAAATTCCCGGGTCTATGTCTTTAACAGTGCGGGTTTGCATGAGAATTCCTTGAAACGGCTTAAATTATCCTCTTTTGACCCTTTAAAAGCCCGTACCCGCTCCTATAGCGCCAGGGGCGATTTTTTAACCTTTATGAACAATACCACCGATCCGCAACAGCAAATCGCCAATGGCAGGTTTTTACGCGATCAACTGAAAGGCGGGTTTGGTATTTCTCCAATGAAAATCAAATACCGAAATCCCGCCATGAAAGCCGCCCACGATGAAAAAGGCTGGTTTGCTCCCGATCCGGACCCGGACTTCAACAAGGACAAGCAGGCTTATCTGTCCGAACTTGACAGCATGATTGCGGGTTACGAGCAGAAGCATGCCAGGGGGGAGACATTCCGCCTGTTTCCGCCAGTACGTTCGGGCCGCCATGAAACGGTCGTCAATTCCGGGTCCGCGCTGGCAAAACACATGCCAGGCGCCGGGGATATTGATGCCAGCCAACCGAATTTCGCCAAACTGATTCAACATCGGATGAGCGTGGTATTGAACGCCATGGAGAAATCCGTTAAAGCGGACCGCGTCGCCCTGAGTGCATTTGCCCATCATTGTGGAAAGTAAAATGAAATACTGTCTGGCAGGCATACTGCTGATTTTTGCCACCCTCGTATCAACAGCCTGTAATTCCGGAGGAGGTTCCATGTTTTTCAAAGGTAAAGAGGCACAGCTCGAAAAAGCCATTCGTGAAGATGACCCGGAGGCCGTGGACGAAGCGATCAGACAAGGCGCCAACCCCAATGCCGTGGGGCTGCACGGGGTCACCCCGATCATCGTCACCAGCG
>JALSHD010000087.1 GCA_026982395.1 Chromatiales bacterium | reverse complement strand
GATGAAGGTGGAGAAACGGCTCAGGTTGCCGCTCTCGTGCAGGATGCTCTCGGAGACGATATCCTCCAGGTGATCGCGCTCCCGATCGATGTTGCGCAGTGTGGAGGCCACCACCCGGGCGGTGGAGCCCTTGGTTCTTTCGCAGAAGCGCAGAGCTTCGGCAAGCTTTCCCTTCCGCACCAGCGTGCTGACCTTTTTCAGTACCATGTTATTGGTGGCGCTGGCGGAGCGCAGATAGAAAATACGCGCCACGATTGCGATCACCACCAGCAGACCCAGGGTGACGATCACCCAGCCGATGATGCCGCCGGACTCCACCACCTCGATGGTGCTTTTTTCCGGCTTCTGATCGATTGCCTTGCTCGATGACTCGAATAGAAATATCTTCAGCAACCGGGGCGTTTCTCCTTCCGCCACCGCCCTGGCGACCGCTCCCGTCTCCTTCCCCTCGTAGATGCGGAATGTACCTTCACCGGCAGGCACCAGCGCGCCGCTTCCCGAATCGCTGATGCCGTAGGCGGCGATGTTTCCCATTCTCACTATGGTGCCGGTTGTCTGGGTGCCGTTGGCCAGAAAAAAGGTTCCCTTCTCCTTCCTGACCGATCCCAGGGTTTCGAGCAGATCGTCGGCCATCCGGTAGAGTTTTCCCAGACGCTGCTCGTTCTTGGCAGTGACGAAATCCACCTGATCGGAAAGTTTGAAACCGTAGTCACTCATGCTGGCGTTGGCCTGATCGAACATCGAATCGAGTGACTGCCGGTTCTCGGTGTTGGCCTCGATCCGATGATCTGCCTTGACGAGATCGTCATTCAGCTGATCGATCTCCGCATCCAGCTTTTGCAGCTGCATCTCATTGGCGGAGATCTTGTTGGCAACGCTGCCGGCCCTGGATTTGGCCTCGGACTTGAATTTTTCCAGGCGCCGGATCAGCTCCTGTTTCTGGGTCTCCAGAAAGGCGAACTCCTTTTGAAACGCCTGCTCGAGAGAGCTGTGTTTTTCCTCTTCGGCGTGGCTCTGCACAGCCATGCCAAAGAGGAGGATAAAGGTCAACAAAAGGGTGCCGGTCTTGTTTGGCAACATCGCTATCTACACCTGTATTTCTTCAAAGAGGGGAGGGCAGTTCAAAATAACCACTGCGAACCTGTTTGCGCAGGGAGTCAAAAAGATCGGCAATATGTTTGGTGCCATCTGCCTCTTCTACAACCTGGTACTCCCAGTCATTATTGCGATTCAGCACAACGCCATAGCGATCATCAGTGGTGACAAAATAGAGCATCACCATTCCCAGGCGCGCAATATCCGCCAGAATGATCTCGCCCTCTATATCAACGGGCTGCCGATAGATTCCGTTTTCCCGGGTAAGACGAATCTCATCTTCATAGAACGCCCACAGACGGGTGGCGGCACGTGACGGGCTCATCACCCCCTTGTTCAGCTGATCGCGAATGTCCTGGAGTGCTTCCAGCCTTTCATCGATCTTGAACGGGAGCCCGAACAGCACCCGTTTCCTGGCCTTCTCCAGCGCCTGCAACAGAACCGGTTTGAGCAGTTCGTCATTGGCACCGGCATTGCGGGCCAGATCCAGCTTCCGATCCAGCTCCTTTTGCAATTTGTCCCGGCTGGCCCTGGCGCGCTTGATCCGTCCCTCCAGTTCACTGCGCTGCGCAACCAGTGTGGCCATGCGCTGCTTGTGCTCCTCGCGGGCGAGGTTCAACTCGGCACTGAGCTCCTCCACCTCGCCACGCAGCTCGATCAGTTTTTCGGAAAGATTACTGACGTTGTCTGCGGAGACAGATGCTGTCAACAGAGTCATTGCCACTCCTGCGAAGAGAGTACCGAGTCTTGCCTTGCGATCAGTTCTATTCATTTCTTTACCTGGATGATAAAACCTCGACAGGGGTAGTGTGATATCGACGACCACCCACCGGGAACGCAAAGAATAGGCGAGTTTTATTACAGGATCGTGTAGGAAATATTTAAGAATCGTTACAGTAGTGGGTGCGGTGCCAGCCGGAAGGAGTGGCGGGAAGTTTTCAGAAAATTTGCATGTTTTTTTATCGCTTTTTTTTGAGAAATTCGGCCGAGCGGTTTCTCCCGATGCGAATGGCTGATGACTCTTCCTCTGCCCGGTCTGACTCAGGAGGAAACAGCGTCATCAATCTGCAATGCCTGGTTAATTGTTGTGAAACATACACCACCTAGTATTCCCGTCTCCAGCTAACTTACACTGAAGGGGAATAATCATGCAGTTCAGGAAAAAGCAGCTTGTTCGACTGATGAAACTATCAACAGCAGCGGTCGTTGTCTCCATAACTCTGACGGGTTGTATCCCAGAGAAAGAGGTCACAGGAGTAGAGTTCACCAACACCCCTAGACCTGTAACCGATGGCGATATGGTTCGCACCTATAGCAAAACAATAGCCATTGTCAGCTATAGCGATGGCACTACCAAGGAGTACCCATTGAGCTACCAGAAGCTGTTTGGCGTCAAAGACAGGGTGGGTGGCAATGCCTACCCGGCCGGTCAGCTCTATGCCAGTGATGGCACCCCCATCATGGATCCCTACGGTCAGCCGGTGATTGCCGAAACACCCGACGGCAACAGCCTGCTGCAGGTGGAGGACAGACTGTTCCTGGTTACCCACTACGAATACGACTGGCTGTTGAGCGACGGCGCCAAGTCATACAAAACCGAAGACTGGTACAGCCGCATGCCGATGAGCATGACACTGACCCGCATCGAGCAGGATGAAAATACCGGCATATTGTCCGCAGTCGAGCAGAGGCCCATCGATTTTTCCGCTGTGGGAGGCGTCTGGATCCCCTGCTTTGCCTCACAGACCCCATGGAACACCCACCTGGGCAGTGAGGAGGACTATGACCTTGATGCCCGCACCATCGAAATGGGCAGTAATGATGCCCTGGCCGGCATGGACGACCTCTACTTCGGTGCGCCCGGCAGCGCCAATCCCTATCACTACGGACACTTCCCCGAGATCACCGTTGCCGCCGACGGCAGCACCGAAGTGGTC
>JALSHD010000086.1 GCA_026982395.1 Chromatiales bacterium | reverse complement strand
CGGGCTTGTGGATGAATGACCATTGATTTATGCTCTCTCTTGTTGGCTTAACCAGTCGTTCAATATCAAACGGGTTCGGAACAAAGCATAGCTCCTTTTTGGGATATGATCACACGGAACCTGACAGATATTCAACGACAGGCCGCGGCGTGCCGGCCCGCAGTCTGCGTTACCCCATCTTGCTGTAGAGTGGCTACAGCGGCGATGGGCTGCCTTGCTGCGGGCCGGCACGCCGCGGCTGAATACGATATATATTGTTGCCGGGTTAATAGCCTGGACTCTATTCAGGTGAACAACACGGGCATCCTCACAATCTGCTGTCCTGCTGTAAATCTCTACAAAACAACAGTAATTTAATTTGTTCCCGAACAGCTTTCTTAAAGGGTTAAAGGTTTCTGAAGAAAGGCCGATAAGACGCGATACCGAGATGGGGTATACGAGCGGCCCCCGCAGCCAGCTGTTTCCAGAGAAAAGGAGAGTTTAGATGAAAGTTAGATGCAAGACTTCGCGCAAATTAAAACCGGCATATTTCATATCCGGACTGTTTGCAGCAAGCCTGTGCTCATCCCCGGCAGTGGCGGAGAACTGGGCAGATCGGATCAACCTGACCGGCTTCATGTCCGCCAAATACCAGAACATCGGTGACAAAAATTTTTTTAGCGGTGACAAGAATACGGGAATTGGCAAGGATGGTTCCTTTCGCGGCACCATGCTCGGTCTCAACCTGACCGCCCCCATTGACAGTCGTGTTTCTATCGCCAGCCAGTTCCTGGCCACCCAGGAAGATGACAACTACGTTGCCCATCTTGACTGGGGATTTATCGCCGTCGACCTGACCAACACCACCAAGTTCCGTGCCGGCAAGCTCAAGTTCCCAACCGGCATTGTCAACGAGTACATCTCTGTGGGCAACGCCTATCCCTGGATCACTCCGCCCATGCTGTTCTACTCCGAAGAGGGTAACGGCCCGAACGTTACCCGCGAGGCCTATACCGGCGCAGACGCCACATGGGAATACAGCAATGACGAAATAAGCGTGGGCGCGGATCTGTTTGCTGGCGAGATAAAGCTGGAAGAGATGAATGTCCGCAACATGGGTGGGATGAAACTGTACCTGGACTGGAACGAGGAGATCGCTTTCCAGGCCAGTTATTACAAGGGCACCATGCGCAACGTGTCGGGCCACATGGCCATCATGGAGGGGCGGGCCCACAGCAATTATGCACTCGGCATGCGCATCGACTGGAACAATATCATCGGTTATGCCGAGTGGTCTTCCACTGATATGGAAACCGAGAAAATGAATGGCAACAGCTGGTACACCACCTGGGGCTATCAAATCGGTGACTGGCTGCCGCACCTGACCTACCAGCATTTTGAAAAGGGCAAGGACAGCACAACACCACAGGAGCAAAATATGACGAGCGCCGGCCTGCGTTACGATCTCTCGGATACAACCGATCTGAAAATCGAATACAGCATCATCAATACCGAAAAAGGACAGGGATTGTTTGAAAACCCCGTGCTTGATGACACCACAAACCGGTTTGGCGTAGCCATCGACGTTGTATTCTAGGAGGAGGCCGATATGTTATACAAAAAACAGAAAATCATGCCCCTTTTTCTGGGACTGTTTCTTCTCATGCTGGCGCAGTTCACGCTCGCTGATGTTGTGGTGATTACGAACAAGTCCACGGGAGTGGATGCGCTTACTGCGGCCCAGGTAAAGTCGCTGTTTCTGCAGAAGGAAAAATCCTTTTCCGATGGCAGCAGTGTTGTGCTGGCTGATCAGAGCAATGGCAGCGCGGTTCGTGATGAATTCGGTAATAAAATCCTGGGGAAGAGTCCCAAAAAGCTGAAACGCTACTGGTCCAAGAGGGTATTTGCTGGCAAGGGCGTACCGCCCAAAGTTGTCGGAGATGACTCGGCCATGAAGGAGTGGGTAGCAAAAACACCAAACAGCCTGGGTTATATCAGCGCTGACGCTCTTGATGATTCAGTCAAGGTTCTGTTCAAGCCCTGAGTAAACATCGGTAGTGGCTGATACAACAACAGAACCCACACTGCCAATGAACGTAAGGCTGAATCAAAAATATGCAAGCAGATATTGTTTGTGCTGCTGCAAATAAACCGGAATCGCAAATATGAACTGGTTCAAATCTCTGTCGGTCAACGTAAAAATCATGCTGATAGGCGCTGTCGCCATTCTGGGGTTCATGCTGAACCTGGGGTTTGGTTACTGGGTGGCGGTAGACAACGAAGCCCGGCTGGGAAAGATCCGGGAGATCAGTTTTCCGGTACTTGAGCGTACAGATGCCAATGTCGCCCGGATGAGCCGCATCAAGGATCTGCTGGGGACAGCGGTATATACCGAGGATGAGGAGCTGGTTTCCGAAACCACGGATGGGCTGGCGGAACAGATCCGGCAGGCCTTTACCGAAATCATGCAGATTGAGTCGGCGCAGACCGGCACCATCCGTGAACTGGAGAGATATTTCGAAACCTATTACAACGTTGCTCGCAAGGTCACCCTTGGCATAATCAACGAAACCATCCCGGAGTCCGAACGCCAGGCCGCCTCACTAAAAATGGTTGAGGCCATGAAGGCCTTCGAGGAGAAAATGCTGAACTATCGGGAGGCAGAGTACAACCGTTTCCTTGCCACAGTGGATGGCACCCGGCAGGCATCCCGGGACGGCACCCGTTTAAGCCTGATTATCGGCCTGATCATGACCTTGATGCTTGCTGTAGCAGTCATTACCGCTGGCCGATTGATCAACAACAGCATTGCGGAAGTGGCGGACTCCCTGGAGGAGATTGCAACCGGCGAGGGTGACCTGACACGCCGTCTATCCACAACCAGCACGGATGCCATTGGCCGCCTGGTGGGCAGCTTCAATACCTTCATGGACAAATTGCAAACCATCATTACCGATGTGGCCAGCTCGACCAGTCAACTTGCGGCAGCGGCGAATGAAATGTCGACTGTATCAATGGAAAGCAAAGAGTGCGTAACCAAACAACACTCCCAGACCGAACATGTAGCAGCTGCCATTAACGAACTGACCTCCTCGGTAAATGAGGTGGCGCAATATGCTGTATCGGCTGCCGATGCAGCAAAAAAAGCCAGCGACGAAGCCAGGAGCGGATCGACAGTGGTACAAAACACGCTGACCGCCATCAACAACCTGGCGAACGAAGTCGAAGACGCCGCAACCGTAATCAAGCAACTTGAAAAGGATAGCGAAAATATCGGTGGAGTGCTCGAAGTAATTCGGGGCATCTCCGAACAGACCAACCTGCTGGCCTTGAACGCCGCTATTGAAGCGGCCCGTGCCGGGGAACAGGGTAGAGGATTTGCCGTAGTTGCCGACGAAGTCCGAACCCTTGCCAGTCGAACAAATGAATCCACCAAAGAGATTCAGATGATGATAGAGCGCCTGCAGTCCGGTACGAGACATGCTGTGGAAGTAATGGGCAAAGGTCATGAGCAGGCCGAAATCAGCGTTGACCAGGCGGCAAAAGCCGGCGAATCACTTGAGGAAATCACCAATTCTGTAGCGACCATCAACGACATGAACAACCAGATCTCCAGCTCAGCCAACGAACAGGGAGGCGTGGCCAGCGAAATCAATCAGAACATCAAGACCATCAGCGAAATTGGTGAACGGACATCCCAGGGTGCACAACGAACAGCCACCGCAAGCCAGGAGATGGCCCAGCTGGCCTCGCAGTTGCAGGGGCTGGTAGGCCAGTTCAAGGTTTAGTCCGCATTTTCCCCGCCCGCAAATGTAACTGCCCGGCAAACAGCCAATATTTTTTATGATTTATTTACCCGGCGACCAACTATGTCGCCGGGTAAATAATCTGGACACATAAATCACTTCACCCCATACAAAAGCCTGAATTTGAGATATTCAAACAGCGTCGGGTGGGACCACAATCGCGACGGCTCGACACCCGGCTTCACGTCGACATTTCCGGAAGCGATATCCTTCAACGCCGCTTTCATCATCGGGATTGCCTTGGCGATCTGGTGGTACGGATAGGTATTCAGGTTGTCAAAGCGGCTGACCTCAATGGTATCCTGGTAGAGCACGCCGCCGGTATCGATCCCCTTGTCCACCAGATGTACCGTTACGCCGCAGTTGGCTTCATCATCGTGAACCAGTGCCCAGTAGGCCCCGTGAACACCGCGGTATCTTGGCGTTATTCCAACATGGGTATTGATAAACACAGCATCGGTTGCAGCAAGCACCTGCCCGGAGAGAATGCGTGTGCCGTTAACGACCACAGCATCCGGTTCAATCTCCCGCAGTAGTTCAATGACCCTCTCATCATTGACGCTGTTTACCACTGTGGCAATCTGTTCAGGATAGTCCGCATCACTGATGCCATGCTTTTGCTTGATGGCATCGATTCGCTGCGCCGACAGGGAGATGACAAATCTGTTGAAAACAACAAACAGAATCTGACCCAATGTTTTCAACAGGCCGAGTCGTTTTACTCTTTTCTTTACCAATTCCAGTGAAGAGATATCCTCTTCCACAAGCACTCGTACAACATTAAACTCCTGTTTTATCCCGTTGTAGACTATTTTTGACAGCTCGCCGGAATCCACGAGCATAACCACTCTGAAATCAGATGTTACCATTGGCTTACTTCCCTGTCGGGCTTGCTGTTTGTGCCCTTGATATCCTTGCGTTCATCGCATATATGTCTGCTACACGACGTACACCAATCCTGAAAAATTGCAGCCTCGGCTCGCCACCAAACTGACCTTTTTCTGCTTCGATTATAACCCGCCATCTGCCTGTGGCTCAAAACCAGAAACGCACACCAGCCACGGCACGCGTATCGTCTTCTGCCTGACCGGCGGCACGGGCGTAGTCGGCGGTACTGCCGTAACTGCCGGCCCACTCGACACCCACGTAAGGGGCAAACTCGCGACGGATCTCATAGCGCAGGCGGATACCGGCAGAGAGAACGGAGAGGCCGGAACCGATTCCGCGTTCACTGTCATCCTTGCCGAAAAAATCCGCCTCCAGTCGTGGTTGCAGGATCAGCCGCTGGGTGATCAGCAGCTCATACTCCCCTTCAATATTCAGCGCGGTGCATCCCTCTTCGCCGAGATAGCCGGTAATATCCAGCTCGAACCAGTAGGGAGCCAGCCCCTGAAAACCGAACGCGAGCCAGCTTCGGTTCGGTTCCTCACCACTGTCATGGCGCAAACCCGCCTGCAGGTTCCAGAATGTCGCCACGGCATGTCCCCACAGCAGCTCGGTTTCAGCCTCTGCCAGCTTGCCGCTGTCAACTTCTCCTTCGGCCTTCAGTACCAGACGGTTGTAGTCACGCCCCCACCAGGCCTGGATATCGTAGGTCACCCAGCTGTTGTCTTCACCGTTGACCACCTCCAGACGATCCGCCAGCAGTGAGGCAAAGTTCTGTTCATCAGCAAAGCGGGGGCGTGGAATCGGGCCAAAATCATAGCCATCGGAATAGGCATGGGGATCGCGGGCGCCAGCGGGCGCAGAGCCCCCCTGCATGGATGGCATTGCCATCGCGGCACCGCTCTTTTTCATCTGCCCGGTATGCCCCGCTCCCTGCATGGGGCTGTCACCCTGTGCCCAGACGGGGAGAACGGCAATACTCAGCAACAACGCCCAGGTCAATAACTGTTCTGTTTTCATCTTCATCACCTCTTTCCTCAAGCCACCACCACCTCACGGAACATTCCTGCGTCCATGTGGTAGAGCAGATGGCAATGCCAGGCCCAGCGCCCCAGGGCGTCGGCTGTGACCAGGAAGCTGACCCGTTGCGCCGGCTGCACGCTGACGGTGTGGCGGCGGGCGAGAAACTGTCCGGATGGATCTTCCAGTTCGCTCCACATTCCATGCAGATGCATCGGGTGGGTCATCATGGTGTCGTTGTGCAGGATCACCCGCAGCCGCTCACCGTGACGGAAATGGATCGGGGTGGATTTGCCGAACTCGAGACCGTCCAACGACCAGGTGTAGCGCTCCATGTTGCCGGTCAGGTGCAGCTCGATATCCCGCCCCGCACCGCGCTCATCGAGAGGTCCGCCGATGGTGCGCAGATCGGCGTAGGTGAGCACCCGGCGGCCGTTGTTGCGCAGGCCGATGCCGGGATCATCGAGATTGGTACGCGGGGTGTTCACCCGCATGTCCACGCCGGGACCGTACTCGCTGCTGGCATGACGCACCGGCACTGCAGCGGGGCCCTTCCCGCCCGGCATGCCGTCTCCCTGCATCTGCATGCCCTTCATCCCGGCCATCGCACCACCCTGCCCCATGGCACCCATCATGTCGGTCATGCTCAACCACTGCGGGGGATCCGGTTCCGGGACCGGGGCAGTGAGGCCGGCCCGGGTGGCGAGGGTGCCCCGCGCATAACCGGTATGATCCATGGATTGGGCAAAGATGGTGTAAGCCTCATCCTGCGGTGTCACCAGCACGTCGTAGGTCTCTCCCGGCCCGCAGCGGAACTCATCCACCGTCACCGGCTCCACATCCTGCCCGTCCACATGCACCACGGTCATCTTCAGACCGGGGATGCGGACATCGAAATAGCTCTGGGTTCCACTGCTGATGAACCGCAGCCTCACCCGTTCACCGGGCTTGAACAGGCCGGTCCAGTTTCCCGCCGGCGTCACCCCGTTCATGAGATAGGTGTAGCCATAAGCGGAGATGTCTGCCAGATCGGTCGGCGTCATGCGCATCCGGTTCCACATGCGCCGTTTGGCGAGCGCGGAGCCGATACCGTTCTCCGCCACATCGCGGAAAAAATCGACCACCGTCGGCTCGTTGAAGTTGTAGTAGTCGCTCTTCTTTTTCAGCTTGGCGAAGACATCCATCGGGTCCTTGTCGGTCCAGTCGGAGAGCTGCACCACATAGTCGCGATCGGCTCGAATGGAGTCCCCCGCTGCCGGCTCGACGATGATGGTGCCGTACATTCCGGTCTGCTCCTGGAACCCCGAATGGGAGTGGTACCAGTAGGTGCCGGACTGATTGACCTTGAAGCGATAGACAAAGGTTTCACCGGGCGCGATGCCATCGAAGCTGATCCCGGGTACCCCGTCCATCTGATAGGGGAGAATGATGCCGTGCCAGTGAATGGAGGTGGAAACAGTCATCCGATTGGTGACCCGGATAGTCACCGTATCACCCTCACGCCAACGCAGGGTCGGGGCGGGAATCGAATTGTTGATGGTGGTCGCCATCACGGGATTGCCGGTGAAATTGACCGGGGTCTCCGCAACGACCAGATCAAACTCCTTGCCAGTCAACACCGGTGCCGCACCGGTTGCCGTAGTGACCGGGGGTTCGGCCCATGCGGGTCTGATCAGCGGCGCCAGACCCAGCAGTACACCACCTGCGGCCAATCCCTGGACAAACCTGCGGCGGGGAAAATCGGGCCGCGCCGCCGAATCGGGTAGCATCTGTTTCATCTGCGTCATCCTCTGCTCAAAAAAACTGGTCAACAGGCTGAATGCTCGATACCTGTTGTCGATCTTTCGATTTCCATACTACGCGACAGAGGCTGTCACCAAGGTGACCAGCAGATGACAATCCTGTAATGTTGCAGCCGCCTCGATGGCGACCGCAAGAGGGTGGTATGACAAATAGCCAACCCGACATATGGGGTGGCCGGGTTGATAGATTCAAAGAGAGTCCGCCCCCCCTCAACCCTCTCTGGATTGAGGGGGGGGGATGCTCCAGGCTGGCGTTCAGAAACCTATCTGCAGGGTAGCGATGGTGCTTGCGTCATTGAAATCACCACCGATATCCACATATTTGAGCTCGCAACGTTTATTGGCAGCAAGCAGATAGTTGAATCCGATAACTGTCGATGTGCCTTTCATCTCGCCCTTGCCGTGGGCATAGTAGGTTGCATCCACATAGCCAACTGCAACTGCGAGATTTTCCATCACGCCCAGTTCGGTCAGAATTGCGTAGGCGCTGTTGTCCCCTTCATCAGAGCCGTTGTACCAGTTCTCCGTACCACCGGATGACTTTGGCGCATTGGCATAGGTTATGTAGACTCCCAGCGGCATCTCCCTGACCAGACCCTGGGCCTGAAAGTCAGCGGTGAAGGCCTTGGCATCCATCGACGGACCTTGTCCCGTTTTGGTCTTGCCTGAGTAGATCTGCACTCCCATCCCCAGATCAAACCCGCGGAAACGCGGCGTCCAGGCGGCACGAAGATAGTTGGCGAAAGCGGGATCCTGCACATGCTCCAGCATCTGTTTGTTGTAGTACTGACTGGCGTAGACGAACCAGTTATTTGTCTGTGCCGAAACGCCAAACCCGGTGGCCGCACCGGGGCCGCCGTGACCCGCACCGAACTGACTCATCAATGTGGCACCATGCTCCTTGTGCAGGCCGATGGCACCCATCGCATTGACCCCGCCCAGCGCCACGCTCATTCCCATCGCGCCAGTACTCAACAGCTCATAACCGTATGCCGGCCCGGTCCCTTCCGAACTGTAGGCGTTGACCCCTACGTTGATCCCTTTGTATTGGGTGACATAGTTCCATTTGAGCGATCCGAAATTGGCCAGTGCGGAGTGGGATTCCCCATCGATCTGCTGGCCCATGCTGTCCGTGCCTTCGAGTCCGGTTTTTTCAAAGGGCAGCTCCAGCAGAAAACCGGATTTTTGTCCCATGCGTCCGCCGGCATAAAGGGAGAGTGATGCCGGAAAACCGGTCTCCGTCTCCTCCTTGCCCTTGATGTACTGCAGCGCTCCCACCAATGCCAGATTCAGCGCTCCGGGCAGGGAGAGATCCTTGCTCTCCACCTGCTTCTGGCCGCCGGTCATGGTATAGCCGTTCGCCTTGAACATTCGGCCAAAGGAGTTGAGGGTTGGAAAATGCTGCGCATGGCAGCTGGAGCAGGATTGGCTGGTCTGTCTTGAAAAAGCGGGAATCGCTTCCACTGTACCGATATCGATAACAAACACCACCAGTGCCACAAGAAAAGGAAAAACTGTTTTTGCTGGAGAACCCATTGATACTTACCCCCTCATATTGAGAAAACGTTCGCATCGCGAGCAAACGACATAGTGGTCCCGGACATCTCCCTGCTTCGCCCAACGCCCACTTTCTGTGGGTGAATTTTTCACGCCGCTGTTACGGTAACGAAACAAAGATGTCACTGGCATGACCATGAAATGACAATTTTGTAATCTCACTGCCATCTTCATGACAGGCGCCGCGAGTTACTCTGTTTGCAGGCGACAGAAAAGAGAGGGGGACTCTTCCCTGTCTCAACGATCTCCAAGAGATCAAACAGCTGCCAACCCGGACAACCAGATTACCTCCGGTCAGATGGCGGCTTGCCAAGAGGTGATACACCATGGACAGACATTTTTTCTGGCAGACCCCGGTTGCAGGATTGTTGATTGTCATGCTGCTCCCCCAGCCTGTATTTTCAGAATCAGACAGCGCCACGGAAACCGGCAGCAATTACCAATTCGCCCGGATGGATGACGGGATGGACGACACAAAACCGAAACACCGGGAGGAAGGCGGGATGGCGATGGAAAATGAAAAGCGCATGGAGATGGCGCACGGATTTCCCCATCCGTTTTTCAATCATATGGGGATTCCCGATATGGTTGGCATGGTGAGCGCCAGGGTTACCGGTTATCGCCAGGGAAAAAGCGGCGAGGAGTCAAGCGGAGATTCCGGCTTTCATCTCGAGGCCGGGATCTACCCGCGGCTGGGACTGCACATTCGCAACAACGAGATCAAACAGAGCCCGCGTACCGATGTCATGCTGATGTATTCCGTTTATCAGGATGAGAAGGGAGAGAGCGGAATCTCCATCTTCGGCGGCGCACTGATCCCCTCGGGAACCATCCCCAAAGGTCAGGATGACGCGATTGGCGCCTTTGGAATATCCGGGCGCAAGGCGGTCGGCGAGATCGCCATCTTCGACGGTAATATCCACTACATGCCCGAGATGGAGATGACCGAGATCGGGCTCTCCGGAATCTACAAATCCTCCGCCTCGCTGTTCCCGATACTTGAAATGGAGGGGAAACTGACGGAAGATGCAACCATGATCTACCTGCTTCCCGCGCTGAAATTCAAACTGAAACCCGAACTGTTTCTGGGTGTGGGTTCACAGATTCCGCTGACATCGGACAAGGAGTTCGACAGCCGCGCCCTGATTCAGATAGACGCGGCATGGTAGAGGCGCCCTGGAGAGCATCCTGACCACGCTGACCCGTTTTTTTCTTTCCGGTAGCCGATTGAACCAACCATGAAGCTTTTGATCGTTGAAGATGAAATCAAAACCGGCGAATACCTCAGACAGGGGCTGACCGAGGCCGGCTTTGTGGTCGATCTGGCCCACAACGGGCTGGACGGCCACCATCTGGCGATGACCGAACAGTACGACATGGCGATCCTCGATGTGATGCTGCCGGATGTGGACGGCTGGCGGATTCTGAAGTCCATCCGCGAGGCGGGCAAGGATATCCCGGTGCTGTTTCTCACCGCCCGCGACAGCATCGACGATCGGGTCAAGGGGCTGGAGCTGGGGGCGGACGACTATCTGGTCAAGCCGTTTGCCTTCGCCGAGCTGCTGGCACGGGTGCGCACCCTGCTGCGGCGCGGAGCGGTGGCCGCCACCGAGCTGAATCTGCGCATCGCCGATCTGGAGCTGGACCTGGCCCGCCACCGCGCCAGCCGGGCCGGCCGGCCCATCCACCTGACCGCCAAGGAGTTCGCCCTGCTGGAGCTGCTGGTGCGCCGCCAGGGCGAGGTGCTGCCCCGCTCCCTGATCGCCTCCCAGGTCTGGGACATGAATTTCGACAGCGACACCAACGTCATCGACGTCGCCATCCGCCGCCTGCGCGCCAAGATCGACGACGATTTCGAACCCAGACTGATTCAGACCGTACGCGGCATGGGTTACATGATCGACACAACGGACAACAACCCCTCTCCCGAATGAGACGCCCCACCTCCCTGACGCTGCGGCTCACCCTGCTGTTCAGCGCCGTCGCCACGGTGGTACTGCTCACCTTTGGCTGGATCATCGAGCACTCTCTGGACAGGCACTTCGAATCGGAGGATATCAAGGAGCTCGGCATGATCTTCGAGGTGGTGGAGCAGTCACTCACCACCCTGGAGCCCGGCCATGACCTGGCTCAGCTCCGGCAGCGCTTTGACGACCTGCTGGTGGGACATCACGGTCCACGGCTGCATATCAGCGACGCCTCCGGGAAAGTGCTGTACAGCAGCCCCGATCCGGATCTCTCCCGGGTTCCGCAAACCAGCGCCCGCCAGCTCCCGCAAGGCAGCGTACAGCGCTGGAGCGACGGTGCCCACAACTACCGGGTGATGACCCGAAAGGTAACCACCGGCAGCGGCGGTCTCTATACCGTCATCACCGCCGTCACCATCGACTTCCATCTCCACTTTCTCAACAGATTCCACCGCACCCTCTGGTTGATGGTGCTCGGCGGAATCATCGCGATGGGGATCATGGGCTGGGTGGCGGTACGGCACGGCCACCGGCCGTTGCACACCATGGTCGAACAGATCAGCCGCATCCACACCGATAAGCTCAACACCCGCCTTGCCCCCGAGGCGGTACCGGCCGAACTGACCGAACTGGCGGAATCGTTCAATGAACTGCTGCAGCGCATGGAGGAGTCCTTCAACCGGCTGGCCAACTTCTCCGCCGACATCGCCCACGAACTGCGCACCCCGGTCACCAACCTGATGACCCAGACCCAGGTCGCCCTCTCCCAGACACGCAGCGCGGAGGAGTATCAGGAGATCCTCTACTCCAGCATGGAGGAGTATGAACGCATGGCCCAGATGATCGGTGACATGCTTTTCCTGGCCAAGGCCGACAACCAACTCAACCCGCTGCAGACCGAAAAGATCAATCTGGAGAAAGAGCTGCACAACCTGTTCGACTACTACGAGGCGTGGGCCGAGGGCCACAAGGTTTCGTTGAAGCTGGAAGGGAGCGCCCAGCTCCGGGGTGACCGCCTGATGCTGCGCCGCGCCCTCAGCAACCTGCTCTCCAACGCCATCCGCTACACACCGGAAAACAGCCAGGTAACCGTCCGGCTCGGGCAGTCGAAAAAGGGCACGACCATCGTGGTACAGAACCCCGGCACACCGCTCCCCGCCGAACACCTCTCCCGGGTTTTCGACCGCTTCTACCGCACCGACCCCTCACGGCAACGCAGCGGCGAAGGAGCCGGCCTGGGCCTGGCCATCGTAAAGAGCATCATCGAATCCCATGGTGGAAGAATCGTCGCCACCTCCGACGCAAGCGGTACGCGATTCTCCATCAGTCTGCCGAATTGACGCCAAACGGAGGGGCAGGGCGAGAGGTTCAAAAAAAGTAACGACTCAACGAGTAGTCAACGCGTTGTGTAACTGCTCGGATTGCCTCTGAAACGTGCGGCGGATTCAACTCGCAAGTGCAACTCAAGGGCACCTCAACCTGTCGATAAGCGGGCAAGCCGAGTAGTTACGGAACGGGAAGCATGCGACCGCCCCGACAAGGACGGTCGCCGCCGCTACAAGCGGATTACACCTCAGACAGAGCGTCGAAGGAGATGGTTTCGGAGTAGTCGAATGTCCCGTCACCGCTGGTGTCCGCCTCGACGGTGCAGGATCCCCCGCCAACAGCCACCAGCCGAGCCCTGGTTCCGTCCGCCCCTTCAAGCAACAGGGTTCCCTCGACAGGGTAATAGCCCGTCATATAGGTCTTGAAGGGAACCGGGGTGGTGATATCCACATAACCTTCGTCCGAATGATAGATGCGTCCGGCCATGGAAACGGTGGCGTAGGCACCGGTCATGTCGCTACCCTCACCCACATCCATCCGCAGATCCTGCATCCATACCATCTCCCCGGTCTGCTCATCACTCATCACCAGATCCATCTCGATCGATGCGCCGGAGGCTCCGCCGGTCATGACCATGGTCCCGCTGGTGGTGAAGGAGTGGCCCATCTCCGTCGAGCGCATGCGGTCGAAAGTCAAGGTCATCTGCGACTCGGTCCCGCTGATGCTCATGGCGCCGTTCAGGACGACATTATCCTCACAGTAATCGTTGAAGCGAAACGTTCCATCGAAGCGGCCGGTCTGCTCGTCGGCATTTCCGCTGAACGTGGCGCTGCCGCCGCAACTCCCGTTCATCGTCTCGCTCCCCATGGATGCCGCGGAAACACGGCCATCCCCGGCTTTCATCAGAAGGAAACGGCGTGGCGTGACGGTGAGCGCTGCACTCAGCAGGCGGTTGGCCCGCTGGACACCTGCCTCCCCGGGCGGGAGATCCCCGATACTGGCCGCGCCCAACAGACCATCGGGATCAAACGTGTCCTTGCTCTCCTGCGGCTGGCTGTAGGAGCTGGCAAGCAGCTCCTCGGCATTCGTCTGAGTAATCCGCACCGGACTGGTATTGCCGTTGTAGGTCAACTCCGCATCTCCGCCTCCACTGCCACCACCGCACGCGAGCAGCCCCATGGTCAGGAACGCCGAAATCCCGAATGCCGTAATGATTCTGTTCATCGTTTCATCCCCTCTCTCGAATTTGCAGATAGAACACAGCGGTCTCATGCTGTTATTGCTCCCCACCGAAGAAGCGGCCGGAGCCGCTGCCGATCGGTCAGGATGATGAGGAAATATTAGTCCGGGATCGAACAGAGGACAACCGGGAGAATCGAAAAAAGCGCCGTACCCTACCCCCATCCCGGTGTGCAGAAACAGTGATCAAGCTACCCTGTTCCTGCACACATGGAGCTCGGTTTCCCCGACGACACCGAGCCGGTTGAAGAGCGTCCTGCCACCGAACCAGTAGACGACCTGATTGTTTCCATGGTCCCATCCCATGCTGCTGTTGAGGTTCATGTTGCGGCCGAAATCGCCGAATAGCACGATATTGATATTCTCCCTTCCCAACGCATCGGCATGCTGCATGGCCGTATGGATGGCCTCGAAAAGCTCGTAGGCCCGGGGCCGGTGAAGCCTGATCGCAGTTGAATCGCTCGTTTGCCGAGTAGTCACCAAGGCTGACCTGCCCTCTCTCGTCTCTCCTGTAGTTATAGAGGTTGTCGAAATTCCGGTTGAACAAACAGAGTTTGCCCAAATTTGACCATTCGCCAGGAAACTGGATCACTCCACCCTATCCCGGTAACCTATGCCCCTCCTGACGGCGCCGGGAGGAGCGCCCCTCTCCCGTCACCGATCGTTTCTGAACCCGAGGTCATCACAGATGGACATCCCGGCAATTCTCCGCAGTGCCATCCTTGTCATCCTGCTTGCCGCACTGGTGTTGGCAGCAGGCTGGCTCGCCGGCGTCGGGAAGGTTACTGCGCCACAGATGATCACGCTCACCGCCCTCTGGATCATTCCCGGCCTGCTCGCCGGTCTCAAGGCACGGGATGCCGGGACGCTGCACGGCCTGCTCGCCGGCCTGCTCGGTGGAGTGTTTCTCTTTCTGATCCTGCCGGTCATCGGCGGCATGGCGGCCACACCCTCCCTCCTCACTGCGGTAGCAGCCGACAGCCGGCCGCTGCTGCTCATCCTGGCCGGCTGGTGGGGGGGCTTCGGTGGCCTGGTGGCCGACATCCGCCGTGCAATCCGGGCACGGCGGGCGGCACGGCGGCAACAAAGGGGCCGTGACTGAAACAGCGTGACGCACCCCGCAAAACGGGCAATCCCGCAAAACCTGCGGCGGCGGATGCTGTCTCAACGACAAACCGGAGAGATATCCAGTTCATGACCACAATACCCCTCACCCTCTGCCGCACCCTCTGCCGCACCCTCCTCGTCACCCTGCTATTTGGGCTCACAGCCTGCAATGAACAGGATTCGGTGACGGACAACCCGCCCTCTCCCGATGCCCCTTCCGGCCCCGAAACCCCTGCCAACGGCGACCCGCCGGACAGTGAAGACCCCTCCCCGCCAGCCGGGGACTGCATGAACGACAGGGACCGGGAGATGCTGGATCGGATCAACCGGGCTCGCGCCAGTTCCCGCCAGTGCGGAGCACAGTCATATCCGGCGGCCCCGCCGTTGACCTGGAACTGCACACTCGCCACCGTGGCGCTGGAGCACAGCCGGGACATGGGTGAACGCAACTTCTTCAGCCACACCGGCTCGGATGGCCTCTCCTCCTCCCAACGAGTGACCAACGCCAGCTACTCATGGCGGACCACCGGCGAAAACATCGCCGCCGGCCTTGCCACCGTCGAGGAGGTGATGGCCGGATGGCTGTCGAGCCCCGGGCACTGCGCCAACATCATGAACGACAGCTACACGGAGATCGGCGCCGCCCGCTACCATAACAGTGGCGCAGACTACCGCTACTACTGGACCCAGCTGTTCGCCACGCCCCGCTGAACCGGAGCGCTGCCGTCACCCCTCCCGCAAGCCACAGGGGCCACTGGGTTCGCACTGCTGCCGGTTTGTTTCAGGGGTATCGTCTTGCAACAAAAAAGGGGGTAAGTGGTCAAATTATCAACCCGACAACAATATATATCGTATTCAGCCGTGGCGCGCCGGTGCGCTCAAGTCCCCGCCGCCAGGCCCTTCACTCGATTCCCATGGCCGTGGATTTATCCATCAACAGAAGCGATGATCGCCCAGTCATGACTGCAGACCAAACCACTAACAGAACCAGATGAAAAAAACCATCCTGCTCCTGCTGTCCGGACTGGCCTTATTGAACGGCAGCATGTATCTGCAGCAGCCCGCGATGACCTTTTTCCCTTACGCCACACTCGACCAGACACCTGCAGAGTGGGGCCTCGCCTATGAGGATGTTTACCTGGACACAGCGGATGGCGTACGCCTGCATGGCTGGTACATTCCACATCCCGGATCAAGGCAGACACTGCTCTTTTTCCACGGCAACGCAGGCAACATCTCCCATCGTGGCGCCTCCGTAGAGATCTTTCACCGGCTTGGCCTGAACGTCTTTATCCTCGACTACCGGGGTTACGGCATCAGCCAGGGCAGACCTGACGAGAACGGGCTCTATGAAGATGCCAGGGCAGCCTGGCGCTATCTGATCGAGGAACGGCGGTTCGACCGGAAGGAGATCATCCTGTTCGGCCGCTCGCTCGGCGGCGCCGTGGCGGCAGAGCTGGCCGCAGAGGTCCAGCCGGGAGGGGTGATTCTGGAATCCACCTTCAGCTCCGCAAGAGAGGTGGCCAAGGTGATTTTCCCCGTTCTTTCCCGGCTGATTGTGCTGCGCTACGACTTCAATACCGCAGCCCATATCAGGAAAGTAAACTCCCCCGTGCTGGTGCTGCACAGCCCGGGCGATGAAATCATTCCGTTGCCTCTCGGGGAGCGGGTATTCCAGGCGGCAAACGCGCCCAAATCCTTCGTGAAGATGAGGGGCGGCCACAACAACGGATTCCTTGTCAGCCAGCCGGACTACGAACAGGCGCTTGACGCTTTCGTCAAAAAATAGCAGTTACCGGTTCCAATCCCTTTGTGCCAGGATCATTGTGGCAGTTACTGGCACTCCCACACCTTGTCCGATGGCGGCTTCCACATGGCGTTGGATAAAACCAGCCGTTACCGGCTGATCTCACCGGACAACTATTTCGAAGAGGAATCAAGTGGTGATGCGGCAGATCTGGTAGCCTCCTTTTTGCCTCGAATACCCTGGCATGGCAAATCCAGACACCGATGTTTACGGACTATGACTATCCGCTCTGAGGCGACGCCTTTCAGCGCCCTGAGAACAATAAAATTCTTGCGGTGATTGATTGTAAACCGGTTGTGAGTACTCAGCCCGGGTTGTGTCGAACCTCACATTGTCGCGGCTGGCGACTCATTTTGAGGGTGGACTGGATGAGCACCTCGTTCTGTAAAACTGGGCTGATATAAAATTTTGAACACCCTCAACGCCCTTGGTCAAACCTGATTTATTACAATTGAGCGCCTTTATGGGCTTTCCTTACTTTCTCTTCTTCCAATGCCCTGGCTCGCGATGAAGATTCATCACCGCTACGATAAATATTCCATCCTCTCTTTCTGAATACAGGACTCCATAGGGAAATCGCCTGACCAAAGACCTTCTGACATCTCCTTCGAGAACAGCCCAGGCCTTTGGGAATTCGACCGACCGTTTGATTGTTGAATGAACTTCCAGAGCAAAGTCATATCCCAAACCAGTCTCTATGTCTTCGTAATATTCGATTGATTGATAAAATTCCTCCTCTGCTTCTGGATGAAAGGAAAAACTCATTTTTCAAATCTCTGCCAAACTCTCCTGAACACTTCATCTCCTTGAGTTGCTTCGACTCGACCAGACCTAAGCTCAGCAAGGCGCCTTTTAGCTTCTTTAGCCCATTTTTTATCTATCTCTGATTCTGGCTGGTTCAGGCTGCGCAGAAGCGAATCTACCACCAGAACGCGCTCCTCAACTGGCAGAGACTCAGCTTCCTCAATAAGTTGCTTTGTATTCATATCTTCACCTTTGACTGTGTTCTGTATAGCCGAACGCCATGCTCAGCGATGCACCAAATTGTCACGACTTTTGCGGCTTTTGCAAAAAGACGTGATGCTTTAGCGCGTCCGCTGGAGCATTTTGATGCTCATTGAGCCGCCTCCCTCCGCGGACCTGGCAGGCACCTGCCATCCGATGGTGTCATCTATCATTGGCACAATGAAAAAAGAGGAGACTCAAATGGGATTCTACACCAAAACCCCACACCCGTTTCTGCAGCATCGACCTGCATGCCCGTTGCCTCCATGCCCATATCCCCAGGGAGAACGGAGATCCCTGTCTGCACCGCTAAATCCCCGCCTCACCCGAAGCCCTGTTGCGATGCATTGCTCCCTGCCTGGATGACCTCATCGTCGGTGTGGGATGAACACCACCATGTTCGACTGCATTATCCGCCACTGCAACATCATCGAAACCGGCAATGAATCCTACCGGTTCAAGCACCGAAATCAGGCTTCATAACCTAGTCAATTTTGCACGCTGATCCCTGGTCAAAATTGGATACTGTTTGGCGCCGCATACGGAAGGTTTCAATCCCGTTCAAAAGTCCGGTCAGGTTCCAACAGTCTGATTTTCAACCTTGACAATCCTGAAACTCGCAGTTACTTTGTGCATATCTCTGTCTCCATCACATACTTCCCCAACCCAAAACTGGTCTTCCCCCCCACATGCACCCACTCCCCCAGCGCCAGCCAGGGCAGGAATGGCCTCATGTCACCGGCATAACTGGCGCTACCCACCAGGCCGCCAAACTTCATCCACTCATTCTGTCTGCCGGAGTAGCGGTTCCAGTCATTCCAGCAGGCATCGTTTGGTGCAATAGTGATCTGCTCTGCCTGTTGCTGCAGCTCATTGCAACGCTGCCGGTCGAGCAGTTCACCGCTTCCGTAAAGGGTGGACAGGGTGTTCAGCCGCCCCATCAGACGGGCCAGGAAGATGCTGAACGGTGGCGCTTCGCGGTGAAGCCGGTTGCCGGCCTTGAGTCGCAGGCGGGTAAGGTAGTTCAGGGTAACCCTGTCCGTATCGAGACCTTGCCGCGCCGCCATGATTGCCGATGACGAGATGGCGTGGTTGGCGGGGTTGGGCACAGAATTTGTTGACCCGGCTCGGGCGATATCGACCCCCTCAACGCGGAAGTTTCCCCTGTTTGTCCCCAACCCCATGCTGGAGCCGAGGTATTCAAGCGCGGCGTGGCAGATTGGATAGTGCTGGATGGCGGAGCCGAGCAGGGTCAGCTCACATTCGAAAGGGTGTCCGGGGGGATAGCGGCGCAGCTCGTCGAGCGGGGGGAGGAGAACGAAGGGTTTGGGCCAGGCGGTGCTGGCCGAGAGGGTGGGCTTTGACGATAGATCGCCGCCAGGTGGGCCGGGTTCGAAGAGATGGCGATACCAGGAGGGTGCGATTTTCCTCAGTGCGTGACCGAAGCCACCATGGAAGGCTGAACCTTTATATTCTGGTAGAGCAATCTCGCTGACCGCCACCATCCGAAAACGGTATTTGGCGATGGCGAGAGCCTTCATCATAATCCCCCCTTGCCACAGCCTTTATATTATTTTCAGACTGTGCCGCATCCTGCCAAACCATCAGTAGTTGCTAAGATGGTTTTATTATGCGCTCGTTGATATCGTTAATCAATAAGCCCGGTTCCTGTTCTCTTCTCCACCGAACCGTTCATCCAACCTCCCCTTTTTATCGACCATGAACTGTGACCCGGCCAACCCTTTTGTGACACCCCGGTTGATCCAGACCGTCTTAACAAAGAGATTTTTCAGGAAAACAGGCAAATCGAGTAGGAGGCGGGGTCACCCCCGCCGTCCTCTCACACCACCGGACGTGCGGTTCCGCATCCGGCGGTTCATGAGACACTCTGGAGTCGTCGCACGGTATCGAGCAACGACACCAGCCCCAG
>JALSHD010000085.1 GCA_026982395.1 Chromatiales bacterium | reverse complement strand
CGTGACGAGTTTTCCGAGACGAGATGAATTTTCCGATATCGTCATGGTTGTGCTTTGCGCCTTTCTTTGGCAATGTGCTTGCTAAAGGATAGCGAAGAATTGTTTCCTTGTCGAATTTCTAACGAAAGGTTCCGTATTTTCGGAGTGAACGGGCAGATTTTACTGCGTTCAAGCTTTCTTAAGAGGGTTGAAATGGGCCATGTCAGGCTGGGCCAACCGCCCGCAACAAAAAATGGCGAGAAATCGTGGCATACCTTGAGGCCGGGGATGTAGCTATTCCCGCGTTGGCCGACGCCGTCGCCGAAGCAACCGACAAATCCCTGATGATGGCAGCAAAAGACCCGGCATTTATCGAAGCCTTGTGGCTTCTGGTTAAAATTCCACAGGCTGCGAGGTCCAAGAACTTTGCCCAAGAATTGAAGAGTTTAGGGATAGCCGTCCCCGATTCCCCGTCGATTACCGATTTGGCGGTCGGGTTCGATGCCGCGATCGAGGCGGCGCAACGGCGAAATAGCCCGAATACCACCGATCTGAGCGAAATGGCTAAGCATGCTGGCGTCGCGGCATTGGATAGTTTGGCTCGGGAAAGCACACCATCCCTTTGGACAACTGATCACGAAGATGAACGAACGACCGTGGCAACATTTTCTGCGCCCGAAAAATTCGCAGAATTGTCACAACGATTTTTCACCAATCTGGTTGAGCACAATATCCAGTATTTTCTTGACCGCGAAATTCCCCGTCATGTCGGCCCAGGAAATTTTGTGCAGTCGGTGGGTGACATGGTTTCCTTTGATGGTGCGGTCAAGCGCCATTGTGCGGAAACGACAATCATCATGCGAGCCTTTGCAAAAGATTGGCTGGGTAAGAACGCCCATAACCTGAAAAAAGACATCTCGCGCAAGGATGTTGCAGGGTTTGCCCATGTTGCATTCAAGAAAATCAGGAAAGAATTGTCTATCAGGAGTGCCGCAAATGAACACGTTTAACTTTATCTGCGGCGGTGCCACCCCCGATTCTGATGCCGGCGAAGCAGGAAAGGATATCCAGTTGGATGTTCAGGGGGACCTGAGAAACGTCAACTTGAAGATCGAAGACATCAGCAAGGCAATGGTGAGCAACATTCCTGATGTTTTGCTGGATTTGCTTGAGGTTGCCTCATACGTTTACTGTGCAGACCAGCAATCTCGCCGCGGGACAGAAGTGTTGGCGGGGTATGGGAAAAATTGGCGACGGGTCATGAATTTCACGATTCCGTTGCGCGACCCTGAACGCTGGCAGAACGAAGCGGTCATCAAGGCTCTTTGTGAGACATTGGGGTTTCTGTCTGAAGATTCCTACGCCTTTTCTTTCGTAAAGGCGGAAAAACCCCTGGCTGAGAAGGAGATGTATTTCCCTGGGCTAAGCCAGGGAACATTTGACCCGGATGAAATTGCGTTATTTTCAGGGGTGTTGACTCGTTTTCGGGAGCTGTCAGAGACCTTGTGCAGGAAGGCAAGAAGCTGGTTCTCGTGGGTCACCATTCGGCAAATGCTGTATTCAACGTCCAAAAAGAGCTTATTGAAGGCCTGAAACAAGGCGGTTTGGCGAACCAGATATTTTATGTCCCGATCAACGTTACCAATACCAAGGTAAAAGCGAGTGAATACACCCAGCGGACCCGCTCCTTTCTCTTTGCGTGTCTGGCTTTGGTCGTTGCACAGATGTTCAAGAAAGATGAATTCACTTTCTATGAAAATGGCGTTGTGAGCTTGAACATCCCGATAGCAAAAGATGTGTTGGGTGCCAGGGCCACGCGGACGACGCACCCAAAGGTTATTAGTGGCTTCGAGGAATTGTTCTCGGAGATATTGGATAAGAATATAGAAATAAGAACACCTTTCCAGTGGTTTACCAAGAAGGAGGTGACGCAAATTATTCCTGCAAACGGGTTTGGGCACCTTCTTGGAAAAACCAACAGTTGTACCCGCCCGAGAACCTGGACGAAAAAGAAGCACCATTGCGGTGCCTGTTCGCAATGCATCGACAGAAGGTTCGCAATTTTGGCGGCAGGCTTGGAAGATTTGGACCCCAGAGATAGCTACAAGCTGGACTTGCTATTGAGCGATCGTAGCCAGGATCGTGATGTTCGCATGGCGCTTGCCTATGTGAAATTTTTCCAGACTTTTTCGTCATCAACAAAGGACAGGTTTCTTTCGACAAATCCACAAATCACACCAGCACTCGGTGAATTTTCCGATCTTTCGGCGGATGAAGCAAGGGATCGGGTTTATGAATTGTATATGCGCCACTCCCTTGATGTTGTGGCCGTCATTGAAGATGGCTTGGTGCAACATAAGGGAAAACTTGCGCAAGGTGGAGAGGGGCTGCCGGCAGGAGCACTTTTGAGCATGTGCCTGAATCGTAGCCAAATCACTGTGGCACCGCCGTCGGATTATGATGCGCAGGCAAGGGGTTTCATGGACCGCCTTGCAGCACCAATTCTTGAATTTGCTGTCGATGAAAGGAGCAAGCATGTCTTGTTCCACAACGGCTTGGCGCTTGAGGGTGCCAATTTCAAACTGGTTGAAAATTTGCTGCCCAATTTCCGATCGGCCAAGCACGACGTGCGAACGATCGAGTGCATCACCGCTCGTGACTTGGCTGGCGTACTCGACATATCTGAGCCAACTTTGCGAACCTTGCTGAGACGCTTGCGCAGCTCTCTTGATCCACTCGCCACGGATCTTGGCATTCCTCTGGATGAGGACAGTTTCATCGAAAACCTTCATGGCAAAGGGTATCGGCTCAACCCGAATCTGCGCGAAGTTGCCCTCGCGGATATCAAGAAAAAGGGGCCGCCACCCACAGAGCCTTGAGGGCGATGTCATAAACAAACTGGCGTCATGTCACAATTGAACCGCTCGGGCCCTGATTTTTCAGGGCCTTTTTCGTGCGGCATGTCACAAAGAAAATCGAGCCTGATTATATAAAGAGGCGGCCAAATCACTGAAATTAATGGGTAATTCCAGACGCCAAAACGTGTCGGGGAGAAACGCAACCATTAACTTCGTGGAGAGGCCCATGCCTGTCAGACACCTCAACCAGATCGAGCTTGCGGCTCGATGGAACATTTCACCGCGCACACTGGAGCGGTGGCGTTGGGCCGGTGAAGGCCCGCAATTCATCAAGCTTGGCGGGCGGGTCGTTTACCGG
>JALSHD010000084.1 GCA_026982395.1 Chromatiales bacterium | reverse complement strand
ACGGGAACTCCCAGTCCAGTGCGTGGAATCTGCCGCAAGGTTGTCAATATCCCGACCTGTTCCGCCATTTAATTATCCTCTTGCCTCAAATCAGTCATGCTGAAACTCTTCCGGAATAGGCAGCTCGCCCAGCTCCGCAAGCTGCTCTCCGCCGTTGTTCAGGTGGAACACATAGGCCAGTACCTGTGCCACCGCCTGATAGAGACCGGCCGGAATCTCCTCGCCGATCTCTGCACTGTGATACAAAGCTCGTGCCAATGGCGGAGCAGACAGCACGGGAACATTGTGCTCTGCCGCAATAGCGCGGATCTGCGCAGCCACCAGATCGGCCCCCATCGCTACAACTCTGGGTGCACCCATATTCTGCTGGTCATAACGCAGCGCCACGGCATAGTGCGTCGGGTTGGTTACAATGACATCCGCTTCGGGAACATCAGACATCATGCGCCTCTGCGCCATCTCCCGTTGCAGTTGGCGAATGCGGCCACGCACCTCGGGATTCCCCTCAGTCTGTTTGTGTTCATCCTTGACCTCCTGACGGGACATCTTGAGCTGCCGGGCGTGGTCCCAGAGCTGAAACGGCACATCCAGCAGCGCCACCAGAATCATGGTCAGGCTGATAGCGAGAAAGGACCACAGCAACAGATTCGCCATCTGGACAAGCGCGCTATCCACTGACTGATCACCCAGCTGCAGAAATGCATCCGCCTTGCTCCACAGCACACCAACAGCCACTGCTCCAATCAGCAGAAATTTGGCCAGCGCCTTGAGCAGCTCAATCAATCCCCGCACCCCGAAAACCCTTCCCATTCCCTTGATGGGGTCGAGTTTTTCCCACTTGAAAGCCAGCGCCTGGCCACTGAAGTTCCAGCCACTTATGGCGATGGATGAGAACACCGCCACCACCGCAAACAGAACCAGCAGCGGTGCAAACAGCAGAACAGCATCAAAAACAGTTTGCAAGAAAAGATTGGGGAGCGTGGCAGGATCAAAAATCCGCTCGCGGCTGACGGTAAAGTTTTTCTCAAAAATATCCAGCAATCCGGCAACAATCCCGTCCCCCATGAACATCAGCGCCGCAGCACTGGAGAGCAGCATCGCCATGCTGCTGAGCTCTCGTGAACGGGCAACCTGCCCCTTCTCCCGTGATTCTCGGAGTCGTTTCGGGGTTGCCTCTTCAGTACGTTCTTGGCCGTCATTTTGTGCCATGCGCTACGCTGAACTCCTTAATATATTGTTGCGGGGTTAATAACAGCTGGACGACCCCATCACAATCCGCTCAGAGCCACCCCGGAATTACTCCCCCGCAGTAATGGTGCGGATCAGGACAAAAACATCCTGAACCAGGTTGTCGGTCTGCGGCAGCAGGCTGGGAAAAGTAAACATCATCGCCAGAAAACCCAGCGTCAATGTCACCGGGAAACCCACGGCAAAAATATTCAGTTGGGGCGCAGCCCGGGCCATCACTCCAAAAGCGATATTCACCACCAGAATCGCAGCAACAACAGGAATGGAGATCAACACAGCCCCGGCGAACAACTCACTTCCCCAGGAGACAAGCTGCCAGATCCCGTCCCGGGTCAAACCATCGGGAGCAATTGGCATACTGGTGAAGCTCTCCGCAACCACCTCAATCAGAACAAGGTGCCCATTGAAAACCAGATACAAAAGTGAAGTGGCAAGCAGATAAATCTGTGATACAACCGGCACTGTCACGCCGCTTTGCGGATCTACCATCGACGCAAAACCAAGCCCCATCTGATAAGCAATAATCTGGCCGCCGGTAACGATGGCGGCAAATACCAGCTGCAAAGCCGTCCCCATCGCCACGCCGATCAACACCTGCTGGATAATCAACAACAACGTCATCGGACTGAAGGGATCAAATTGCGGAACCGGAGACAACTGTGGCGCGATCGCCAGCGTCAGTACCAGGGTAACAAACAGCTTTACCCGTATCGGCACTGTCTGTGAACCGGTGATCGGGGCACTCATCACCATGGCGCCAATACGGAAAAACGGCCACAACAAAGAACCGATCCAGGCGGTTATTTCTGCAGCAGTAAAAACCATGACTAGCTAATCAGACCGGGGATGCTTTCAAACAGGCGCACGGTGTAGTCCACCAGAATCTGTGTCAGCCACTGACCGGCAAAAGCAAGTACGGCAAGGGTGATCAGAAGCTTGGGAATAAAGCTCAGGGTCATTTCGTTAATCTGGGTTGCCGCCTGAAACATACTCACGAGTAACCCAACCCCCAGAGCCGGCAGTAACAAAACAGAAACCATGACAACCAGCAACTCCAGCGCCTGCTGAAAAATCGAGATAGTCAGCTCAGGAGACATAGAAGCTCGCCGCCAGGGTGCTCATTATCAGTGACCAACCATCAACCAGAACAAACAGCATCAGCTTGAACGGCAGGGAGATAATCATCGGTGACAGCATCATCATGCCCATGGACATCAGTACGCTGGCCACTACCAGATCAATAATGACAAAGGGAATAAACAGCAGAAAACCAATTTGAAAAGCTGTTTTCAGTTCGCTGGTAACAAAGGCCGGGAGCAGGATCCGCAACGGAACCTGCGCGGGAGATTCAAACCCTTCCTGCTGTCCGGACAGCCGGACGAACAGAGCCAGATCAGTATCGCGGGTCTGCCCGAGCATAAAAGTCTTTAACGGTCCAACCGCCTTGATCACCGCTTCCTGAAACTCCATGTTATCTTCCAGATAGGGTTGCAGCGCTTCGCTGTTGATACGGTCAAACACAGGCGTCATGATAAAAAAAGTCAGAAACAGCGCCAGTCCGATGAGGATCTGGTTGGAAGGAGTGGTTGGCAAACCCAGCGCCTGGCGCAGAATGGCAAACACAATAATGATGCGGGTAAACGATGTCATCATAATCAGTGCTGCCGGAAGAAAGGTCAGCGCTGTCATCATCGCCAGCAACTGCAGGGTCACGCTGTAGGTCTGTTTCCCTTCTGCACCGGTCACAGTCAACGCCGGAAATGCTTCCTGTGCCGCTATCACATCCACAGAAAACAAGAACCCTGACAACAAGAGCAAAAAGCGTGACACTACTGCTGCCTCTTGTCGATCGCGGCGGCCAGGCGCTGGGCAAATTTTCCACTGACAGGTTGAGTCACAGAGCTTTCTGGCAAAGGCTGCTCCAGTATATGCAACATCTCTACCTGACCGGTAGCCACACCAATCAGCAACTGCTGCTCACCCACCTGCACCACCACCACACGCTCCCGCTGCCCAACCGGCAGTGCAGCAACCACCCTCAATGCACCGTTGGCGCTGCTGTTCCAGCCTGGCAGCCTGCGCAACAGCCACGCTATTACCACAATAACCACCAGCACCAGCATCAATCCCAGAACCAGCTGCAGTAAACTGCCGGCGGTTACCGGACTGGCCTCCAGCCGTTGCAGTTTTTCGGCATCATTGGCTGCCCCCAACGGCATTGATACCATTCCAGCCAGCAGTAAAAGATAAATTTTTTTCATTTTTATTTACGGAGTTCAATTCTTGAGGTGATACGTCTGACATTTCTTCCGGAGCTCGCAGGCTTTCTCACACCGGCCCCTGACTTACTCATTTTTTCAGGTTCTTCAGCCGCTCTTGGGCGCTGACCACATCGGTCAAACGAATCCCGAATTTTTCATTCACCACCACCACTTCACCGTGAGCAATCAGAGTTCCATTCACCATCACATCCAGCGGCTCTCCCGCCAGACGATCCAGCTCCACTACCGACCCTTGGTTTAACTGCAACAGGTTGCGGACGTTGATTTTTGTGCGGCCGATCTCCATAGCGATTGTGACCGGAATATCCAGAACAAGATCCAGATCAACCTCCTTGCCCTTGCCGGAAGCCGCTTCATTTTCCAAAGGTTCCAGAGGAGCCGGAGAGTAATCCATTCCCCCATCCCCGGCGGTGGCTGTTGCTGAATCGGCAGACTCCTCTTCAAGCTGTTCCGCCAGCGCCTCGGCCCATGGGTCATCTTCATCCTCTCCCTGCTCTGTCTGTTCTGTAGCATCTCCATCCGAAGCTACATCTGCTTCAGATTGCTCAACATTGTCAAGCAGCTCCTCAGCCGCCGCCTCCTGCTCATCCAGTTGTTCAGCCGTATTCTCAACTGGCTCTTCTGTCTCTGCCTGTTCACTCACCGGTCACACCTCCAGTCATATCGTGTTCTTTTTGTATCAACGAAAACTCGTTTGTACCGGACGTTCAATCAGTTCGGTCACCTTGACAGCCCACTTTTTTTCCGCTGTTCCGTAAGTGGCGCGAAACACGGGGATCTCTTCAGCTTTCACGAGCACCTGCTCCGGCAATTCAATAGGAATGATATCCCCCGGTTTAAGTTCGGAGAGTTCACCCAGCGTCAATTCGGTACGGACAAGATCAGCACTGATGGTAACGTCCATATCTTCCAGCTCATCCCTCATGGTTTTCAGCCAGCGATCATCCGTTTCTGTCCGTTCACTCTGCATACCGGTATCAAGAATGTCGCGAATTGGTTCCAGCATCGAATAGGGCATGGTGACATGGATATCTCCACTGCCACCGTCCATCTCCACATGGAAGGTGGTCACAACCACAATCTCGGAAGGGCTCACAATGTTGGCAAACTGGGGATTGACTTCTGAATTAAGAAATTCAAATTCAATATCCAGTACCGGCGCCCATGCCTTTTTCAAATCCTTGAAAGCATCTTCCAGAACAATCTGAATAACCCGCTGCTCGGTGGGTGTGAATTCACGCCCCTCTATCTTGGCGTGAAAACGGCCGCCTCCTCCAAAGAAATTGTCCACTACGGAGTAGACAAATTTTGGTTCCAACACCAGTAGCGCTGTTCCCCTCAACGGGTTTATACGGACCAGATTCAGGCTGGTGGGAACAAACAGGCTATGAATATACTCTCCAAATTTGGTAGTCTTTATCCCGCCAACCGAAATCTCCGCACTGCGGCGCAGAAGATTGAACATACTGACCCGGAACAGGCGGGCAAACCGCTCATTTATCATCTCCAGGGTGGGCATGCGCCCACGAACTATGCGCTCCTGCGTAGCAAGATCGTACCGTTGCGGACCCTCAGGGGCCGACTCTTCCTCGACCTCCTCATCCCCCACCCCGTGCAACAGGGCATCAATCTCATCCTGTGATAACAGTTCACTGGCCGACATGGTTCCGGGTTCTTTTTTTACTGAATTACAAAACTGGTAAAATAGATCTCTTCCACCCCGGGCTTTCCGGTACGCTCTTTCAAAATCCCGCGAACCTTTTCCAGCACCTCGGTGCGCAACTTTTCCTTCCCCTCAATTCCGGCCACGTCATCCACACTCAAACTGCTCAACAGCAGCACAATACTGTTGCGGATAACCGGCATGTGAGTAGCTACCGCCTGTTCGATTTCCGGATCCCGGGTCATCACCTGGATGGTCGCCTGCATAAAACGGGAAGCTCCCGATTCTTCTGAAAAATTCACCACAAATGCCGGCTCCAGAGCAATATAGATAGGTGGCGCCTCTTCGGGGACAGCCTCTTCTCCGCGAGAACCTTTCTCGGCAGCAGCTTCATGGTTCCCTCCCCCACCGAGAGCACCGCTGAAATGGAGAAACGCCCCAAAACCACCAAACATAACCAGCTGCAGCACCACGATGACAATGATTAATTTGGTCATCGAAGTTCCGCTCCCTCCCCCATTATTTGCTGCTTCCTCTTTCTCTTTAGCCATGATTAACCTATACCCGAATTGTCCCAGTCGCATAATCAGAAGCAATTTGCATGCCCGGGCAGAAAACAACGTGCAACCCGCTCTCAACGGAGGAAACGGAAGGAAAACCGAAAGCGAAACGGACGTTGCAATGCCGAAAGATTGACGATTATCGGGCAAAAAACCGTCGGCAATCCGCCATCATCATTTCCGGACAGAAACGGCGAATTGGGTTAATATAGTTGTTGAAGACCGAAATACCGGATCTATGTAACAGGAAACACCACTCCCCTGAAATACAAGGCTCGGGTCTGTAACAACAGAATTCATGCAGGGAAACCATCCGCCGTGCGCAAAAAGCCCCGGATACTCAAGACAAAAACCGTTGCAAAATCTCGCTTGTTTCATATTGAGGCACTGGATCTGGAGTTTTCCAACGGCACCATCACCCAGTACGAGCGACTGCGTGGCGCAACAAAAGGTACTGTGCTTATTGTTCCGATGCTTGACAGAAATACGGTGCTGCTGGTGCGTGAGTATGCCGCGGGTACAGAGCGTTACGAACTGGGTTTCCCCAAAGGACGTATCGAGACAGGTGAGCCCCTGTTGCAGGCCGCCAACCGTGAACTAATGGAAGAGGTTGGCTACGGGGCAACACAGCTTGAGCATGTTACCTCTCTTACTCTGGCCCCCGGTTTTTTGGGTCATACAACTGAGATTGTTCTGGCACGGAAGCTCTACCCGAAACGGCTTGACGGAGACGAACCGGAAGAACTTGAAGTGGTACCCTGGACTCTGAGCGACATTGACAAGCTCTGGCGTAACGGAGAGTGTACCGAAGCCCGCACCCTTGCAGCCCTGTTTATCATCAAAGAATATCTAAATGGCGGCTGATTCCTATTCCAGAAAATGCACCAATCTGCTGGAACCGGTTATTGCCATTGCCCAAGAGGCCGGGCAGCGCATACTCCATATTTATCAAGGTGGTTTCAATATCACCCACAAAAAGGATGAATCACCGGTAACCGAAGCCGATATTGCAGCTCACCATGCAATTATCGACGGGCTGAAAGCGCTTACACCGGAGCTGCCGGTACTGTCTGAAGAATCCGCCGATATCCCCTTCAATGAACGGGCCCGCTGGCACTGCTACTGGTTGGTGGATCCGCTGGATGGCACTCGTGAATTCATCAAACGCAATGGCGAATTCACCGTCAATATTGCCCTGATCGAAAAACACAGCCCCGTACTTGGCGTAATCCATGCACCAACAGGCAGAATCAGCTATTACGCGAGCCGGGGCGGTGGCGCATACAAACAAGCATCAGGAGCAAAACCGAAACCGATCCAGGCGCGAAAAAAAAGAGATATCCCCGTAATTGCCATAAGCCGTGCCCGCTGCGGTTCACGTCAGCAACAGTTACTGACCAACATCGGCACACATGAGACAATATCTGTAGGCAGCTCGCTCAAATCATGCCTAGTGGCTGAGGGAACCGCTGATCTCTATGCCCGGCTGGGACCTACTTCAGAGTGGGATACCGCAGCGGCACAGTGTATTGTCGAGGGGGCGGGAGGCCATATTACCGATACCCGGATGCGTCCCTTGCGCTACAACACAAAAGACTCTCTTCTCAACCCGGATTTTTTTGTCTTTGGAACCGACCGGCACAATTGGTCACGCTATCTCTGAGGAAGTCATTCGGAACCATGGTTACTTCCCGGGAAAGCCGCTCTGCAGGCATGTATATCACAGATTTTTCAGACAGAAGAACTGCTCACCACACTTCCCGGGAACCGCCCCGGCCAGAGCTTTCAGTCGTTCGAGATCGTGAATGATGATATGTTTGCGCTCGACGCTAAGCAACCCCTCTTCCTGAAAGCGGGTGAACATCCGGCTCACCGTCTCTACCGCCAGACCAAGATAGTTACCAATATCGTTTCGCGACATGCTCAGATAAAACTCGCTGGCGGAAAAGCCACGCCGATGGTACCGGGAAGAGATACTGAACAGATAGGCGGCCAGCCGTTCCTCCGCACTCTTTTTACCCAGCAAGATAGTGTGGGTCTCTTCCTCGAAGATCTCTTTGCTCATCAACGTAATAAGTTGCCGGTGCAACACAGGCATCTCGTTGCTAAGCAATTCAAACTGCTCATAGGGAATTTCGCAAACACTGGTGGTTTCCAGCGCCTTGGCGGAACAGGGATGAACCTTGTTACTGATAGCATCCAGACCAAGCAGTTCACCCGGCAGATGAAATCCGGTTACCTGCTCGTTACCACTCTCGGTCGGCACATAACTCTTGATGGAACCACTACGGACTGCGTAAATGGACCGAAACGGATCACCGCCTTGATAGAGGTGGTCCCCTCGCTTGACCGGACGACGGCGCTGAATAATCTGCTCAAGCCGCTCCAGCTCTTCGCCGGTGATCCCCACCGGTAAACAGATCTGAAACAGGCTGCAATCCTTGCAAGCAATTTTGCGCTTTGATAACGGTACGACAGTATTCTCGTTTTCTGTTGACATGGGCGATTGGAAAATGACAAATATCAATTATATTTATAGTGGCACACTACTGCAACTTCATGCAGTAAAAACCTGAATTTACAATTAGTTATTAACCAGTTATTGATAAGCCGACAAGATATAACATGGCTCTGGCCCTTTGCATATGAAAACAGCATCAGTCTGCAGGAGTATTTCCCGTTACCCAGCGCTCCCCTTCCGGCAGTGACTCTTTTTTCCAGAAAGGTGCTCTCGATTTCAGCTCGTCAATCAGATAACGAGCCGCCTCAAAGGCGGCAGCACGGTGGGCTGTCCAGGCCGCCACCAGAACGATGGGATCATCGGGACATATCTCTCCCACACGATGAATAATCAAAACATCAAGTAGTTCCCAACGCTGAACAGCCTCTTTGGCAATCATCTCCAGATGTTTTTCGGTCATCTGTGGATAGTGCTCCAGGAACATACCCCGTACCGCATCACCTTCATTGAAATCCCGCATCGTGCCGACGAATACCGCTGTCGCACCATACTTGCCACTCACCGCGGACATTCGCTGTTGAAAACTTGCCAACTCCTGCCAGGGTTCAAATGCCCCGCCCCGGATCTCAACAGCCATTGCCACCTCCGGTCACTGGCGGGAAAAAGGCCACTTCGTCGCCATCCCGCACCACACTACCGGGTTCGGCGTACTCCATATTAACGGCCATGAGAAGATTTGCCGGCAGCACCTCATCATCGGCCACCTGTTGCCACACTTCGGCAATTGTTCCGGCGCTTTGCGAATCAATAACGGTTTCGTCACACCCCATGCGTTCTCTCAAACTGGCAAAAAACTTTACCGTAATCGCCATTCGGGTCACCTGTCTGGTTTACACAATCATGGCAGTCAGACTATCATGAAAATCTTCACTCACACAGCCTCTTTATCCTGAATCCGATGAATAAATTGACCCATTTTAATAGCTCCGGCGAAGCCCACATGGTTAATGTGGGAGAAAAAGCCACCACCCACCGCATCGCAATTACTGAAGGTTGCATCCTGATGCAACCCGACACGCTGAAATTAATTGTTGACGGGAAACACAAAAAGGGAGATGTGCTGGGGATTGCCCGTATCGCCGGTATCATGGCCGCCAAAAAAACTGCCGAGCTTATCCCCCTCTGCCACCCACTGAACATTACTCGTGTTGAGCTTGATTTCCGAACTGAAAGCAAAGAGAACGCTGTGTATTGCCAGGCTCGCGTGGAAACCAGCGGCCAGACCGGCGTAGAAATGGAGGCTCTTGTTGCTGTCCAGATCGCCCTGCTTACCATTTATGATATGTGCAAGGCGGTTGATCGGGGGATGACCATCAGAAAAGTGCGATTGATGGAAAAATCTGGTGGTAAATCAGGTCATTGGCACCGAAAAAATAGTGCTCCAGTGTAACAGCCCAAGCTGACCCTGAAATGCGCCAGACCAAGGCGGAAAATAATGAACTTGTGTCGAACAGAATGTTCAAATGCCATGCAGTATACAGCTGGCAGCCACGTAATCGCTGGTTTCTGGAAGCAACAGAGAGGACACCGCACTGTTTGAAAGCAAGCAAAGCCCCAGCGCCAAACTGGTCATGACAGCAGAAAGTCTGCAACAGAAAAAACTTTTTATTCGGGCGATAACAAACACCCCCCGGAAACGCTGACAGATTTCAGCACAAACGCAGAGATACGCCCCGTTCTACGCAGGAGCGTTAACGGCAGTTAATTGAAAACCACAAATGAGAAAAACCGCTCAAGCAACACCTTTTCCCTTACGGGAAAAATGTGATATCAACCTGTATTTACCTGAGCGCAGGTAATTCAGCAATCAGCCGAATGGCTCACTTTACGACACTGATATTTTTCTGTTCCTTCTGGATACGTTCATAAATCTCCTCACGATGCACTGAAACCTCTTTGGGAGCATTGATACCAATCCTCACCTGGTTCCCCTTTACACCAAGAACAGTCACTGTCACATCATCCCCGATTACCAGGGTCTCGCCCACACGTCTGGTCAAGATCAACATTCTGTACTTCTCCCTTCAATCCATGACGAACCACATGCCCGAAAATACAGACACTCTATCAGGTACAAGCAAACAACATGTGATTACATCGTACTTAACTAACTTAGATAGGGGCAAGAAATAGCAATTGATTTTACAACATTATTACAATCTAAAACAATTACACTCCCCCCGAACGTCCCTTCACGATACGGCACTACTCAAGCTGAAAAGCCGAGTGTAGTGCTCTTACGCCAAGTTCAAGATACTTATCGTCAACTACCACAGAGATCTTTATCTCTGATGTCGAAATCATGCGAATATTAATTCCTTCTTCAGCCAGCGCCTTGAACATTGTGCTGGCAATACCTGCGTGGGAACGCATCCCCACACCCACCAACGAGATTTTGGCGATCTTGTCGTCGCCCTCCACCTCGCGCGCCCCTAAATCATCCGCCAATTTGCGCAAAATATCCAGTGCTTTTTGATAATCATTGCGATGTACCGTAAAAGTGAAATCCGTTGTCCCGTCAGCGCCGACGTTCTGGATAATCATATCCAGTTCGATATTCGCATTGCCGATCGGGCCTACAATCTGGTGGGCCACGCCCGGTTGATCAGGGACACCCAGAATAGTCAGCTTGGCTTCATCACGATTAAAAGCGATACCGGAGATAACCGCCCTTTCCATATCCTGTTGTTCCTCTTTGGTAATCAACGTCCCTTTCCCCTCTTCAAAAGAGGATAGCACACGTAACGGCACATCATATTTGCCGGCAAACTCCACTGCGCGAATCTGCAGCACTTTCGAACCCAGACTGGCCATCTCCAGCATCTCCTCGAACGTGATCCGGTCCAGACGACGGGCCTGGGGAACCACTCGTGGGTCAGTGGTATATACACCATCGACATCGGTATAGATCTGGCACTCATCGGCCTTCAGTGCCGCTGCCAGGGCCACTGCCGTGGTATCGGAACCGCCCCGACCAAGGGTGGTTATATTGCCATCCTGATCCACGCCCTGGAAACCGGCCACCACCACTACCCGCCCCTGCGCAATGTCGCTACGCACCTTCTGTTCATCGATCTCCAGAATGCGGGCCTTGTTGAATGCACTGTCGGTCCGGATATGTACCTGGGATCCGGTATAGGAACGCGCCACGCACCCCTGTTCATGCAGGGCCATACACAGCAGGGCAATGGTAACCTGTTCACCGGTGGAGAGCAGCACATCCAGTTCGCGGGGGATTGGCCGGGTGGTAATTTCATTCGACAATCCAAGCAGGCGGTTAGTTTCACCACTCATGGCAGACACCACGACAATAATATCCTGCCCCTGCTCCCGGCAGCGCTTGATTCTGGCGGCCACCCTCTTGATGCGCTCAACGGTGCCAACCGATGTACCACCATATTTCTGAACGATCAGTGTCATTGCTGTCTGATCCAGTCCGGAACAGAATCAAGTGCCGCCTGCAAGGTTTCAGGGCGATTACCTCCAGCCTGGGCCATATCCGGCCGCCCGCCACCTTTCCCTCCTACCTGGTGGGCCACGCTGTTGACCAAGTCACCGGCCTTGATGCGATTGGTTACATCTTTCGTTACCCCCGCTATCAAGGTTATCTTGTTTCCATCGACCGCCGCCAGCACGATGGCGGCACTCCCCAGTCTGTTTTTTAGTTGATCAACTGTGTTACGGAGTGTCTTGCTGTCAGCTCCATCCAGACGGGCCGCCAGCACCTTTATACCGTTCACCTCCACCGCGCGGGATGCCAGATCTCCTCCCTGGCTGCTGGCCAGCTTCTCTTTCAACCGCCCCAGCTCCTTTTCAACGCGGCGTGAACGCTCCAGGAGCTGGGAAACCTTGTCAGCAACGGTATCCCGATCCGACTTCAGCAGTTCACAGACAGTGCGTAGTTGCCGCTCACCCGCCTCATACCACTGCACTGCCCGTTGACCGGCCACCGCTTCGATACGACGCACCCCCGCGGCAATCCCGCTTTCCGCGACAATCTTGAACAGAGTGATATCACCTGTGCGCTGCACATGGGTACCGCCACAAAGCTCAATGGAGAATTCGCCCATACTCAGCACCCGTACCTGTTCACCATACTTTTCACCAAACAGCGCCATTGCTCCGGCCTTCTCGGCCTGTTGCGGCGACATGATGCGGGTTTCAACAGGGAGATTGGCGCGAATTTTGGTGTTAACCAGACGCTCTATCGCTATCAGCTGCCCGGCATCAAGTGGCTCGAAGTGGGAAAAATCAAACCGGAGACGTTCCGGAGCAACCAGCGAACCCTTCTGGACAACATGCTCACCGAGCACCTTGCGCAACGCAGCATGCAGCAGATGGGTAGCTGAGTGATGACAGGCGACGTCCTGACGGCGTGCCGCATCAACCCGGGCAATAACAGAGTCGCCAACAGCCAGCTGCCCCGCAGTCACCATTCCCAGGTGGATATTTGCTTCTCCCTCCTTGCGGGTATCGGAGACCTCAAACAACCCCTTCTCCGACTGGAGCTTGCCACTATCCCCGACCTGTCCACCGGATTCGGCATAGAATGGCGTACTATCCAGTACCACGACTCCCTGCTGCCCCTCCAGCAAACGCTCCACCGGCTGACCATCAACATAAAGTGCAGTTACGCTGGCCTGCTGCTCCAAACGGTCGTAACCGGTAAATTCGCTGCTGCCCTCAATATCCAGCCGCTCACCGAAGTCGCCACTGAAATGGCTGGCAGCACGAGCCCGTTCCCGTTGCATAGCCATCTCCCGCTCAAACCCTTCCATATCGAGGGTCAGCCCCCGCTCACGAGCAATGTCAGCAGTCAGATCCACGGGAAAGCCGTAGGTGTCATACAGGCGGAATACGGTCTCGCCAGGGATGACTCTCCCGTCAAGCCGCTCAAGCGCCTGTTCGAGATGGTGCAAGCCATGCTCCAGGGTCTCGGCAAAGCGCTCCTCCTCCTGCCTCAATACCCGCATGACATAGTCCCGAGCCGCTGGCAGCCCGGGGTATGCCTCACCCATCTGCTCAATCAACGGGTCCACCAGCTTGTAAAAGAACGGTTCGGTCAATTCCAGCCGGTTACCATGGCGAATCGCACGCCGGATGATCCGCCGCAAGACATATCCCCGCCCCTCGTTGGAAGGCATTACGCCATCGGCCACCAGAAATGCGCAGGAACGGATATGATCGGCAATAACCCTAAGCGACGTATTGTTGCGCTCCGCGGGATTGTCGGTCAGCCTGGCAACTGCCTGAATCAATGCCTGAAACAGGTCAATCTCGTAGTTGTTGTGCACCCCTTGCATAACCGCGGCCAGACGCTCAAGACCCATGCCGGTATCCACCGAAGGCTTCGGCAGCGGACGCAGTTTTCCGGCCTCATCCCGATCATACTGCATGAACACCAGATTCCAGATCTCGACATAGCGGTCGCCATCCTGCTCCGGGGTTCCCGGAGGCCCGCCGGCCACATCAGGGCCGTGGTCATAGAATATTTCGCTGCATGGGCCGCAAGGGCCGGTATCTCCCATCGACCAGAAATTGTCGTGAGCGCCGATGCGTGAAAAACGCTGTGGCTCTACCCCAACCTCGTTGAGCCAGATATTGGCGGCCTCTTCATCCTCTTCAAACACCGTAATCCAGAGGCGCTCCGGCGCAAGACCGAGCTCCCCGACAAGAAACTCCCAGGCGTAAACGATAGCTTCTCGCTTGAAGTAGTCACCAAAGCTGAAATTGCCCAGCATTTCGAAAAAGGTGTGATGACGCGCAGTATAGCCTACGTTATCCAGATCATTGTGCTTGCCACCGGCACGCACACAGCGCTGCACACTGGCTGCACGTTGATAGGGGCGTTGCTCCAGGCCAAGAAACACCTCCTTGAACTGCACCATCCCGGCATTGGTAAACAGCAGGGTCGGATCATTGGCAGGCACCAGCGAACTGCTCGGCACAATCTCATGCTCCCTGGCCTGGAAGAAATCCAGGAATGCCTTACGGATATTAGCGCTTTTCATCATCCTTCCTGTTTCAACAACTGGCGGATCTGCTCTGCGGCAAATCCCCGGTACTGGAGAAAACGCGCCTGCCGCGCCTGCTCCTGGTAATCGGCCGGGAGAGCCGAACCAAATCGTTTTTTTCTGACGCGGCTCATCAGTTCCGCCCAGTTCGCGTCCCCTGGCTCAACACTACAGGTAATAAGCTGTTCGGATATTCCCCGCTCCCGTAACTCCATCTGGATACGCAACGGCCCGAACCCTTTTTCACGCCGGGAGTATACATACGCCTCCACAAATCGTTCGTTACTGAGCAACCGCTCTTCCTGCAGCTGTTCCAGCGCCTGATCTATAACGGCTTTGTCATACCCTCTCGACCGAAGTTTGTGACGCAACTCCAGCACTGAATGCTCACGCCGCGCCAACAGTCTCGTAGCCGTATCACGAACAGCAGAAAGAGAGCAGTTATCCTCCTGACTGGAATTCAACGTCATCCCCCACCAGACAAATGTGGCAAGAAACCGGCAAGTTTATCACAAAGATTCCCGCCATTCCCCCCAAATACTGCGGATTGCAGCAATTCCCTGCGCCCCACGGGAACGAGCCAGCTGAAGGTGCTCATCACGCATACCACCGAGAGCATACACCGGAAACGGCGCCATCTCTGTGAGCCGCAACAGCCGCTCCCACCCCAGGCCCGTTACCTCCGGGTGACTCAAGGTGGGCAACACGGGAGCAATCACCGCAAAATCCACTCCGATATGCGCCGCGTGGGCCAGTTCACGCTCATCATGGCAGGAAGCAGCAACCCAAAGCTCTGCGGGCAACGGCCTGTGCCGCAGGGAAAGCAGTCGCCCGCTGGCAAGATGTACACCGGCCGCCCCCAGCTTTGTTACCAATTCCGGGTCGGCATTCAGCAATACCCTCACCCCGTAACGCCCTGCGAGAGAGATAACCTGTCGTGCCAACAGCTCGTACTCAGCTCCATCCAGCTGTTTGGCCCGCAATTGTACCAGACGCACACCACCGTGCAGACACTGCTCCAGGCGGGACAGAAACAGTTGGGGATTATTACCGGGTTCGGGAGTAACAAGATAGCGTCCGGGCAACCGTGCCGCCGTGACAATGGGGATGTTAGCCTCGGGAAAACTGTAGTTCAGCAGCTGCTCTGGCTTCACCCATGCAATGGGCTGGCCCTCGCGCCCCCGCGCCTTTCCCCGGTAGCGCTCAACCCGCCAGACATCCAGCAAAACAGTGTGTTCGGGATAGTTGTGGTAAACCCTGATTAATGGTCGGGCACTCTCGACGGCAATTCCCAGCTCTTCGTCAAGCTCCCGCCTCAGAGCCTGCGTCACCCTTTCTCCGGGCTCAAGTTTCCCGCCGGGAAACTCCCACAGCCCTCCCAGGTGCAAATGCCCGGGGCGTTTGGCGATCAACACATCACCGCCGTTATTGACAATGACCGCAACGGCTACATGGAGATGGGTTGTGCTATCGGAAGTGTGCTCAGGTGCGGTATTCGGCATTGATGCGGATATAGTCATAGGAGAGATCGCAGGTCCAGATTCGAGTCTGTGCTGCACCCCGGCCCAACTCAACCCGGATGGTGATCTCCTCTCTGTCCATAACTGCCTGTCCTGCCTCTTCCCGGTATTCCGCAGCCCGACCTCCATGGCGCACCAGGCACAGCTCGTCCAGATAGAGGGTCAGGGCGTTGATATCCAGATCATCCACCCCTGCCCGCCCAACCGCCGCCAGAATCCGTCCCCAATTGGGGTCGCTGGCAAAAAAGGCGGTTTTGACCAGCGGAGAGTGAGCTATCGTATATGCGATTTTCAGACACTCCTGCTCATCCCGGCCGCCTGCCACCTCGATGGTGATGAACTTGCTGGCCCCCTCACCATCACGGACAATGGCCTGCGCCAGCTGCTCGCAGATATCACATACCGCCTTCTGCAACAGGAAGTAGCGCGGATCATCCGCTTGTAAAATGGGGGATAACGAAGATTTTCCGGTGCTAATCAACACGCAGGCATCATTGGTTGAGGTATCACCGTCAACGGTAATCCGATTGAATGTTCTGTCTACCGCCGCCTGCAGGCATTGTTGCAGCAGAGACTGATCCACTGCCGCATCTGTCGCAATGAAGGCAAGCATTGTCGCCATATCGGGGCGAATCATCCCGGCACCCTTGCTGATACCGGTAACTGTTACTGTCTCACCATCGATCTCAACGGTAGTAGATGCCCCTTTGGGAACGGTATCAGTGGTCATGATGCCATGCGCAGCATCTTCCCACCCGGAAGGGGAAAGTGAGGTCAAGGCAGCCGGCAGGGCTGCTTGAATCTTGTCCACAGCCAGCGGCTCGCTGATCACCCCGGTAGAAAAAGGCAGAACCGCCTCGGTCGGACACACCGCAATTTCCGCCAGTTTCTCGCAACAGGCCAAGGCATCCACGACACCCTGCTCTCCTGTTCCGGCGTTGGCGTTACCGGTATTGATCAGCAGATAACGGGGGGCAGTTTGGTTCAGATGATCACGCGCAACTTTTACGGGCGCTGCGCAAAACAGGTTACGGGTAAACACAGCAGCGCAGACAGACCCCTGAGCTGCCTCTATGATCACCACATCACGCCGCCCGGCCTCCTTGATTCCCGCGCGGGCGATTCCCAGTCGTATACCGGCAACCGGGTGCATCTCGGGCCACCCCTTCCAGCCTACCGCCATCTCAGTTCAGTTTGCCGTGACACTGCTTGTATTTCTTGCCGGAACCACACGGACACGGCTCATTGCGGCCAATCTTGCGCCCTTTGCGAACAAACGGGGTATGCTCTTCTGTCTGTTCCGGCGGCGGTTCCTCGACGCCGCCAAGCGCCGATGCCTCCGCATGCTGATAGCTTATTTCACCCTGCTGACGGCGCTGTTCCTCAACCGCTGCCACATCCTCTTCGGCACGCACCTGAACCTTGCTCAACACAGCGATGGTTTCATGCTTGATCCGGCTCAATAACTGATTGAACAGCTCAAAGGCTTCCCGCTTGAACTCCTGGGTAGGATTTTTCTGCGCGTACCCCCGCAAATGGATCCCCTGGCGCAGATAGTCCATCGCAGCAAGGTGCTCCTTCCACGCAGTATCCAGCACCTGTAACATGGCGGCCTTCTCGAAGTGACGCAGAACCTCGCTGCCGGTCAGCTCCTCCTTGGCTGCATACTCTTTCTCTACCGCCTCAAGAATCCGCTTGCGCAACCCATCCTCATCCAGTTTGCTGTCGGCATCCAGCCAACCCTGCAGATCCAGCTTGATGCCGAAATCGTTCTCCAGCGCCTGTTCCAGGCCGGATACATCCCACTGCTCATCGATACTCTGTGGGGGAATATATGTGTCGATCAGTTCATTGATAACATCGTAGCGAATATCCTGAATGGTCTCGGAGATATCATCCGCTTCCATTAGCTCCTTGCGCTGGTCATAGATTACCTTGCGCTGGTCATTGGCAACATCATCGTACTCCAGCAGTTGCTTGCGAATGTCGAAATTACGCCCCTCAACCTTGCGCTGGGCATTCTCGATGGCACGAGTCACCCAAGGATGTCCGATAGCTTCACCCTCTTGCATGCCCAGCTTTTGCATGATGCCTGCAACCCGCTCAGAAGCAAAAATACGCATCAGATTATCTTCCAGCGCCAGGAAAAAACGGCTCGAGCCGGGATCGCCCTGGCGCCCGGAACGGCCACGCAGTTGATTATCGATACGACGTGATTCGTGACGCTCGGTGCCGATAATATGCAGCCCACCTGCCTGGAGAACCTGATCATGCCGCTGCTGCCACTGCTCCCGCACACGCTGTCTGCCGGATTCGTCGTCTTCCGGCAAGGCACTGAGCTCAGCCTCCAGATTCCCCCCAAGTACGATGTCAGTTCCACGCCCGGCCATGTTGGTGGCGATGGTGACTGCACCGGGACAACCCGCCTGCGCTATAATCTCAGCTTCACGTTCGTGCTGCTTGGCATTGAGAACCTCATGCTTGATTTTGGATTTTTTCAGAATATTGGAGAGATACTCTGACGTTTCGATGGAGGTGGTACCAACCAGCACCGGCTGTTTCCGTTCGACGCAGTCCTTGATATCCTCAATGACGGCATCAAACTTCTCCTTTTGGGTCATGTAGATCAGATCACCGAAATCCTTGCGGCCAACCGGTCTGTGAGTCGGGATAACCGCCACTTCCAGGTTATAGATCTGCTGGAACTCATACGCTTCGGTATCCGCAGTACCGGTCATACCCGCCAGTTTGTCGTACATGCGGAAATAGTTCTGGAAAGTGATTGATGCCAGCGTCTGGTTCTCCTGCTGGATCGGTACACCCTCCTTGGCTTCTACCGCCTGATGAAGCCCCTCTGACCAGCGCCGCCCCGGCATGGTCCGACCAGTAAACTCGTCAACAATAACGATCTGCCCATTTTGTACGATATAGTCCACATCACGCTGGAAAAGGGCATGGGCACGCAGTGCTGCCATCAGATGATGCATCAGACCGATATTGCCCGCATCGTACAGGCTCTCCTGCTCGTTCAGCAGACCGGCTTCGATAAGCAGCTCTTCTACCCGCTGATGACCGGCCTCGGTCAAAAAGATCTGCTTGGTCTTTTCATCGACAAAATAGTCGCCGGACCCCTCCTCTTCCTCCTGTTTTTCCAGACCCGGAACAAGTTTGTTTATGCTGGCATACAGCTCGGAGCTGTCCTCGGCGGGACCGGAAATAATCAGCGGCGTACGGGCTTCATCGATGAGAATAGAGTCGACCTCGTCGACAATCGCGTAATTCAGCTCACGCTGCACCCGGTCTTCCCGAGTAAAAGCCATGTTGTCGCGCAGATAGTCAAAGCCAAATTCATTGTTGGTTCCGTAGGTTACGTCTGCCGCATAGGCCTCCCGCCGTGCCTCATTATCGATACCGGCAACCACTACTCCGGTGGTCAAACCCAGAAAACCATACAACTTGCCCATCCACTCGGCATCACGACGGGCGAGATAATCGTTTACCGTAACTACATGCACCCCTTTACCTGGCAGTGCATTCAGATAGACCGCCAGCGTGGCCACCAGGGTTTTGCCCTCACCGGTACGCATCTCCGCAATCATGCCCCGATGCAAAACCATGCCACCAATCAGCTGAACGTCAAAATGGCGCATATCGAGTACGCGCTTGCCCGCCTCACGGACAACAGCAAAGGCTTCCGGCAGAATGTCATCCAGGTTCTCCCCCGCTGCCAGGCGCTGCCGGAACTCTTCGGTTTTCGCCTTCAGCTCCGCATCACTCAACCCGGCTATCTGCTCTTCCAGGCTGTTTATCTGTGTAACCGTCTTGTTTAACCGCTTTAGCAGTCGTTCATTGCGGCTCCCAAAAATTTTACTTAAAACCTTGCGTACCATGGATGCCCGTATCGTTTGTCAATTGAAATAAAGGGTAATAATACAGCAATACTGCCTGTTAGCATAAAACGGAAACGCCCCGGCCTTTCATAAAACCGAGGCGCCACACGGTGGACACCTTCAAGTCGCTATTTACCCAGCAACAATATATATCGTATTCAGCCGCGGCCTGTCGTTGAATATCATAGGGTTAGGGACTTCAGGCAGGTGCCGGATCTGTGTTCCAGTGCGCTGAACAGGGATGTCCAAGTCCTGAACGCGACATGACATATATTGTTGCCGGGCTAATAATTTCAGAGGTGGCCTGACTGAAATATTAGATAGGTCAGAAGTAAATAGTTCGCCCCAAACCAGCACGACTACAGGCGCAGAAGGTACGAGTCCATGGATGGGCGAGGTAGAACGAAGCAGGAAGC
>JALSHD010000083.1 GCA_026982395.1 Chromatiales bacterium | reverse complement strand
TTGGAGCTGGTATCAGGCCGCATCATCAACGAAGTAAAAGGCATCTCCCGGGTGGCCTATGATATTTCAGGCAAGCCTCCCGCAACCATTGAGTGGGAATGATTCCACGTCTGGCACTGGCTGGCACATACCGGCATCAAACTACACATAACCCATTGTATTAACTAAGTTATTCCCGTTTTTGTCTGGCACCTTCTGGCACTGGCAGGCACGTCCAAGCAAACTTTTTTCATGGTATAAATCATGGTATCGTCGCCCTGAAGATCAGGGCTTCGACAAAATACCATGCCATGCTTTCCAAGCCATTCATGGTATCAAAATGAGTCAAGCCATTGATATAAAAGAAAAAATAACCTAAATACCATGCTATAAAAAATCATGGTATTTTTGGCCCCACGGAGGCCCTTATCATGCTGACCGATACCAAGCTGCGCCGCAGGACAAACTCTACAAAGTGAATGACCGTGATGGGCTCTATGTCGCGGTGACACCTGCCGGAGCCATCTCTTTCAGATACAACTACTCGCTTAACGGGCGTCAGGAGACGTTGACGATAGGCCGGTATGGCAAGCGTGGCGTCACACTTTCAGAAGCACGCCAACGACTCAGCGAAGCAAAGAAGATGATCGCGGCCGGAAAATCACCGGCCAAGGAAAAGGCGCGCGACAAGAGACGTGTGAAGAATGCTGAGACATTCGGTGCCTGGGCTAGCAAATGGCTGCGTGGCTATCAGATGGCTGACTCGACGCGCGATATGCGCAAGTCGGTATACGAACGCGAGTTGAAAAAGCCGTTTGGCAACAAAAAGCTGACCGAAATCACGCATGAGGATTTGCGCGCATTGACCGACGCCATCGTCGAAAGGGGAGCGCCGGCGACGGCGGTGCATGTCCGGGAAGTGGTTTTACAGGTCTATCGTTGGGCAATCGAACGCGGGCAGAATGTGGAAAACCCGGCCGAAATGGTGCGTCCATCCACGATCGCCAGATTTGAGCCGCGTGACCGCGCGCTGACGCCGGCAGAGATTGGTCTGATGTATCGGTACATGGAGCGAGTGGGAACATCGCCGCAATACCGGGCTGCGATCAAGCTGCTATTACTGACCATGGTGAGAAAATCCGAGCTCTCCAATGCCACATGGTCGGAGATCAATTTCAGCGAGGCGCTTTGGACGATTCCGAAAGAACGGATGAAACGAAGAACGCCGCACCTGGTATTCCTGTCACGCCAGGCGCTCGATATCTTTATCGCGCTGAAGACCTTCGCAGGTGGATCCGAGTACGTGCTTCCCTCCCGCTATGATTCGGATTTGCCGATGAGCGCCGCAACGCTGAATCGTGTTCTGGCTTCGACGTATAAGGCTGCCCAGAAGGACGGCGAGTCGCTGGCAAAGTTCGGCCCGCATGATCTTCGCCGCACAGCCAGCACGCTATTACATGAGGCGGGTTACAACACGGACTGGATCGAGAAGTGTCTCGCTCATGAGCAGAGGGGAGTGAGGGCCATTTATAACAAGGCCGAGTACCGAGAGCAGCGTACGGCGATGTTGCAAGACTGGGCCGACATGATCGACGAGTGGACGATCAAGCAACGGCAGTAACGCCAGGACGGTCTGCCCGTGCGCCGGATCGCTTCCTCGACTCGATCCATTCTTCTATTTCTGCCAGATCCCATGCGACGTTACGGCTTGTAAGCGCGATCCGCCGTGGGAAGTCCCCGCGCTTCTCCATATTGAAGATGGCTCGATCCGACAGCGGGATCATGGCCCGGAGGGTCTTTCGGTTGATCAGGGTTTTTCCCGGTAGGGTTCGGTCTCCGTCGCTCATCGGCTCATCTCGTTAATTGGCAGCCCCGTGCGGTACTGGGTGATGAATTTGTTCGTGCTAAAACTTTAGCACGGCGCCAATTTATTGAGCAAAGGAAAAATGTTTAGCAGGCGGGTAAATGGATTACTTGAGGAAAGATTGTGGACTATTTCCGCGGACCCAGGTCGATGGCTAAATCCGTTCCCAATTGCTCTGGAAGCGGCGGTGGTTCCTCGTCTACGAAGCTATAGTCAGAGAAATTTGGGGCTGCCCCCAGTAGGAACTCAAGCCATTTTTCCCTCGTCTTCACGGTTTGGAACAGTCGTTCATCAATAGTCCCCCGGATTACGGGGTAGAGGATGTCAAGTGTCACATCTTCACCATTCTTCCGGAGCTTGCTTGTCAGTGATCCCAAACGGTCGATTCGCCCAATTCGTTGCTCGATTTGAGCGGGGTTCCAGACAAGATCATGATGAACAATCCGGCGACAGTGCTTGTGGAGATCCAGTCCTTCCTGCATTACTTCGTTTGCAACCAGTATCATTGGATACAAAGGGGTATTGAAAGCCTCACGGAGCCTTTCACGACTTTCGCCATCTCGGGTGTGTCTCACAAAATCGCCGGTCTTGATGGGACCATCGAGGATTTCGAGTTGCTGCCGCGAGTCGCGTTGCAGGAAGTAGCTCAAGAAGTTCCGAATCTGTTTTTGCCATTGTTGCCCAGTATCGGTGCGCCAAAACACAGGCATAAATTCAAGAAGTGTTGCGGATTCGATTGGCTCCATGGAGAGCCCAGCAGCACGCCCTTCAGTTAGGAAGTCAGCGAGAAAGGTTACTTGTTTATATGTCAAATACCTTGCGAGTTGTTCGACAACGCGAACACGTAGAACCCGATCGAGTTCATCGAGAAGATTTGATAGACCTTCCCATAATGATCCACCGTCACCTAAGACCATACGTGTTACCCGATCGGAGATCTCCCAGCGAGGTCGCTCGACGCCAACAGAATCATTTTCGAAGCTGTCCTCAGCCAGATCTAACCCAAGCTGCACGTAGTCGGTGGCTAATAGGTATTTGATGTTGCCCTTGTCTCGACACCCCGACTTCTTGCTGGAGATCCAAAGCTGTGCTGCTGCCTGTTCCACGCAGCGTTTCGCTACTTGGTAGTCGAGACGTTCTGCAGCTGTTTTTCCGAGCCTAACATCACGAAGAATCTGGTTGGCTGCCTTCGTGATTTCTGGGAAACGACTCACAGCCCATTGCGCAATGTCCTCAGGTACGGTTCGCGTAACGCGAGGTAAAGAGCATCTTGGGGTCGATGGAATCGGGCCTGTAGCCCCCTGTGTCAGGATAGTTGTCGCCTCTAATTTTCAGTTAGAGGAAGCTAGAAATGAGAAAAAATTTCACAACATCATTTAAAATACAGGCCGTAGAAAATGCCCTTAGCCGAAGTGAAGGGACG
>JALSHD010000082.1 GCA_026982395.1 Chromatiales bacterium | reverse complement strand
CCCGGCGAACTTTATGCATCTGCGGGGTGACATCAGATAATAGATCATTCAGAATGAATTTAACTTTCATGGCGTTTCCTGATTGAATTTGTTTGCTGATGGATCTGATCATCAAACGCCGTGAAAGCTCCTTTGTTTTGATGTTATTTCACTGATTTTGCTGGGTATTTCGTGGGGATTGGTCAGGGACGGAATCGAACACACAAGAAAACCACCTGTTGGATGCCCGACAGAAACTTCCGGTTAACGAGGGAGTTTTGGCAAATTGGATTATTGCAAATTTTTTTAGACCAGCGAACTTTTTGACGTATCAAGGAAACGGATGGCGCAGCACAATAGTCTCATTCCGTTCAGGCCCGGTAGAGACGATATCAACAGGAACTCCAACCAGCTCCTGAATGCGCTCGATATAAGCCTTGGCTTTTGCCGGTAACTCATCGTACTGTTTTATTCCAACAGTGGACTGCTTCCAGCCCGGCATCTCCTCATAAACAGGTTCGCACTGCTGGTAATCATCTGCTCCGACCAGCGGAGTGTTATGGACTTGACCGTTATAACTGTAGCCAGTACAAAGCCGAATCACATCCAGCCCATCCAGAACATCCAGCTTGGTAATACAGAGACCGGTCAGGCTGTTGAGCTGTCGAGCCCGGCGCAGTGCCACAGCATCGAACCAGCCGGTACGGCGGGCCCGGCCGGTAGTGGAACCAAACTCATGTCCTCGGCGGGCCAGATGCTCACCCATCTCATCGAACAGTTCTGTGGGGAAAGGTCCCGATCCAACACGCGTAGTATAGGCTTTGGTGATCCCCAGCACGTAATCAAGACTGCAGGGGCCGGTGCCGCTGCCACTGCCCGCTCCACTGGCGGTAGTGGTGGATGAAGTGACAAAGGGGTAGGTACCGTGGTCAATATCCAGAAGTGTTCCCTGGGCACCTTCAAAAAGCACCGCCTTGTCCTGCTTCCGCAACCGATCAAGCAGTTCGGGTACATCAGCCACCAGCGGTCGCAGCTCCTCGGCCATCGCCAGGCTCTCATCCAGAACCTGCTGGAACTCCACTGTGTCAGCCTTGAAATAGTGCTGTAAAACAAAATTGTGGTAATCCAGCACCTCTCCCAGTTTGGCGGCAAAACGCTTGCGATGGAACAGGTCTTCCAGCCGCAGCCCGCGACGCGCCACTTTGTCCTCATAGGCCGGACCTATCCCCCGTCCAGTAGTGCCAATAGCCGCCTGGCCGCGGACTCTTTCCCGGGCCACATCCAGCGCCACATGATAAGGCAGGATTAACGGACAAGCCGCGCTGATGCGCAGTCGTTCCCGAGCCGGCACACCACGCTGCTCCAGCATATCCAGCTCTTTGCGCAGCGCTTCGGGAGAGAGTACCACCCCGTTGCCAATCAGACACTGCACCCCTTCGCGCAAGATACCCGAGGGAATCAGGTGAAGAATCGTTTTCTCTCCTTCGATGACCAGAGTATGACCGGCATTGTGCCCCCCCTGGAAACGTACCACAGCACTGACGCGGTCGGTAAGCAGATCGACAATTTTTCCCTTGCCCTCATCACCCCACTGAGTACCAATTACTACAATATTTCTGGCCATTGAACCCCTATACCCTATTCACCCAGAGAGACAACTTTCCACTCGCCGTCCCGCCTCATCAGTTTTCGAACACAACCTGGTCCGGCTTTATCAGCAGTTTGCCCGGGCAACAGATTGATCACCCGCTCTCCACTATCACGCAATTTTTTTATCAACTGTTGCAGTTCAGGAGCATCATCAGCAGGAGCCAGGATAGTCTCACGAGTAGTATTATCTGGTTCCGGACCCAGAGAAATCAGTGTTTTCAGATCCGTACTGAATCCGGTCGCAGGCCGCGCACGGCCGAATACCCGCCCGATATCATCATAGCGCCCTCCTTGTGCCACAGCCTGGCTGTAACCGGGAACGTAGACGGCAAACACCACTCCTGTGTGGTAGCGGTAACCTCGCAATTCAGCCAGGTCGAAATGCAAACGAATTGAAGGGATGCGGCGCTGAAGCTGCTCTGCTATTTTACGCAGATTTGCCAGCGCAGCACGCACTTCGCCGGAACCGGACTGCAGAATCGTATCGGCCTGTTCAAGAATCTCGGGACCACCATTAAGTTCGGCCAGTGCTGCGAGCATCGGGGCAAGCTGCCCGGGAAGTTTCAGATCAGCCAGAAAATGAGCGATCTCAGGCCGGGCCTTGCGCTGCAAGGCGTCAAACAGAACGGACTCCTGCTGCTCATCCAGCCGTGCCTGCTGAGCCAGCGCCCGGAAAATACCCACATGACCCAGATCGATGTGCAGCTGTCCGATACCGCTGATGGTCAGCGTCTCTACCATCAACTGCAGCACTTCAACATCACTGGCAGCACCTGAATGTCCGTAGAGTTCGATGCCAACCTGCAGGGGACTCCGGGTACCGGCAATACCCGCAGGACGAGTACGCAGTACTGTTCCCATATAGCAGAGCCGGGTAAGCGCTTCCCGTTGCAGATAACGGGAGTCAATGCGCGCCACCTGCGGTGTCATATCCGCACGAACTCCCATCATGCGCCCTGTAAGCTGATCGGTCAGCTTGAAAGTTTGCAGCTCCAGATCGTTACCGGTGCCGATAAGCAGTGTTTCCAGGTATTCGATAAATGGTGGCACCACCAGTTCGTAGCCCCAACCATAATACAGATCGAGCAGTTTGCGCCGGAGTTGTTCCAGCCGGGCAGCCTGGGGAGGCAACAGCTCCTCAATGCCCTCGGGCAGCAACCAGCTTTCGTTATCCAGCATCATCAAAAATCAGTTTCTGATAAAAAAAACAAGCGCCAGACCCAGTAACATGCTGAGCAAACCACCAATACGCAACATTCTGTCTTCCTGGTTTGCCATCAGCATCATGGCGCGGCGATAACCCTCCGGGTTGACGAACGGCAGGATTCCCTCGATAACCAGCACAAGGGCTGCCGCAGTCAACAGGTCATGCCACATTCAGCGCTCTCCGCATCACTGTTTCCCGGCTTTGGGATCATTGAAATACTTGAAGAACTCCGAATCCGGCTTGATTACCAGCAGATCATTTTTATCTTTAAAGGCTTTTTTATAGGCATCCAGGCTACGATACAATGAGTAAAATTCAGGATCTTTTTGATAGGCCGTAGCATAGATCTCTGTCGCTTTTGCATCTCCCTCACCCCGAATCTGTTCCGATTGACTGTAGGCCTCTGCCAGAATGACCGTGCGTTGGCGATCTGCTTCAGCACGAATTCGTTCCGCAGCTTCCGCACCGCGGGAACGCAGATCCTTGGCAACCCGTGTGCGCTCTGCACGCATGCGTTCATAAACCGAGTTACTGACCTCCGGTGGCAGGTCGATACGCTTGATACGCACATCAACGACCTCTACGCCGAACACCTGTGCCTGCCTGTTGGCCATTTCCTGAACCAGATCCATAATCTTGGCCCGCTCGCCGGAAACAACCTCCTGAATAGTGCGTTTGGCAAACTCCGCCAGCATGCCGTCGTTGATAATACGGGACAAGCGCTGCGCAGCCTGACTTTCCAGGCCACCTACCGCCGTATAGTACCGGCGCACATCTTTAATCCGCCACTCGACAAAGTAGTCGACATTGACATTTTTCTTCTCACTGGTGAGAAAAAATTCAGGGCGCGCATCCAGTACCATTATCCGCCGCTCAAACTTGCGCACATTGTTAATCAGCGGCATTTTCATATGCAGCCCCGGTTCATAATCCGAGCGCGTAATCTCTCCCAGACGGAACAGGATGGCATACTCTCGCTCATTCACTGTAAACAGTGACATGGAAAGCAGTATCCCTGCCACCAGCAGAAGAACCAGCGAAACAGTCTTGTAGGCAGCCATCAGCGCACCTCCCGGTTACGTAAATTGTCACGCATGCGTTTTACGTTCTCACTAGTGGTAGAAGAAGTTGAGGGCAATAACGGCGGTGAAGGAAGATTCAGGCCGCCCCCGTTAAAACTGCCAGTCGGCTGCTGTCGTTTCATGATTTGATCCAGCGGCAGGTAGAGCAGGTTATTTCCACCCTCTACATCCACCATTACCGTGGTGCTACGCTCCAAAACCAACTCCATCGTGTCGAGGTAGAGCCGTTCTCGCGTTACGACAGGAGATTTTTGATACTCTGCCAGTACGCTTTCAAAGCGACTCGCCTCACCTTCCGCATCAGCTATTACCTTTGCCTTGTATGCATTTGCCTCTTCAATGCGGCGGGCTGCAGCACCACGGGCCCGGGGCAGGATATCATTGGCATAAGCCTCCGCCTCGTTCTTGAGACGCTGCTCGTCTTCCCGCGCCTTGACCGCATCAGCAAAGGCATCCTGTACCTGCTGGGGAGCCTGTGCTTTCTGCATATTGACGCTGGTAAGTTCCAGCCCGACCTTGTAGTGATCAAGTGTCTGCTGCAACAACTTCATGGTATCCGCGGCAATTTCGGTTCGACCGGTGGTGATAACCTTGTCCAGGGTGCTTTTACCAACGATCTCGCGAATGGCACTCTCCGCCGCATGACGCAGAACAGAGTCGGGATCCCGGACGTTAAACAGGTAGTCACGCGGATCCTTGACCTTGTACTGCAGCGAGAATTTCAACTCGATGATATTTTCATCCTGGGTCAGCATCACGGATTCATCGGTGCTGTCGAAACCCAGCTCGACACTGCGGATCTGATCGACATTGACCTTCTCGACGCGTTGAATAAAGCGTGCATGCCAATGCGGCCCCGGGCCGGTAATATCATGAAAGGCTCCAAACTGTGTGACAACGCCACGGCGCCCCTCATCGACAATATAGATTCCTGACAACGCCCATACTATCAGTATGATGACAGCAACAATGCCGATTCCCACAGGACTCGCCTGGGGAATACCTCCTCCCCCTTCACTGCCCCCATCGCCCCGGCCACCAAACAGGCCGCCAAATTTTTCCTGCAACTTTTTCAACATTTCATCGAGGTCGGGTGGACCCTGTTGTTCGTTTCCACCTCCCCAAGGATCTTTCCCCTTGGAACCTCCTGGTTCATTCCAGGCCATTACAGACTCCGCTCATTGATTAATGTAATAAATGCTGGTTCTCGCATACTTCTTTCACTGCTGAAGATGATTCCAGAGCATTGGTGAGAACCTCCACGTGTTCAAAACCTTCCTGCTTGTATAACAGATCCCTGTGTTTCGCATCCACCCGGATAACCAGCAACCAAGCCCCGGAGTTTTCAACTTCTTCGTCAACAACAGCGCCCCACTCGTAAAGCAATGCCCGCAATCTGCCCTCTGCCGGGGGAAGACGCAACCTTAACTGTATCTGTTCTGCAGCCAGCCGCTCTGCAATAGCCTGGCGCAACAGCTCCAAACCTGCACCACTGACTGCCGACAACCACACCCGCCGTGCCCGCCCACTCTCGTCACGCTCAACACGGGGCGTCACATTATCCAGCAAATCGATTTTATTATAAACCTCTATCTGGGGCACCTTGTCGGCATCGATCTCTTTCAATACCAAATTTACCTGTGCTGTTTTTTCATGGCGCTCGGGATCGCTTCCATCAATAATATGCAGCAGCAACTGCGCTTCGCGACTCTCCTGTAGCGTGGAACGGAAGGCAGCTACCAAATCATGAGGCAGATGACGAATAAACCCGACAGTATCCGCAAGAACAACCGAGCTGCCGTCCTGCAGTTCAAGCCGTCTCAAAGTAGGATCCAGTGTCGCGAACAGCTGATCGGCAGCATATACATCGGCGCGGGTAAGCCGATTGAACAGGGTGGACTTCCCCGCATTGGTATAGCCCACGAGGGAGACAGTGGTGACCTCTGCCCGGCGCCGGGAACGACGACCCTGCTCACGCTGGTGGCCAACTTTTTCCAGTCGCCGGCTAAGGTGCTTGATCCGTTCCCCCAGCAAACGACGGTCGGTTTCGAGCTGGGTCTCACCAGGGCCACGAAGCCCGATACCGCCCTTTTGCCGCTCCAGATGGGCCCACCCCCTCACAAGGCGGGTCGACATGTGACGCAGCTGAGCCAGTTCCACCTGCAGCTTTCCTTCGTGGGAACGGGCGCGCTGGGCAAAAATATCCAGTATCAGGCTGGTGCGATCAAGAACACGACACTTGAACAGCCTCTCCAGATTGCGTTCCTGTGCGGGTGACAAGGCATGGTTGAACAGTACCACATCAACATGGCCGTCCCTCTCAAGTAGCAGGCGAATCTGTTCGGCCTTGCCGGTACCGATAAAATACTTGGGCTCGGGAACCCGCCGACTGCCAGTAATTACGGTAACCGGAACCGCGCCGGAGGCCTTGACAAGCTCACGAAACTCGTCAAGACCCTCCCGCTGTATCTCATCGGGAAATTCGAGATGAACAAGAACCGCTCGTTCACCTCCGTCGGGACGTTCAAACAAACGTTACCGCCTCAGGAGTTACCTGGCATTGCGCCCCCTTCTTCAGAGGGCACAACCGGCAACCGTATATTTCGCGCAGGAACAACGGTCGAAATAGCATGCTTGTATACCATCTGATTAACAGTGTTTTTCAGCAGTACCACAAATTGATCAAAAGATTCAATCTGCCCCTGAAGCTTGATACCGTTGACCAGATAGATGGAAACAGGTACCCGCTCCTTGCGCAGGGCGTTCAAGTAAGGATCTTGTAATGCTTGGCCTTTAGCCATGCGAATACTCCTTTTTGTTATCATGTTTAATATAAAGTTACACCAGTCGCCGGCGGTTCCGCCGGTAGCCACCATCCTTGTAAAACTGCGAGTATAGCATACTCATTTTGCATGGATGGCGTTGGCAGCCAGCAGTTTCAACAGTACCGGATAAAGTTCGGCACTGTATGCTTCCAGCCGCTGGACATCCTTTTCAGCTCGCAGCCACGTAAGCTGGCGCTTGGCCAATTGACGGGTGGCAATTATGGCGCGCTGCACCATGGTTTCGTAATCACACTTTCCCTGTAAATAGGCCCATGCCTGCCGGTATCCGACCGCACGCATGGCTGGAAGTTCGGCGTTAAGGTCATTCCGTTGAAATAGCTGTCTCACTTCATCGACAAACCCCTGTTTCAACATATCCTGAAAGCGCTGCTCGATATGCTGATGCAATACTGTTCTCAATTGCGGAACGATAGCCACTTTTACCAGCCGAAAAGGAAGAGATTCCCTTTGCTGGACAAGGAAATGTTCAGTCATGCCGGATCCGGTCAACTGGTAAACCTCCAGGGCACGCTGAATCCGCTGCGGATCGTTGGGGTGAATACGACGGGCCGCTTCGGCATCCACTTGTGCCAACCGGGCATGCAGCGCAGCCCACCCTGACTGCGCGGCCTCCGCCTCCAACCGTGATCTCAGCGCTGGATCGGCACTTGGCAATTGAGATATCCCGCGCTGCAAGGTTCGAAAATATAGCATGGTTCCCCCCACTAACAAGGGAATCTTTCCCGCAGAGCTGATTTTTGTCATCTCCCGCAGTGCATCTTTTCGAAAGCGAGCTGCAGAATAGGGCTCAGAAGGATCGCAAATATCTATAAGCCGATGAGGAATCTGCCGCAATAACTCCCTGTCGGGTTTTGCGGTGCCGATATCCATACCCCGATATACCAGAGCCGAGTCCACACTGACTATTTCACAGGGCAAATCATTGGCCAGCCGCAGTGCCAGATCTGATTTTCCTGAAGCCGTTGGCCCCATGAGGAATATGGCGGGAGGTAGGGGTTCAGACATTCACGACAGAACAGACAGGGGTGAAGAAGGAATGCCAAACTGTTCTGGATAGCTGGCCTGAACAAGATACAGACCATACGGCGCTGCGGTTACACCACCCAGCCGGCGATCGCGGGTTTGCAACACATCTCGCGCCCACTCCGGCGGTCGCTCACCCGAACCGATAGCCATCAGCACACCGGCAATATTGCGTACCATGTGGTGAAGAAAAGCATTGGCTTCAATATCGATATATAACATCTCTCCCTGACGGCGTACGTCTAGTTGATATACATGCCGCACCGGGCTTTCGGCCTGGCAGGCGACCGCCCGGTAAGCGTTGAAATCATGTTTTCCGACAAGATATCCGGCAGCCTCCCTCATACACCGTTCATTTAGCGGGCGATACTCCCAGGTAACGCGCCGGGCCAGAAAGGTTGGACGCACAGTGCGGTTGAAAATCATATAGCGGTAACGCCTTCGTATCGCGCCAAAACGGGCGTGGAAAGAGTCAGGTACAACCTTCGCCCACAAGATCACCACATCTTTCGGCAGATTGGCATTTGCGCCAAACACCCAAGACCGCCGGGTTCGCTGCGCTTCAGTATCAAAATGAATGACCTGCCCGGCGGCATGAACTCCTGCGTCAGTACGCCCGGCGCAAACAACCTTTACAGGGTGATCGGCCACCTTGGAGAGTGCCTGTTCCACCACGCCTTGAACGGTTCTCTGCTGCGGCTGGCTCTGCCAGCCTGAATAGCCGCTGCCATCATATTCAACACCCAGAGCCAGACGCATATCGGATATTAAAGAGTGGAACCCAAGCTGAACAAAAAGACCAGAGTAACCGGATATAGCCATTGAATGAAAGGGGGACACTCCTGCTCGGCAACGGTTATTGATCGCAACGGCGCCCCTTCTGCGCGACTTGCGACCGCCTTGAACAGATTGCCAACAGTATGTGCAATACGCGAGATTCTCTTTCCATCCGCAGAAAATTCCGACATCTGTTGCCGCAACAGCATTTGTATTTCGTCTACACTGTCCAGAATCAATACAATCCGCAAAGCCAGACGATCTCTGTCAAGCCCAACGACACTCAATGGCGCTACCAGCCAGCGAATAGCTCCAACCAACTCTTCGCGCGAGGTAGTATGTAACAGCAAACCAACCTGGATGACAATAAGTGAAAGAGTTGCTATACGCAGCAACCCCCCTGCCGCGCCTTCGGCTGTAGGGGAGTATTTTTCCAGAAATGGAACAAGCGGCACACCGGGAGTGAACCACAGATAGGTTACCAAAATGGAAATAAACAACCAGCGCATACGGCGCAACAAGCGCCAAGTTGAATGCGGATTGAAGTGGATTCCGCGGATATAAAGAAAGGCAAGCACGACAAGAGTAAGCGCAATACCATACAAATCGGCACGAGTAAGAAACAGTGCGACAACCAGAAAACTAATGATTTTAATAACCGGATGCATTCGCCCGGCCTCACGGATTCCGGCGGAAACAAACCCGCACGAACCACAAGATCACACGGATTATCCGGGTTCTGTTTGGGATAAACAATGTAGACAGCAGCTTCCCGGCCGGGGTGGAAAAATTTCTCCCCAATCAAGCACTAATCTGGGCGAGCAGTTCAGCGGCCTCCTGCTTCTGGCCTTCATCACCTTCTTCTTTCACCTCATCCAGCATACCCCGGGCCGCTTCCGCATCTCCCATGTCGATATAGGCTCTGGCAAGATCCAGTTTTGTACCGATCTCATCTACATCATCAAGCAATTCATCATCTTCCGCCATCGCATCATACTCGCTGAACGATGGAAATGCTTGTCTCTCGCTTTCAGGCCCATCATCAAGCTCAAGAAGCTCTTCATCTGCTTCAGCAATAATGTCCCCGCTATCATCAAGCAGCATATCCTGCCCATCGCCCTCAATTGCAGAAGATACAGACTCTGAGTGTTGCCCGGACTCAGTCGACTGATCGGTTTCGGCTCCAGCTGCGTCCTCTTCCCGGCGGGAAAACTCCAGTACTTCGCCACCCGCGGATACCCCTGTCGCAACTGCCCCGGCAGCAGCAGCCAACTTGGTTCCGGCATCACCGGAAAGACTGAATTCAATACCATCACCGGAATCCGGTTCACTACCTTTGTCTTTGTCACCCAGGATATCCTCCTCCATCAGGAAGGTTTCGGAGGTTTCATCCATATCAAAAGCCAGATCCCAAGTATCATCCGATGCTTTCTCACCGTCAATTTTCTCGATGCTTTCCGCAGCTTCAGCCCCTCCAGGAGGAATCTCGTCGGGGTTATCATCCAGCACCTTGCCAATAAGTTTTTCTGCCTCGTCACTCTTTTCAATCGAAGACTTGTCAAGCGCACTTTCCAGGTCGATATCATCCCACTCACTCTCACTGGTAGCAGCCTTTTCATCAACTGTATCAGACCCGACATAAAGAGCATCATCAAACGCCGTATTCTCTTCAGCCAAACCGGAATTGCTTGCGAACAGGGCGTGTGCAGGCAGCAACGCCGCGCCCATAGCGGTAACCTTGCCCCATCGGGCAGCATCCGATCCGCCAGTCAAGCTGAACAATTCCTCCGCTTCACGCAAGAACCCCTCTTTGTTTTTCATCTCATAATGGATGTCCAGCAGGCGGTAACGGTAAGTCTCATTACCGGGCTCCCGTTTGATAGCCTCGGTCAATACCTCCACAGCCGCCGCATGTTTCCCGGCATCCACATAGGAATCGACCCGGGCCAGGACGTCATCATCCTCGTCATCTTCCATCTGAAATACCGGTTCATCATCGACTACGACAGCGCCGCTTTCTCCGCCAACAGCCGCTGGCCCTTCATTTTCGTTTTTACGGCGCCGGAACATAAGCCACAACCAGGCCAGCAGCAGGAGAACCACGCCACCCAAAATACCCATCAACTGGGGACTACGGTTGAGCATTGCCATCAGGCCCTCTTCAGCCGGCTGTCCGGCCGCAGCTGATTCAGGCTGCATTGCGGCCTCCCCGGCAACTTTCTGCTGCAATGCAGCCAGCTCGGTGTCCTTGACAGAAACCACGCGCTGCAAACTGGCAATCTGTTCTTCAAGTGCAGCCAGCTTCTCTCTTAATGCCTGATTCTGGGCGCTGCCGCTTTCACTCTTCTCAATCTCGGCCAGAACCTCGTTGCGCATGGCCTGCAACTCGTCTACGCCCTTGGTAGAAATGCCGGCAGTCTCGGCTATATCTCCACCGACAGTTTCTGCTGAAGAAGCAGTTGTTTCAACTTCATCAGGGCTGACCAGAGTCAACTGCCCCCCTTCCCGCTCGGGAGTCGAGGCTTCAGCCAGATCCGCGACCTCTTCGGCGTTATACGTTTTTTCGCTGAGCGCTGCATCAGAACCAGCCTCCACCAATGTGTCTCCCTGGGTGGCTATGTTTTCCGCCAACATCTGTTTGTAGTCTTGCCAGGCGCGATACTGCTGCCAGAATTCGCTCTTGGCCGTAGCATCACTGACAGCAGAAAACTCACCTTCATCCTCAACGCGGAGAATGGCGCCCGCTTTCAGGTTGTTTACATTGTTGTCGATAAAGGCAGAGGGATTATTATGGAACAGCGCCATCATGACCTGATATACGCTAGCAGACCGGCCATCCCGCATCTGTTCGGCTATCGACCACAGCGTATCCCCTCGCTCTACGGAATAGGACAGAGGTGCAGGGCTTTCGCCAGCATCTTCACTGCCGACAGCTACATTGCCTACATCCGGAAAAGCGTCCGGGGCTGGCGCAGGCTCCGGCTCAACAGTTTCTTGCGGCAGTGGTTCAGGTTCAATCAACCCCTCTTCTGCAACAGGAGGCGATGTACCGGACTCAAGCAGCCCTGGCTCGGCAACTTCCGGTAGCAGCTCCGGCTCGATAACTTCGGGTTCAATGACTTCCTCCAGAAGAGGTTCCGGCTCAATCAGGCCTTCATCCTCGACAGGCGGCAAAACGTCCCGCTCAATAAGGCTGTCATCAACAAGTGTGTCGTCTGTTACAGGAGGCAACTCCGGCTCTGCAACCACCGCAGCAACCGGGGGCGGCTCAACATCAAGTACGCCAGGTACAGCTGGAGGAACAGGAACATCAACCGATGCAACCGAAGGAGCATCAATGACAGGAGCCTCTTCGCCTGCCAGTTCAGGTGGATCCAGCAATACGGTATATTCGCGGAGTACCCGTCCGCGACCCCAGTTTGCCTCGATCAGAAAATTGAGATAGGGATCATGAACTGGCTCAGGGGTGGTGACATGAACGGCTGCGCCGCCTCCGGGTTTCCTTACCACTTCAAAGCGAAGCAGTTTGACTGCGGGGACCGGTTTGATTCCCACCCGGGAAAAATCCTCACTGGAGGCCAGCTTTACCTGCAGGGTTTGAAGAACCGAACTGCTGGCGGAAGTGAGCTCAATTTCCGCATCAAAATGCTCTTCGAGAGAGGAGCGCAGCTTGATCTCTCCCAGCCCCAATGCATAGGCCCACATGGGCGACATAAAAAACAGGACAAGCAGTACCCGAGTTATTCCTTTCACAGCCATCCCTATTTCCCCGCGCAGAAAAGTTGTCTTCATAATCAGCAGCTGAAACCATGTGTGGTAAAGGTCATAATATAACCTACAAATGCCTATCGGCCAATATTTCCGCGACTTGAATGCTGTTTAGCGCGGCTCCTTTACGTACGTTGTCAGCTATCACCCACAAATTGAGTCCTCTGGGGTGGGAGATATCCTCCCGGATACGGCCCACGTAGACAGGATCGTTGTTCGCTCCCTCGGTAACAGCAGTAGGATAACCGCCCGGCTCCCGGACATCCATTACCTCGACACCGGGGGCCGATTCCAGCAACCGGCGGGCCTCTTTGGCACTGATCTTCTGTCGGGTTTCAATATGCACCGCCTCGGAGTGACCATAGAACACCGGGATACGTACAGCGGTCGGATTGACCTGTATCTCACTATCGTCAAAGATCTTCCGGGTCTCCCATACCATCTTCATCTCTTCCTTGGTATAGCCGTTCTCCATGAACACATCGATCTGCGGCAGGGCGTTGAATGCAATCTGTTTTGGATAGACCCTGGGTTTGATGGGCTTGCTGTTGAGCAGGTTGGCGGTCTGCATCGCCAGCTCTTCAATGGCTTCCTTGCCGGTACCGGAGACCGCCTGGTAGGTGGCAACGTTGATACGCTCGATCCCCACCGCATCGTAAATCGGCTTCAGCGCAACCAGCATCTGAATGGTGGAGCAGTTGGGATTGGCGATGATTCCGCGTTCACTGTAGGCGGCGATGGCATGCGGATTGACCTCCGGTACCACCAGCGGAATATCATCGTCGTAACGGAAATGGGAGGTGTTATCGATCACCACACAACCCGCTTCCGCCGCCTTGGGCGCATACTCGGCAGATACAGAGCCACCCGCCGAAAACAGTCCAATCTGCGCCCTGGAAAAATCAAACTCCGCCAGGTCCCCGATAGTGATCGATTTGCCCTTGAACTGAACCCTCTTGCCAGCGGAACGGCTGCTGGCCAGCGGATAGAGATTGCGCACCGGAAACTTGCGCTGTTCCAGAATGGAGATCATGGTCTCCCCTACCGCGCCGGTGGCGCCCACTACGGCAACATCAAACTCTCTGCTCATCGATTCTGCTCCAACAAAGCGGCAACTACCGCATCACCCATCTGTTCTGTGCTGACACGGCGGCACCCTTCACTGTCGATATCCGCTGTACGCAGCCCCTGCTCCAGCACCTGCTGCACTGCATCCTCGATGCGTTGCGCCAGCTCCTGCTCCTCCAGCGAGTAGCGCAACAACATCGCCACGGACAAAATGGTCGCCAGTGGATTGGCAATACCCTGCCCGGCGATATCCGGCGCGGAGCCGTGGATAGGCTCGTACATCCCCTTGCCCTGCCTGTCCAGGGAAGCCGACGGCAGCATACCGATCGAGCCGGTCAGCATGGCAGCCGCATCCGACAGGATGTCGCCAAACATGTTGCCGGTGACCACTACATCAAACTGTTTTGGCGCGCGCACCAGCTGCATGGCAGCATTGTCCACATACATGTGATTCAACACCACCTGCGGATAGTCCCTGGCGACCTCCTCCATGACCTCACGCCACAGCTCGGTACACTCCAGCACATTGGCCTTGTCCACCGAGGTAACACGCCGGTCGCGTTTCAGCGCAGTCTCGAACGCCACCCGGCCGATGCGGCGTATCTCGGATTCGGAATAGACCAGCGTGTTGTAACCCTGCCGTTCGCCGCTGTCCAGGGTGCGGATTCCCCGCGGTTTGCCGAAATAGATTCCGCCGGTCAATTCCCGCACAATCATGATATCGAGACCGGCAACCACCTCGGCCTTCAGTGTCGAGGCGGAGGCCAGCTGCGGATAGAGGATGGCCGGACGCAGGTTGGCAAACAGCTCCAGAGCCGACCGAATTCCCAGCAGACCTTTCTCCGGACGCACCGAGATATCCAGCGACTCCCATTTGGGGCCGCCAACGGCACCGAGCAAAACCGCATCCGCTGCACGCGCCAGCTCGAGGGTCTGCTCCGGAAGAGGATGACCCGCAGCATCCCAGGCCGCACCGCCAATCAGCCCCTGCTCCATCTCAACGACCAGACCAAACTGACTGCGCAGCACCTCCAGCAACTTGACCGCTTCAGCAACGATCTCCGGCCCGATACCATCACCGGGCAAAATCAATATTTTTTTTGTCATCACGTCATGTCCGAAAATAACCAGGGAGCCTGCTCTCTGCGCCGCGCTTCATATGCCCGAATCTCATCGGCATGCTGCAAGGTCAGGCCGATATCATCCAGGCCGTTGAGCAGACAGTGTTTGCGAAAGGCATCGACCGGGAAGGGATGAACCGTGCCATCAGGCGTTGTCACTGCCTGCGCCTGCAGATCCACCTTGAGCCGGTAACCGGGTTGCGCCGCCACCTCATTGAACAGCTGATCCACCACCTCCGCATCGAGAACGACGGGAAGGATGCCATTCTTGAAGCAGTTATTATAAAAGATATCCGCAAAACCCGGCGCGATAATCACCCGGAAACCATAGTCAAGCAACGCCCAGGGGGCATGCTCCCGGCTGGATCCGCAGCCAAAGTTATCCCGGGCCAGCAGAATCTGCGCACCCTGGTAGCGTGGCTGGTTCAGAACAAAATCCGGGTTCAGTGGCCGGTTGCTGTTGTCCATCCCGGGTTCGCCGCTGTCCAGATAACGCCACTCATCAAACAGGTTGGGACCAAAACCGGTACGCTGAATGGATTTCAAAAATTGTTTTGGAATGATGGCATCGGTATCCACATTGGCCCGATCCAGCGGCGCCACAATGCCATCGATAATACTGAATTTTTCCATGCTTTTATCCTTGAGTATCAGGTTTGACTGTTCACGCCGATGCACAGATTTGATTTTGATTATTCACCACAGAGGCACAGAGGACACAGAGCAAGGTTTATTGAACATAAGTCGTACCAAGAGACTGAGGCACATGGACCCGGCTCCACTCCCGTTTCCGCCTTGTCTCTCACAAATAACACCTCTGTGTCTCTGTGGTGAAAATCCAAACTGTCCCTTAGCGCCCGTAATAGGCGATCAACGACGCTTTCGCCAGCGCATTGCGGTTCAGCATAAAGCCGACCAGGGCGGGCATAGCACTGCTATCCAGATCCAGTTTGTCGATCTTGAGGGCATAGACGGTGAATAGATAACGATGCGCACTATCCCCTTGTGGTGGACAGGCACCCCCGAAACCGGCAACACCAAAGCTGGTCACGCTCTGTACCGCTCCTTTTGGCGCCAGCCCGCTTTTGATATTGCCGGCACCGGCTTTAAGGGAGGTAACGTTCTGTGGAATATTGAAAATCAGCCAGTGCCACCAGCCACTTCCGGTGGGAGCATCCGGATCATAGACCGTTACGGCGAAAGTTTTTGTGCCCTCGGGTGCATTTTCCCATTTCAGTTGCGGTGAGATATTTTTACCGCTGCAGCCAAAGCCGGAAAACACCTGTGCTTCCGACAACTGCCCGCCGATATCGTCGCTGGAGAGGGTAAAACCTTCGGCAAATACCACTTTCCCGGCCAGCAACCATGCAAACACAACTGCAAATACGAATTTTTTCATAACCGTTACTCCTGATTCATCTGCCGGACATCAACAAAATGTCCGGTTACCGCCGCTGCCGCGGCCATGGCGGGGCTCACCAGATGGGTACGTCCACCCTGGCCCTGGCGTCCCTCGAAATTCCGGTTGGAGGTGGAGGCGCAACGTTCACCCGGCTCCAGCCGATCGGCATTCATTGCCAGGCACATGGAGCAACCCGGATCCCGCCACTCGAAACCGGCCTCGATAAAAATGCGATCCAGTCCCTCCTGCTCTGCCTGCCGCTTCACCAGCCCGGAACCCGGCACCACCAACGCCTGTTTTATGCCGGCCGCCACCTTGCGGCCACGCACCGCCTCCGCAGCCGCGCGCAGATCCTCAATGCGTCCGTTAGTACAGGAGCCGATGAACACCTTGTCCGGCCGGATCGCGGTAATCGGCATTCCGGGCTCCAGCCCCATATAGGCCAGCGCCCGCTCCATTCCCTCCCGCCGGACAGGATCGGGCTCCTGTTGCGGATCGGGAACCCTGCCGTCCACCGGCACCACCATCTCGGGCGAGGTGCCCCAGGTAACCTGCGGCCGGATGGTGGTGGCGTCGATATGCACCTCCTGATCGAACAGCGCATCGGCATCGCTGTGCAGTTCGCGCCACGCGGCAACCGCTCTTTCCCACATCGCCCCGGCGGGAGCATACGGCCGTCCCCTGACATAGTCGATGGTCTTGTCATCCACCGCCACCATACCCGCCCGGGCACCTGCCTCGATCGCCATGTTGCACACCGTCATGCGCCCTTCCATGGAGAGGTTGCGAATCGCTTCCCCGGCAAACTCAATGGCATAGCCGGTACCTCCTGCGGTACCGATCTCACCGATAATCGCCAGTACGATATCCTTGGCGGTCACTCCCGCGCCGGTCTTGCCGTCAACATTCACCCGCATGTTTTTTGACTTCTTCTGCAACAGGCACTGAGTCGCCAGCACATGCTCCACCTCGGAGGTGCCAATACCGTGCGCCAGCGCACCAAAGGCACCATGGGTCGAGGTGTGAGAGTCACCACACACAACCGTCATCCCCGGCAGGGTTGCCCCCTCTTCGGGGCTGATAACATGTACGATACCCTGACGCAGATCATTCATCTTGAATTCGGTAATCCCGAATTTGGCACAGTTCTGATCCAGCGTCTCCACCTGCAGCCGCGCAACGGGATCGGTGATCCCCTGCTCCCGCCCCGTGGTGGGCACGTTGTGGTCCGGCGTCGCCAGGATACTGTCTGCCCGCCACGGCTTGCGTCCGGCCAGGCGCAGCCCCTCGAAAGCCTGGGGAGAGGTCACCTCATGGACCAGGTGGCGATCGATATAGATCAGCGCCGTACCATCGGCATCACTGCGCACCACATGGGTATCCCACAACTTGTCATAAAGCGTCTTGCCGGTCATTCTGCTCCTCCTCTGTTACGAGACAAGTTTAGTTCGGGCGAAGTCATTACACAAATTCATATTTTTTATGTATTCTATAACCGATGGATATAGCAAATCTGCATGCTTTTATCACCGTCGCCGCTACCGGCTCTTTCTCCCGCGCCGCCGAACAGCTCTGCCTGACCCAACCGGCAGTAAGCAAGCGGATTACCGCCCTGGAGGAGCAGTTGGGCGCCCGCCTGTTCGATCGCATCGGACGCCGGGTCACCCTCACTGAAGCGGGAACCCTGCTGCGTCCCCGCGCAGAGCACATTCTTGCCGAACTGGAGGACAGCCGCCGCGCCATCACCAATCTGAAGGACACCATCACCGGCCGTCTCAGTATTGGCACCAGCCACCATATCGGCCTGCATCGCCTGCCGCCGGTCCTGCGCACCTTTACCTCAGTCTGTCCCGAGGTGGAACTGGATCTGCATTTCATGGATTCCGAAGCGGCCTGCCAGGCGGTGGAACGGGGCGATCTGGAGCTGGGGATCGTCACCCTCCCCCCCGCGCCCTCACCGGTTCTGCACACCACCCCGGTATGGAACGATCCGTTGAGCATCGTGGTCAGCCATAAACATCCACTGGCAACGGGAAAACGGCACAAGGCCGCCGAACTGGCTGGGCACACCGCCATCCTTCCGGCTCGCGGCACCTATACACGGGAGCTGCTGGAGCAGGCCATCGCCCCACTGAAGATCAACCTGCGGGTAGGGCTCTCTACCAACTATCTGGAGACCATAAAGATGATGGTATCGGTGGGACTGGGCTGGAGTATACTGCCGCAGACCATGGTAGACGAGGATCTCTGCAAACTGGACATCGGCGATTTTCAGCTGCAGCGCACCCTGGGGGTTATACGCCACACCGCACGCACCCAATCCAACGCCGCCAGGGCACTGGTTGAACAACTGGCAGCGCAGCGGTAAAACACCATCTGCCAACAGCCACACCTCACAACATAGCAATCTCTCGGTTACTGATGCGATGGTGATAACGGCGCACATGTTCCACTTTCTGTTCCAGCGCATGGATTATCTGCCGGCTGAAATGCACCCCGGTGAAGCGCTCGGCGCTGTATAACCCGCCCGGACTGAATACATTTATTTCCATCAATTTATTGCCCACGATATCCAGCCCCACCAGAAACATTCCGTCCTGAACCAGTTTGGGACGGACCATCTCCGCCAGCTGCAGCATCCCTTCATCGACCGATGCCGGATGGGAAACAGCCCCGGCGGTCATGTTGCTGCGCATATCGCCGTCACCCGGCAGGCGGGCACGATGCAATGCCGCATACTTCCCCTGATGTTGCAGCGGTTCCCCGTTAACCAGAAACAGCCGCGTGTCACCTTTGGCCGCCTCCGGCAGATACTCCTGTACTATCACATAATCCTCGGCGGATACCGCCTCAATCATCTGGTTGATATTGGCCTCTTCATCGGGACGGACCAGAAATACATTGTGTCCACCCGATCCGGACAGCGGTTTGAGAACCCCGTACCCCCCCTGATCTTTGATGAATGCCTTTATCTCCTGCCGGTCACGGGTAATCAACGTAGCTGGCCGGGCCTGTTCCGGGAAATATTGCAGATACATCTTGTTCATCGCCTGTGCCAGGCCATCGGGATCATTGACCACGATCACCCCATGACGCATGGCCAGACGGGAAATGTTGATCCCGGCCAGCCGGGCCCAGGGGCGCCTGATGACATCTTCCGCCGGATCGTTTCGCAACAGCAGCAGATCCAGCTCTTCCAGCGTGATGCGTCTGACCTGCGCCTCGGAGCTACGCAGCCGGTTGAGATAGGCGCTGGTGGAACGATAACGCCGCAGCGGAACAGAGCGCGCCCGCGCATGGGCATTTTCATCAGGATCGTAGGCAAAATCGGCCACGCCCATATACCACACCTCATGACCCAGGTTGGTGGCAGCCATGGCCAGATGGGTTGTGGTGTAGTCATCCATCTCCCCTTTGATGCCATTTACCACAATGCCGAGTTTCACCTTTTTATCTCCTCTGTCAACGCCAGCAGTGACGATTGCTGACGCAACCGGGCCAGCCGTTCCTTCACGCCATCCATCTCCAGATAATGGGGACGCAACGGCGCAGACTCAAGAACCCGGCGCCACTGCAGCTCCTTGATAAGCGGCAGATGTTCCATCGCAATCTTGCCGAGCAGCAGTGGCTCGAATTCACCACCATCGCCAAGATAGTCCAGCAGTTCCAGCAGACCACGCAGGTAGACCGCATCCTTGGTAAAACCTCCACCACGGAAGACCCGCATAGCAACAAGAAAGGCGGTGTACTCCGCAAACTCGCAGCTCCTGTTCAGTTCACGAAAGGTTTCGATAAAATCCGCACCACCACTCAGACAATGCACGGCGATAACCCGGCCCGCCAGCAAGCGCAGACGATTGGCACCCAGACCACCCACCAGATATTCGGAGAGCACGGCAAGCCCCTCCTGCAGCGCTTCATAACCGGCCAGCCCCACCTGCAGCTGACGGAAGGGCTGATGACCACCGTTATGCCAGGTCAGAACATGGGTACCAACCTCATGGGCAAGCGCAGCTGCCACCCGGCCTGCCGGTACCCTGACATCCGCACCAATCAGCAGGTTACCTCTGGAAACCATCAGTCCCGAGACATCTTCACGCACCTCCAGCCGGGCGGAAAAACCCGGATACTGCTGCCGATACCGATCCAGTTCCCGGCGGGCATGAACAGCAAATGCCGTTGCATCCAGCGAGGCTGCACCAGGCACATCCCTGCGCATTGATGGCAGCTGTTGCAGTAACTGGCGCGCCTGGTGCAGCAATTGCTCATCCACTTCACCAAAAATCTGCTGACTGCCGTAGAAAAATCGCCGCGTGCCACGATCAGCGATCAGGGTAATCTGCCGATCAAGCTCTTCACGCTTGGCGGCAAAAATGGTTGCCAGTGTCGGATCTTCGATCCGCTCCAGTGGAATCTCATACAGGCGCCGTTTCAGGTGCGCCGGCTGTAACGGCC
>JALSHD010000081.1 GCA_026982395.1 Chromatiales bacterium | reverse complement strand
ATGTCGGCTCATCACATCCTGGGGCTGTAGCCGGTCCCAAGGGTATGGCTGTTCGCCATTTAAAGTGGTACGCGAGCTGGGTTTAGAACGTCGTGAGACAGTTCGGTCCCTATCTGCCGTGGGCGTTTGAGACTTGAGAGGATCTGCTCCTAGTACGAGAGGACCGGAGTGGACGTACCTCTGGTGTTCCGGTTGTCACGCCAGTGGCACTGCCGGGTAGCTATGTACGGAAGGGATAACCGCTGAAAGCATCTAAGCGGGAAACCCACCTCAAGATGAGGTCTCACTGGACCTTGAGTCCCTGAAGGGTCGTTGCAGACTACAACGTTGATAGGCTGGGTGTGGAAGCGCAGCAATGTGTGAAGCTAACCAGTACTAATTGCCCGTGAGGCTTGACCATATAACACCCAAGCGGTTTGGGTGATATGTGATGGCGGCATATCCCTGCACTTGATTTCCTGAATTCCTAGCATGGCATGTGCATAGTGAGCCAGTTTGCTTGGCGGCCATAGCGTGTTGGAACCACCCGATCCCATCTCGAACTCGGAAGTGAAACGACTCAGCGCCAATGATAGTGTGGGGTTTCCCCATGCGAAAGTAGGACACCGCCAGGCTTTAAATGTAAAAACCCCGCAAACCTTCTCGGCGTGCGGGGTTTTTTTTTCGTAAGAATGAGAGAATATTCGCTCTTTCAAAAAAAGAGGAATAACTATGAATAAACTGAAGCCGTTTGCACGTACTACTATTATCTTTCGCCAGTGTTTATTTCTGTTCGCATTTGCGCTTTTTGCCGCTATGCCGGCACAGGCGGAAACCGTTAACATAAATGGGGCTGATGCGGCTACGTTGCAGCATTACTTAACCGGTATAGGTGCAGTGAAGGCCAACGCTATCATTGCGTACCGCAACAAGCACGGCAAATTCAAATCACTGGATGATTTGAAAAATGTATCTGGTATCGGAGAGTCAACTATCAGAAAAAACCGGGAAAAAATCTCCGTTAGCAAAGGTGTGACCCGCTTGAATGGTAACAATATGGAGGCTAAAGAGGGCAGGGCAAACAATAAGCCCGTATCGAAAAACAGCAGTAAAGGATAACGGATTTTTGGCGGATACGCGGAGTTGGCGGGTGGCTGAAACAACCCTGTTTACTCCGCGTTTTTTATCAAGGATCGCTCAGTTATATTTCAGTTCAACATTGCTGGCAGAGAGTAAAGATATACCACTCCGTCTCCCTTGGGAGCGGAGAGAGTTTCTAGTATTTCACCTGTTAACAGGAGAAGGCTGCCCAAGTGAGGGGCGCCAACCGCAAGCGTTGAGTTATCAGAACTTAGTGCGATTGATGTCCCAAACTCGCCAAATAGCCTTTCATTGCTATCTTCGCTATCTTCAGTCGGTTTGATGTAGCTAATCTGTTTCCATTGCTGATCATCGGTTTGAGAATATAAATATACAGAGCCTGAGTTGCAGCATTCGTCACGCCTTTGGTCACCGTTCAGCCCAGTTGCCATGCTGTCCTCAAAAGGGGCGCCAACCGCAAGTAGCGATGCATCACGGCTAAATGCCAATGAGCTCCCGAATTCATCATGCGAGCTGGCATTGGATGCTCGCAGGTTTCCTTGTTTAATCCACCGGCCTGTGGGGGTTCTGCCAAAAATATACACTGCACCGGAGTGTTCATCGTTGTCGCTATTTTCCTGCCGGGCACCAGCAGCAAGGGTGTTGCCGTCACTGCTCAGGGCGATTCTTGCTCCAAAATGGGATTCTCCGGTGGGCGAGATTGTTTTGATGAGTTGCTGATTGAGCCATTGCCCCTCGTCAGCCTGATACGAGAACACAAATATGGCTCCCGTTCCCCTGTTGTCAGTTGCTGCTCCTTTGTCTGCGCTGATTACCAGTGTGTTCCCATTGCTGCTTATGACTACGGTTTTGCCAAATTCACCAAATCTTGTAATATTGTCAGGCTTGATATATTGCTGCTGTTTCCACTGGCCGTTACTGTCAAGTGACCATATATAGGCGGCACCCGAATCAGTAGCGCTATTGTCGCTCTCGGTGCCGGCTTTGCCACTATCCTCGCCCGGGGCGCCGATTGCCAAAGTGGCGCCGTCACCAGTCAGGGCAACAGTGCTGCCAAAAAGATCTCCGGTCTCTGTGCTGACCGCTCTCAGCGAAGCCTGTTCTCGCCACTGGTTGTTTGAGCGTGTGAAAATATAAACCAAGCCGGATTGCTCGTTTTCCTTCCCATGTCCTTCCAGCGCTCCTATTGCGAGCGTGTTTCCGTCGCTGCTCAGGGCAAGAGAGTAACCAAACTTGCTATTTTGGGTACTGTCTGATGCCTTGAGGTAGGTGTGCTGAACCCATTTGCTGTCCTTGTACTCAAAAACATAGGCGGCACCAGAGTGGAGTTGTTTTTCGGTGGATTCACCTCCATTGATTCCGGTAGCACTACTATCTTCGCCGGGTGCACCTACTACCAGCGTTGTTCCGTCATTGCTCAGCGCGACAGTCAATCCAAAATAATCACTTAACTTGCCGTTAGAAGCGGTTACAGGCGCGATTCCGGCAAGGATGCTTTCTTTAATATCGACTATTGGGGATGTGGTGCATTTTAGTGACGAGTTGCATGCTTCCAGTTGGTATCGCGCATTATTCCAGCCACTGGAACGGGACTTTATTTCGTGAATGTATGATGTTGAAGAGATATCGGGGCTGATTGGGCTAAATCCGGAAATTCCATCTGGATTTTCCAGTAACCGGTAATAGGTTGCTCCGGCTACCGCATTCCAACTGAAATGGAGCTCTTTGACGGTATATTTTACGGATAGAGATGGTATCCCGGGATTGCTGTTGGTGTTGTCATTTTCTTTTGCAATCTCCGCTGAGACTGGCGTTGGGGGCACGGAATTAGATACAAAGCAGCCTTTCAAGAAGAAAAAAGGCAGCAGACTGAATAAAATCAGGGCTGAACCGGAGAGGGCTGGAGTAAAGCAGGCATTTTCCTGATAGTGTCTTTTGTTCATCAATTTTTCCTTCCCCGGAGCGGGATTGTATATCTCTCGCCAGAGATAGAGATACGCTTATTTCTCCAGGACACCTCAAAAAATGAACTTTTCCGCGATAACGGCATCAGCTCCATGCTCGAATCTTCGTTATATACTAACCTGAGATCGGTTTAAGGACAGGGTAGAGCAATCGCTTGCAGCTCCGCCATATCGTTTTCCGATAAATTGATAGCAGGTTTGTTGTCCTTCAGGCAATAGGCAATCAAGCCACCTATC
>JALSHD010000080.1 GCA_026982395.1 Chromatiales bacterium | reverse complement strand
TGGAGATGTTCAACAACATAGTTTATTTCACGGGAGAGCGAAGCAGTACGCCGTCCCACTTCTGTCTGGATGAAACCAACAGGGGCACCATCAATTTTGGCAGGAACTGGATAACCGGGACCTGGAATGATCCCGATGTGTTAGACAACTGCTATTACGGGAAATCGTCTGATGCCCCTGTTCTGAACGGAGTGGAAAACCTGCCGGATACTACCGGTGCGGAGCCGCCCATCAATCAGAATACGCTCGAACCGCTGAATCCGGTGCGTGGTATTGGGCAGGAGGTACCCACACCATTTACAGTTACCCGGCAGTATGAGCGGCACCAAAAAAAAGCGCTACGCAACTCCGTCAACAATCTTGGTGCCAGAGAGTAGTGTTACCGGTTGGTACAGAGGCCTGAATGAATATCGGCGCAATGAGAGCTGTCCTACTCCACATGGGAATGGTTTCTTCTGACCGATTTCAGTTCGTCCCAGACCAAATAGGGAAATCCCCCGGCTCTGCCGGGGAGACAGTAAAAGTTTGACAAATCCGGGAGTCCATCGGAAATACTCACGGGTCGTGAGCCGCCAAGCAAACGACAGAGGAGAATCCCGATGGACGAATGCAAGAGCTTAAGGCACTCCAAGTGGGAGTGTAAATACCATGTTGTTTATCCCGAAATGCCGAAGAAAGACTCTCTATAGGCAGCTGAGGAGATATTTGGGAGATGTTTTTCATGAACTGGCCCGACAAAAGGAAAACCGGGTTGAAGAAGGGCATCTGATGGTTGATTATGTTCACATGTTGATCAATATTCCGCCAAAGTATGCTGTTTTCCGGGTGGTTGGCTATATCAAAGGAAAAAGCGCCATTCATATTGCTCGGGCATATGGGGAACATAAGAGAAATTTTGTTGGGCAGCATTTTGGGGCCAGAGGTTATTTTGTATCAACGGTTGGCAGAGACGAAGAGCTGATACGGGAGTATGTTCGGTACCAGGAGCACGAAGACAAGCGTCTGGATCAATTGGAGCTGCTGCGCTAACGACCGCCTTTAGGCGGTTTATGAATTGTCCGCTTTGAGCGGCTCACAAAATTAAAGCCCCCGGCTTTGCCGGGGGATGCTTACTAGAAACATCATCCTCTCTCCGGGCTCATTTTATATATTGGACAAGGCTCCGGCTTGACATGGCAGATGCCGCCGCTAGAATATGCAATTCGCCAGTAAGCGGGAATAGCTCAGTTGGTAGAGCACAACCTTGCCAAGGTTGGGGTCGCGAGTTCGAGTCTCGTTTCCCGCTCCAAATTGCAATGGAAACCTCGGTGACACCAGCGTGTCCGCCGGGGTTTTTGTTTGGCTGCGCATGGAGTCGTCAGTCTCCATTACACCTACATGGCTGGGTGGCAGAGTGGTTATGCAGCGGCCTGCAAAGCCGTCTACCTCGGTTCGACTCCGGGCCCAGCCTCCATAATTTAGTCTGTTTAACCTCCCGATTTTTTGCTGCAGTCGGCGCTCAGGACCTAAATCCCGCGTGACTTTCGCTGTGGGTATCCGTACAATTCCGGTTGCCGTAAACACACCAGCCCGGGTGGCGAAATTGGTAGACGCAAGGGACTTAAAATCCCTCGGTGGCAACACCGTGCCGGTTCGATTCCGGCCCCGGGCACCATTATCAAAAATCAACAATTTACGCTTCCTGCCGCTTTTTAACACTTCTTAAGTTAAAACAGTTACTTAATACGTAATCTATCTTTTTATTCCTGCGCGTTACCCCTCTTTTTCCCGCTTGATGTATGATCTCCTTACGCCAAATTTACGCCATTGGCGTAAATCGAAGGGGATAGGAGATGGCTACATTCAGAAAAAGGAACGGGGGCTGGCGCGCCGAGGTATGCATCAAGGGCACGCGCACGTCGGCGACCTTCACCACCAAGCGGGAAGCCCAGGCTTGGGCGGCGCAGGAAGAGACCAGGCTGCGGGAAGACTCGGCCGGCAAGATCCCGAACAAGCCGTTCCGTGACCTTCTCGAACGCTACAGCCGCGAGGTCAGCATTAACAAGCGTGGCGCCGCGCGGGAGCAGAAGATGATCGACGTCATTCTCCGCGATTCGGTCGCCGATGTATCGCTGCGCATGCTCGCGCCGACCGATATCGCCGCCTGGCGCGACCGGCGGCTGAAGCAGGTCTCGGGCTCGACGGTGGAACGGGAGATGACGATTCTCTCGCACGCCTGTTCGGTGGCGCGGCGCGAGTGGGGATGGCTGCGCGTCAACCCGGTCAGTGATGTGAGGCGACCGCCACCGACTGCGGAAGAAACGGAGAAGCTGCTGCATACGCTGGAGTATTCACGGGATACCCCGCCTGAAACCATATCTTCACGAGTGGGCGCGGCCTATCTCTTTGCCATCGAGACGGCGATGCGCGCGGGTGAGATCTGCGGCCTGGAATGGCGGCATGTCAATGAACGGCATGTGCATTTGCCGAAGACGAAGAATGGCTATGCGCGGGACGTGCCGTTGTCGGCCGAGGCGCGCCGTATCATCGAGCAGCTGCGGCCTTTGAACGGCGAGGAGGACACCATGTTCTGTGTGGCAACGGCCAGTCTGGATGCGCTGTTCCGCAAGGCAAAAGCACGCGCGCTCATTGAAGATCTGCACTTCCACGATACGCGCCGCGAGGCGCTCACAAGGTTGTCGAAGGTGTTCGATGTGATGGAACTTGCCCGGATCAGCGGGCACCGTGATTTGCGAGTCCTGCAGAACGTGTACTACGTGCCATCGGTGAATGACCTGGCGGACAAGCTCGACTAGGCAATCCGGTTTTCCTGGTGCTTCTCGGCCCAGGCGATCACCTCCTTGGCCTTCCATAAAGGTTGTCCCCGGCCTTTGCTGCCGGCGACCGGCAGCCGGATGGCCTGGGGGAATCCGGGCAGGGCGGTGATGCGTTCACGCACCACCGCCTCGGAACGCTTCAGGTAGGCGGCGATCTCCTTTACAGACCACAAGTCCACCGTAATCGGAATGCGCGGGGACAGGTTGTTGATCGCGTCCAGGAGTAGTTCGATCTGATTCATGTTCGTGTTACGTCAGATGGCAAACTGCTGTCACATCAATCAACCTCTGGAAAGCACAGATTGTCGTATCGCATGCATTGACACTAACACCGTGTAATTTGCTAAATCAAAAATAAATGTTTACCGCACTGCTAAACATTTTGTTCTGGCAAACACATGATGTGTGATATGGCAAGACTTTTCCGGACAAAAGATCACGCAACTTTCCAGTACTCTTTTTCATAGCCCAATGGCGTCTGA
>JALSHD010000079.1 GCA_026982395.1 Chromatiales bacterium | reverse complement strand
AAAATAATGATCAAAGTACAAAAGAATGCCAAAAAAAACGGGCAAAGCGATTAATCCTTCAATCCACTTCACAGCAGTCTCCTCCTTTTCACCGCGACCCACGCCAAAATAATGCTGCAGGATGTAAAGCGCAATCCCTCTCACGACAGGCACTGACAAGGCTGCGGTTATAAAGGCAATAAAAAGCTGCGTCATCGTCATGGGACATCCTCACATGTCAAAGCGCCCCGGCCTTGCGGCCGGGACAGAATTTCCCTGGTGTTTCTAGTATCGGAAATTCCTGCAGGCGCCACAATAAAAACCAATGTCACGGCCGAAATTCCTGCTGTTGTTCCGGCTTGGAGGTGAGCTGAGTTGACCGCCTACAAACCCTCCTGCACCAGCTCCGACGATTCCCGCAAAACCGCCATTTCTGAAAACTCCACTTGTAGCTCCACCACCCGCAGCTCCTAGCTGCCCACGAAGCGTCCAGTTATCATTAGGAATGCTTGATGCCGCATAAGATATGCTGCCCGTGGTGGCTCCATAGGCCGCATTCCTGGGTATTGGCGCAGCGGCGGGGCGGACGAAATTCCATATGGCCCGCCCAAAACGAGCAAGAAGAGGCCACAATGCCCCCTCAGTCTCCTCCATCTCCTGTTGGGACAAGGCGAGCATCTCCGATGCGATGCCCTCTGAACCAAAGGCAAAGGCCATATCCTGATTGTCCAGTGACGTTGCCATGACTGATTGTGAGCTGAAGATGACAGCAAATGCAAGTATGAGCACTGATGTTGGTTTTCTCATTTTCGATCTCCTATCTAAATGATTTTGTTTGAATATTTTTAGGGAAGGTCTGATTAATTCGTCATCCCGGCGAAGGCCGGGATCCAGTTATTTGATTTTCCTGGATTCCCGCCTGCGCGGGAATGACGATTGTCGGATTAATCAGGCCTTCCTTAGTGATTGATTGCTCTGATGAGCATTAATCATTGATGTTGGCGTCACCTCCTTTGTGCTCGTGCTTCTCTGCAAAATGGCTGGGGAATTTGTAAAGGAAGGTCACGCCAATTTCGATGCCGCTGTCTCCGGTGACATCGGCGCGGCTGTTGGCCAGTAGGGTCAGGCGCCTGCTCCAGGCATAGCCCAGCCCGAATTCCATTTTGGTCTGGGTAGTGCGAATGCCCTGGTCCTGATTGTTCAGCCGGTCCCGTTCCTGCCAGCGCCACTGCAGGCCACCGGTCAGCGTGATTTCATGATTGACCGCGAAGGCGATGCTCGGGTTGATGAACAGGAGGTCACCTGGGTCGATCTCCAGATCTTCAACCCTTCGCTCAAGGCTGTATCGATAGCCGGCTGTCAGTGACAGCACCAGTGGGTCTATGGCGCGGTAAGTCGTGATGCCCGCCATGGCGGTTTTGCCATAGGCAAGATTATTTCCCTGGCCGGCAGTGTTTTCAACCAATGCAAGTTCGAAAAAACCCAGCAATGCGGGTGTGTCATTGTCATCGGAAAAGCGATGATTGACGCCCATCCACGCATCGGCGAATTGTTGGTCGCTATCGCTAAAGGCGCCGTCAACATTAAGGGTTCGAATGTCCTGACCCAGCGCACTGACACGGCTGTATAGCTCTGTATTCAGGCTCATGCCGTAACGTGCGCCAACGGAGAGCGCCAGGAAGTCAGTGTTTTGCCGGGCCTGGCCGACAGATACCGGGATGGTAATGAACTGGCCGGGGCCGATTTGGATAGTGCCAAAGCGTGAATCAACATCGCGCCGGTCACTGTTGGTGTAAACAAGATTGACATCCGCCCGCCAGCGTCGCTCGGCAGTGAGCAGTTCTTCGATGGTAAGCGGTAAATCCGCGGAAGCGGTGGGAACCACCATGACACATAGCAGCAGCGCTGCCAATAATCGATCCCTGATCATGAAACATCCGTTGTCATCTTATATCGGCTAGATTGTGCAAAAAAAAAAAACAGCGGATGTCAACAGATTATTTTTTGTTTCTCACCGACAAAGGCGGTGGTTTATCTGAATTGGATTATAATTATTGGGGTAACTACTTACCCCTCATGTGGCGGAATAGTCGCTATATATCATTCCCGCATGGTGTAAGCGGGAACCCAGTGGTTTCAACGACATGGATCCCGGGTTTCGCCGGGATGACGGATTGAGCAGGCTTCCATGGATTTGAAATGAATTCTGTTATATGATATTTATCATCTAGTGATAACCGCCATGTGTGTTTCTCGTAAGTGACTGGCTCGAAAGAAATAGACGCGGGACTTGAGTGTCTCCTGGAGCTCAGCGGTGAGATGTTCCTTATGGATAATGGCTATTGGGCGAAGATTGAAGCGAAGGTGGTTGAGCCGAATGACAAGATTCCACATGGAATCAGATATTCACTCACTCTTCATGATAGATGCAATAGAAGAATTCTTGGTTATGACAATGCTCATGGGATCAGGCCTAAAAAGAAAAAGTTTGGAGCAAAGAAAATTGAATGGGATCACAAGCATAACAAAGACAGCATCAAGTCTTATGAATTTGAGAATGCTGGCCAGTTACTGGAAGATTTCTGGAATGATGTGGATCACATTATAAATGATGGCTAGAGGTGGATATTTATGGTTTCTAAGGTTATGAAGGTGGGAATTATCTCCAGAGATGACTATATAAAGAGGACGATGGCCATTGCCAAAGGGACATACAAGCCTCGCAAGGGCGAACCAAAAATATGGTTCGAGTCATTAAAGTCAATGTCTCAAGTCCTTAGCAACGAAAATCAAGCTTTACTGGCGATAATTATTAAACATAAGCCACAGTCTCTTTCTGAACTTGAAAAGCTTAGTCATAGAAAGAAGTCGAACTTATCCAGAACGCTTAAAACGCTGGAAAGATATGGAATTGTCGAGCTTTCCAAACAAGAAGGAAGGTTGGTTCCTAAGGTAAAGGCGACAGACTTCAAAGTTGAATTTGGCTTGCATTATAGCAAGCCGGTTATAAGCAGCGTGAAAAGTGCCGCAGCATAGAATCGGGAACAGAAAAGGGCAGAAGCCAGGTTCGGTTGCCGTCGCTTAAAAAATAACTGAATCCACGGATTCAGGTTATATATCATCGTCGTCCTCGCAGCCGCATTTGAAGCCGAAGGCCTTGAGGATCTTTTCCATCAGGCACCAGCGGGTGAAGCCCGACTGCAGCAGGTTGGCGCCCACGAAGGCGGTGAACCACAGCCAGGTGGGGCCGCTGAAGAGGTCGGCGCCATTGTAGGCATGGGCCAGGCCCAGGGAGATGAGAATGAAGCTGCCGGCGATGATGCGGATGAGTCGTTCGATGGTCA
>JALSHD010000078.1 GCA_026982395.1 Chromatiales bacterium | reverse complement strand
AGCCAGATGGTGGCTGACGAAACAGATGCCACAGATGCGCTGCAACAGCATCGGCGCTTCCCAGTAGGGGTGCCCCTGAATAAACTTTTCAAACCCGCGGAATTCCACCACATGCAGCTTTGCATCGGTAACGCGGTTGTTGTCATCCAGATGCACCGTCACCTTGCCATGGCCTTCGATGCGGGTAACAGGGTCGATAACCAGTTTTCTGCTCATTTTCAGTATTCCCGTCTAATCGTAGCGATTTATGGATGTGGGCAGATCCACTTCACGCCCGTTGACCAGATCGTCCAGCACCTTGAATATGGCCGCACCATCGGGCGGGCAGCCGGGAATGAAGTAGTCCATCCTGACCACTTCATGGCAGGGGTAAACCCTGGTGGTGATCCTGGGCAAGTCGGGGTGATGAGGAATCACCGGCCGGATGTCAGGTTCCGTTGTAGGCACTTTCAGATAAGCCTCCCTGAAGCACTCTTCCAGGGGCACCATATTGCGCATTGCCGGCACTCCGCCCCACACGGCACAGGCGCCAACGGAGATCAGAATGTCACAGTTTTCCCTGAAGTGCTCCAGGGTCTCGATGTTTTCGTCATTGGCAATGCCGCCTTCGACAAAACCGATGGCGCAGCGATGGGGAATGCGCTTGATATCGGTAAGAGAGGAGCGCGTAATGTTCACCTTCTCCAGAAGACGCAGCAGATTCTCATCCATGTCCAGAAACGACAGGGTGCAACCCCAGCAGCCGCACAGGCCAATCATTGCCACCTGGATCTTTTCATCCCTTGCGGCGCGTACAGAGGAGTCGAGGGGTGTTGCCGGCAGCTCATGGGAGGCTGTCTCCTGTTTCACTGATTCGCTCATTGGCGTTTCCCCTCCAATGCCCGTTCACGGATGGATTTGATCTCGAATTTGCGCTTGCCGATAGGTTGGTCGTAGCCGACGCCTTTTTCGAGAATACAACCCACGGGGCAGAGCCGGGCTGCTTCGCGCACCTGTTCTGGTGGCATTCTGTCTGCCAGCTCCACGTCGATCTCGATTCTGGCATGGCTGCCCCGGTGATCGATGCTGAAGATCTTCTGGCCACTGTCCAGGTCGCGGATGAACTTCACGCAACGCTGACAGAAAATGCAGCGATCCCGCTCCAGCCAGATATGTTTGGCGGCATGTTCCCGGGGACGCACGGGAAAACGATAGGGGAAACGCGAGACCATCATGCCCACCTCATAGCCCACTGCCTGCAATTTGCAGCGGCCACTCTTTTCACAGCTGGGGCAGTTGTGGTTGCCCTCGGAAAACAGCAGCTCCACCAGCATTTTGCGCATGTCGGCCACTTCGGGTTCATTGACATCCACCTCCATGCCGTCAGCTACCGGCACGGTGCAGGCCGCCATTACATTGCCATTGACCCGCACCGAGCAGACGCGGCAGGTGCCCAGGCAGGGTTTTCCCCTCTTGTAGCAGAGAGTGGGAATATAGACGCCATTGTCGGCGGCGACATCCACCAGTGTTGCTCCGTCACTGGCCTCGTATTCCTGGCCATCGATGGTGATGCGGATGCTCATTGCTCCTCCTCCTGTACCAATGTCCTGTACGCCTGTTCATGCCCCTGCAGCGCTCCCTCCAGATCGAAAGAGGGCAGCAACACCCCTTCGGACTCGGCCAATTTTTGCTGGTAGAGCTCGGGGAATTTTTCCAGTGTGGTCAACAGCGGCCTGGCCGCTGTGGTGCCCAGCCCGCAGCGGCTGGTCTGGTGCATCAGAGAACCCCAGCTGTGGATATCATCGAGGTCCCTGGCGGTCGCCCGTCCGGCGATAATCAACCTGATCTTGTGATACAGATCGACACCACCGGCACGACAGGGAACACAGATACCACAGGACTCATCGACGAAGAAGCGCATGAAATTCCTGACCACTTCGAGCAGATCCCTGTCTTGGTCAAATATCATCAACGAACCGTTGCAGGACAGATCACCGTAACAGAACACCCGCTCGCCATCCTGCGCCACCGATACACACTCGCCGGAGGGGCCGCTGACCTGTACCGCCTTCGGCTCCCCTGCTCCGGCCATATTCAGCACCTCGTTGAGGGAGACGCCCCATTCAATCTCGTAGATGCCCGGATATTTACAGTCACCGGACACGCTCAGCAGGCGCGTCCCGGTCGAATCATCGGTGCCCATGGCGCTGAACCATGCCCCGCCCTCTTCCAGGATGCGGCTGGCCGCCGCAAAGGTTTCAACATTGTTGATACAGGTGGGCATGCCCAGATATCCCTGCTGGATGGGGTACGGGGGCTTGACGCGCGGGGTGCCCCGTTTTCCTTCACAGGACTCGATCAGGGCGGTTTCATCGCCACAGACATAGGCGCCCGCGCCCATTTGAATGCGGATGTCGAAATCAAAATCCTGGCCAAGAATCCGGCTTCCCAGCAGCTTCGCGTCACGAAATGCCTGTATCTGCCGCTCGAGATACTCTTTGATATACCAGTATTCCGCCCGCAGATAGATAATGCCGTTGCGTGAGCCAATGGCCCAGGCGGCGATAATCATCCCCAGCAATACATCCCCTGGCGAGCGCGTGAGCAGAACGCGATCCTTGAAGGTGCCAGGCTCCCCCTCGTCTGCATTGCAGATCACATACTTCTCATCACCCTCGGCGTCCCTGCCCAGGCGCCATTTCAGGCCAGTGGGAAAGCCCGCCCCGCCCCGTCCGCGTATGCCGGAAAGGGTAATCTCCTCGATAACCTCGTCGGGAAGCAGCTCCAGCACCTTTTCGAGCAGTGCCGGATAGTCCCTGCCCTCCTTGAAAAACACTGCCCCCCGGCTACGGATGTTATCTTTCACCAGCGCATCCACATAAGCCACATCCACGGGGTTGAATCCGTCCGGGTTGGCAACTGCATCCACGCTTTCGCCCTGCTTCAGACGGGTGATGATATCGCTGACCTTTTCCGGGGTGAGATTGGTGAACACCACCTCATCCACCATCATCGCGGGCTCCTGATCGCTGAGACCGATACAGTTGGTGTCATACAGGCCAAAAGTGCCCGATTCATCAACCGAACCGAAAGCACAGCCACAAGCCTGTTCCAGCGCTTCACGGACTTCATCATAGCCATTCATCCTGGCGATGACCGTATCGGCCAGATAGATCTTGTGTTTGCCGGACGGCTTGTCGCGAAAAAAATGGTAGAAAGTGAGGGTTTCACGAATGTCGTGCCGGGACATGTTCAACCCCACAGACAGCGCCGTGACCGCCTCATCGGAAATAAAACCCTGCTGCCGCTGAACTTCCCACAGCATGTCCATCAGGCGGGTCTTGTCGGAATGATGACATTCCAGAATGGCTTCGATATCTGTG
>JALSHD010000077.1 GCA_026982395.1 Chromatiales bacterium | reverse complement strand
GCCGCTGCTGCATCTTCTCCGTCACTCGCTAACGCTCCTAACTGCGAATATGCAGACAGCGTTGCCTATCGGGGACTAACCGCCTTCGCTTCGCTCTCCATGGCGGTCAGCGGACGTCGGATTAAGGGCACTACCTGCTGGTAATTGACCTGTATCAAGGCGTTATCTGTAGCCGGTAGGAAAATATGAACCGTGCCAAATCAACCCCTTTCCTTGTCAATTGACTGCTAGCTCAGAACAGGTGAGTTTATCCATGTCCGAGATGAACAACGGCGAGAACTCTACTCATCCCATTCACCCCCATCGCCGCACCTATGGCCTTCAGACACCTGGAACAAAAGGGGTTCCGGGAACCAAGCGCTATGCAATGGCCATTGATCTCAGGAAATGTATCGGCTGCATGTCCTGTGTGGTGGCTTGTAAAACGGAGTTTGGTGTGCCGCTTGGGGTTTGGCGAACCTGGGTGAAGGTGGCGGACAAAGGCAAGTATCCACATACCAAACGTGTATTCATGCCTCGTCTTTGCAATCACTGCGACAACCCTATCTGTGTACGAAATTGTCCCACCCAGGCCACCTACAAACACAAGGATGGTTTTGTTCTGCAACGCTACAATCGCTGTATCGGTTGCCGCACCTGTGTTGTTGCTTGTCCCTACAACTCCAGGCATCTCGTGCCGGAAAAGCGCACGGACATGAAACTGCCTACTCTGGTAGTTGACAAATGCACCTTTTGTATCCACCGAGTGAAGAAAGGGCTGGCCCCTGCGTGCGTACAGGCCTGTGTTGGAGGGGCTCGTGTTTTCGGTGATCTTAATGATCCTGATAGCGAGGTGTCGAGGCTGGTTGCCAAAGAGCCGGTAACAGTATTAAAACCGGAGCTGGGTACCAGTCCTTCGGTTTTTTATATCGGTTCTGACTGGGAAGTCATGGATGAACCGCACAGTTATAAAAACAGAACGGCGCAAATGAAATCCGAGTTTAATGATTTTAAAAGAAACCATCATGGAGACGCATTTGCTGACATAGTTGAAGGTGAGTCGACCATGTATTGGGTCGGAAAAAATATGGTTGATTTCCTGGCATCCATACCCCAGAAGGCGAGTGGTGTGCTTGGAAATCTCAAGAAACTGATTTTTGGGTAGGAGGGCAGGCAATGGAAGAGAGCATTATCATCGCCAATGCCTTTCACCACGTCGCGTGGGGGACACCCATTACAGTCTATTTCTGGCTTGTTGGTGTCAGCGCAGGTTCGTTTCTGATTGCCACTCTTGGATGGGTGTTCGGAGTGGAGCGATTTAAACCCCTGGCCATGATTGCATCCGTTGTAGCGATTGTTGCTCTGGTGTTTGTGCCGGTTTTGCTGGTTTGGGATATCGGCCAGCCATGGAGGTTTTTCTATCTGATGCTGCCAGCGTTCTGGCATAACACTGCGCCTATGGCATGGGGCTCTACGCTGATCATGGGTTACATGTTGTTTATGTTTACTTATGTGTTTTTTGAGGTGAAAAAAAATCCTCGGTGGACCCGGATTACAGGTGTTATTGCCATTGTATTGGCTCTTGCTCTCGAGTGGTATACCGGCGTGGTAATGGAGTTCAATCCGGGGCGGCCCATCAACCATACTGCACTTGCCCCATTGCTGTTTCTGACCGGGGCGTTCATATCCGGTACCGCGATGGTGATAATCGTAGTTTGGTTTGTAAATATTTTTGCGGCTCCGGCCAGACAGATTGACTGGAAGCTGATTGAGGAGTTAGCAAGGTATTTGATGTATGGCGTCATATTCGACCTATTTCTCCTCTGGCTCGATTTTTTTCATACCCTATATGGAGGCGAGGGTGTTTTTATGGGGCACAAGGTCGTGCTGATGGATGTTTTCCGCTTTCCCTATTTGTGGCTTGAAGTGATCTTTGGCCTTTTTGTTCCGCTATTCATTCTGCTTTCACCATTGAAAAAATTCAGACTGGGAATCGTATGCGCCTCGATTTTGGTTGTTGGAGGAGTGTATGGCATGCGGATCTGGTGGGTTTTGGGCGGTCAGTATATGCAGTCGTTCTATTGATGGGGTATCGACAGTGGCAATAGAGATCAACAGACGGGATTTTCTTAAGATGGGTGCTGCGGCAGCCGTCGGGGTTGTCGCCTGTCCCAACTTGTCTGGCGCAATGGAGCTTGAACTTGGGGGAAATGATTTCCATCAGCTCTGGACATTCTATCCACGCAAGCGAAAACCCTATCTCTGTACCCTGTGCCCGTGGTTTGACGGTGGTTTTACCTATGCTGATTCTGTTGCGAACGGAGAAATCATGAAAGTAGAGGGGAACCCGAATCATATCGCAACGCGAGGGAAGTTCTGCAGCAAGGGTCTGGCCTCCTTTTTTTCTGCGACAGATCCGGACAGGATTCTCTCTCCTATGAAGCGGGTTGGGGCGCGGGGTGCAGGAGAATGGCGGGAGATAAGCTGGGAAGAAGCGATTGCCGAGGTGGCTGGCAAGGTAGCCGCGGCATTGGATGGAACCGGAGCCGACACTATTTATCTGAATGATGGTGCGTTCAGGAAGGGAGCCACCCTCCGTTTTATGGATACGATCGGTTCTGGTTCGATTCTGCGCAGCCGTGTTCCCTCCGTGAGCAATGCTGCCAAGGGAACGGCGCTCAAGAGATTATTGGGTGTTGATTTTACACTCCCCGATCTGGAGCATACCACCTATCTACTGAACTTCGGTGCCAATATCATGGAGACAGCCCCTCCTTTGGCTCAGCGGCTGACGGATGGTGTTGTGAATAATCGCCTGAAACTTGTCACGTTTGATGTGCGGATGTCCAATACGGCGGGTAGAAGCGATGAGTGGATTCCCGTTTTTCCAGGCAGTGATGGAATTGTTGCTCTGGCGATGGCCAATGTGATTATGCAGAGCGGGTTGGCGGACAGGGGGTTTATTGATACCTGGGTTAATTACACGAGTGAGGAGCTGGCCAGACACCTCAAGCAGTTTACACTGGAAAAGGCTGAAAAGGCGAGCGGTGTTTCAGCAAGGACAATCAAGCGTATTGCTATTGAATTTGCCAAAGCCAAACCGGCAACCGTGTTTACTCAAAACGGAATCAGTTACCACAAAAACGGTATTCTGGGGGAGACGGCCTGTATGCTGCTTGCTGTAATTACCGGGAATATCGACAACGAAGGAGGCTGCTGTTTACCACGGCAGTTTGATATTTCTCCCCCGCAGCCTGCACCTGAACCAGCAATTGATGGTTCTGCCAGGTTGAATCATACGTTTCCTTTCGAGCTCAAAAACGGCATTCATCCGGTACGGGTGCTGTTTAATCACATGAGTAATCCTGCCTATTCATCCCCGGCCGCCAGTTTGTGGCGCG
>JALSHD010000076.1 GCA_026982395.1 Chromatiales bacterium | reverse complement strand
CTGTTTAGAGCTTCAACAAGAATTCTAAATGCTGAGAACCTTTTTTGTGTTTCCTCGGCAGCCCGTTTCTCAATATACGAGAAAGCATTTTGGAGGAAAATTAGAACAATCACCAGTCCAAATAAAGAATTACCTAACAAGCTAGGACCTTCTAGACGAAAAAATGCAGGGTAAGCTAAAATCGTAGAAATGATCGATGGAACAATCAATACTCTGGTAGCAAATCCTGAATTTTTGTATCCGGTAAAAATTATTGACGGTGTTACTTTTAGCGAGCTTACGTACTTAGATTTTGTTGAAGTATTGCTTGTCATTTCTATTTTCCGTCGCTAATTATCAATGCAAACAAATCAAATTGCCCTTGCAAATTGGCCACACCAAATTGTCTGGGTCACTAAAAAAGTACCAAACTCAGGTACTTTTGAACTTTTCTCGACATTTCCTGCAAGCCATACTTGAAGTTCGAATTGTTCTTGGTTTTTGGGAAGGAGCTGTCTCTCCGTGATTTGTTGACAAAATCATGAAGGAAATATTTGGCAAAATCAACACCGCCTGGCGTGGCCAGATTAAAACCTGAATCCAAGAACGCCCCCCAAATGTCCCCGCAAGAGAAAGGCCGCCTCCCCCCAAGGGCGGTCTTTTTTGCATGCAACTGGCGTGAGCGTCTGAAACAGAAATGCAACTTGAATATTCTGACGCCGCAAGCACGATGAACAAATGGGTGTGTGCCCAACCATGGAAAAGGCTGCCGCTCCCCGGCAGTCTTTTCTTTTTGCGCCCGGAAAAGAACAGGGGCTTGGAAAGGCAGGCGCATCAAGCCGCAAGACCGGTGCATCTGGATCGGTTCATGACCCATCGCACGAAAGGCAGGGTAATACAGGTTTTTAGAATAACGTGCTCTGCAAGATGTGTGTTGTATTACAACACCTATCTTGGCAAGGGAGATGCTGGCGCTCTCCCGTTGCATCCCTCTGGCCTATGGGGACGGTTTTAGGCGTCAAGCCTTTCCATCCCCATCACAACGTCTGGCCGTTGCATCACCATTCAAGGGAGCGTTCCTGGCTCCCCTGAAAACCCCAAGACCATTTCATGGAGACTGCTCCACAGGGGCCATTTCATGGAGACGCCTTCAGCGCGACAATGTCATTGAGATAAACCTCTTGGGGTTTAATCCCGCATCAGGGAGACTTTGCTCTCCCTTGATAATCCCATCAACCAACCCTTCGCGGATTGGATGCGCGCCAGCTTCATGTCTCTGGAACACATATGGAAAATTCGAAAAACTATTCCTATCCATCCGTGCATCCATTGTGTACCGTGACGTCATGAAAAAAGACACTGGATTTCGTATTCGCGTTCAAAGCGATCTGCGCGACAAGTTTGTTGAACTTTGCCGCGCACAGGACAAACCCGCCGCGCAGGTTTTACGTGAGTATATGCGCGAATATGTGGCTGAACATGAGGCAGCGAATGATGAAACCAACCACGCTGATACGTCAACAAAGGGTAATAGCTAAAAATGCCAAAACGTCAAAGCTACAAAGTTGGTAGCGAACTATTCATTGTTGACAACAGTGAAGAGGCATGGAGGGCTCTTCGATATCTCCGCGATTGGTGTCAGTTATCAAAGTCTATCGACATCGCAACCGGTTATTTTGAGATCGGTTCGCTCTTGGCCTTAAAAAATGAGTGGCAGAAAGTTGATAAAATTCGCATCTTGATGGGTGACGAGGTTTCAAAGAGAACCAAACAATCCTTTGAAAAGGGGCTTAAGGAAATATCGTCCAGATTGGATGGAAGTATTGAATCCGAAAAATCAAAAAATCATTTTCTTTCTGGCGTACCTGCCATTGTTGAGGCAATCCAAAACGGAAAAATCGAGTGTCGCATCTATCGCAAGGACAAATTCCATGCCAAAGCCTATATTACTCATGCACGATTGGATGTTATTGGTTCATCCGCGCTAGTCGGCTCGTCTAATTTTACATTCCCTGGACTCACAGAAAATATCGAACTTAATGTTCAAATTACAGGCGCTCCCGTTGCAGTGCTTCAGGAATGGTATGATGAACATTGGGATGATGCGGAAGATGTCACGCCTGATATTCTCAACATAATTGAACGTCACGTTCAAGAATATGCGCCATTTGATGTTTACGCACGTTCTTTGCAACAATATTTTCTTGGTCATGAAGAATCTGCGTCAGAATGGGAGATAAACAATTCCCGCATATATCCAGTCTTGGCCAAATATCAACAGGATGGATATAACGCGCTTATTAAGCGCGCCAATAAATATGGCGGCGCATTGCTGTGCGACGGCGTAGGGCTTGGTAAAACCTTTATTGGCTTAATGCTGATCGAGCGTTTTGTTATTCATGAGAATAAGAATGTTGCTCTTTTTGTACCCAAGGCTGCCAAAGCACCGGTTTGGGAACGTGAGTTACAAAAACGACTACCGGATTTGTTCAAGGGGTATAGCCGTCTAAAAATATTTAGCCATACCGACCTAATGCGCGACAAAATTGCTGAAGAATTAGAACAGGTTCGCCAGCAAGCTCACGTCATCATAATTGATGAAGCTCACCATTTTAGAAACACTGGAACCAAGGGCGAAAAAGAGGGTGAACGTCGATCTCGATACTGGAAACTGTATGACCTCATCGAGGACAAGCAACTATTCCATCTGACCGCTACTCCTATCAATAACAGTCTTCTCGATTTCCAGCATATGGTGGAATTATTCACGCGGCATCAGGCTGATTATTTCTCTGATGCACCGCTGGGAGTTCATTCGCTGGCGGGGCATATTCGCAAACTTGAAAAAGCTATCGAAAACCAGATCGCGGGTGATGAAAACAATCGAGTTGAAATAAACTATGCTGAAGCCGGAGAGGTCTTATCTGCCGATTCTCTTTTTGATGCCTTGGTTGTTCAGAGAAGCCGAAACTATGTGAAGGAGAGTGTATCCCGAGAAAGCGGCAATGCTATTTTGTTTCCAGCTCCCCGGAAACCTAAAGTGGTGGAATATTCGGTTAAGCAAACATACGGAAAATTGCTGGATATGGTGGCCAACGCCTTTCACAAAAAGGAGCCGCTTTTCTCCCTCCCTATCTACTACCCATATGCCTTCTATATCGGTGATGATGACTCGGTGAACCTGGCTCTTGAGAAAGGCCGCCGCAAACAGGTCGTTTCCCTCATCCGCACCGGATTTTTGAAACGCTTTGAAAGTTCAGCGGAAGCGTTCAAGCAGTCATGCTGGAACCTTCTTTGGAAGCTTCTGGCCTGGCTTGAAATTCATGCTGAAACTGATCATGAAAAAGCAGCAGTAGAGCATTGGAAAAGACGCAATGCTAAGCTTATTGATTATACATTCCAACCCGACCTTATAGAAGAACCAGAAGAAGACTTGATTCCTGCGGAACTTCTAGATGCAGTAGAAAAGCTTGATCGCAAAGAGTTTGATATTGAGCAAATCGTTCTTGAAACCGTTCGCGATCTTGAACAGCTCTCAGATTTCCTCGAAGAATTGGAAAATTTCAAGCCTAAACAGGACAAGAAACTCACGGCTTTGAAGAAATTACTGAAAGACGATACTGTCGCCAGCAAGTACAAGATTATTATTTTCACGGAATTCAGCGACACTGCGCGCTATCTCCATGAGCAGCTCAAAGAGGAGGGTATAGACGGTCTTGCCCAGATAGATGGCGGCTATAAAGGCGACCGTGCCACTCTGATCCGCCGCTTTGCGCCATACTATAATGAAAGCTCAAGCGGGCAGTTGAAGGATGAGGGGCTGGACGAAATACGTGTGCTTATCTCAACAGACGTACTGTCCGAAGGTCTCAACCTTCAGGATGGAACGCGGCTTATCAATTATGACCTGCATTGGAATCCCGTGCGCCTTATGCAAAGGATCGGTCGTGTTGACCGGCGGATGAATCCAGAAATTGAAAAACAAATTGTCGAGGATCATCCCGACCAGGAAAATCTGCGGGGCACGGTAGGCTATTGGAATTTCCTTCCCCCTGGCGATCTCGATAGCCTGTTGAGCCTCTATCAAAAAGTTTCGCACAAAACTTTGCGTATTTCCAAAACCCTGGGCATTGAGGGCAAAAAGCTGCTCAGGGAAGATGATGATTACGAGGATTTGAGAAACTTTGCCGAGCAGTATGAAGGCCGCCCAACACCGGATGAGGAAATGCATCTGGAATATCAGGATTTACTCCGTGACCACGAAGGACTGGATGCGAGGCTTAACAATCTGCCGGAGGCAATATTTTCTGGCAAAGAGCACGTTAAGGCAGGGTCGCGGGCCGTGTTTTTTTGCTATGCCCGCCAAGCCCACGACAAGCAATTGAGTGAAGAGACCGGAGAAGACTGCTGGACGACGGATGCAGGCGACGTGAAATGGTATCTCTATGACCTGAAATCAGAAAAGATCATTGAAGAAGCAGCACATATTATTGAGTTTATTCGCAGCGATCCAGATACACCAAGGATAACGAAGGTTGAGCAATCCACCCTTTCCGACATCCGTAAAAAAATCGAAAAGCATATCACCAAAACATATTTGCGACAGGTACAGGCACCCGTAGGGGTAAAGCCGGTTCTAAAGGCGTGGATGGAATTGAATTAGGGGAAGTACCATGAGCGCACTACAGACCGGTGGCATTGAAAATATCAAGAATTTTGACCAGCTATTGCCCTTTTTGCGCGACGAGCTGGATTGGCCTCTGGATGAGGACTATGATTTTGAGGATTTTGTCTATGACTATGATCCCGGTGAACTCGGCCTAAAGCCTGATGAAACCGCCAAAATTCGCGAAATTCATCAATTGCGCCCCCTCAATACAGATCAGAGCTGGGGCATATTTTTCATCAGCTTTGAAGAAAAGAAAATTCCAGTTGGTGTGCTCAAGCGTATTCTTGGCGGCCTGGCCCTGAAAAAACGAGCATCAGCCAACAAGGCGGATCAAAAAGGCTGGGATCGCAATGATCTGCTATTCATCTCGGCCTTTGGCCAGTCCGGGGAGCGGGAGCTGTCTTTCCTCCACTTTTCGGAAGAAAACAATGGCAAGAAAAAAATCGTGCTGAAAGAGCTTGGCTGGGACAAGCGCGATACCAAAACCAAGCAGGTCTATGTTTATAATACACTGAAAAACCATCTCTCATGGCCGGACGATAGCGAGGGGTTCAAAGAATGGATCAATGCCTTCACCATCGGCCATGGCGAAGCCATCAACACCACAAAACTACTCACCAAGCGTTTGGCAGAACTGGCTTCGGGTATTCGCGAGGCCGCCAGCGAGGTTCTTTCGGCAGAAAAAAGTAACGGGCCTTTAACCAAAATCTTTAACGATTTCAAAAAAACCATTTTTAACAATCTCACCAAGGACGATTTCGCCGACATGTATGCCCAGACTATTTGCTATGGCCTACTGTCAGTGCAGATTGCGAGAACACAAAAGGGATTGGCAACCAACACACTGAGTGCCGATGACGCGGCGCTGGAAGATATGCAGGTCATGCAGCCTTTCCTGAAAGACCTGATGGAAAGCTTTCTGGCAGTTGGCGGGCGCAAATCCCATATGGATTTTAACGAGCTTGGCGTCAACGAAGTGGTCGAACTATTGCAGGCCGCCAATATGCAGGCCGTGGTGCTGGATTTTGGCAATAAAAACCCCAATGAAGACCCGATCCTGCATTTCTATGAGCATTTCTTGAAAGACTATGACAAGGCGATGCGCAAGAATCGCGGGGTTTATTACACGCCCTTGCCCGTGGTCAGCTTTATTGTGCGCAGTGTCGATGAAATTCTGCAAAAGGAGTTTGGCCTTGAAGACGGGCTGGCCGACACCACTACTTGGGGGGAGATGCACAAGAAAAACCCGGAGATCAACATCCCCGAAGGTGTGTCTGATGATGCGCCCTTTGTTCAAATCCTCGACCCTGCAACGGGAACGGGAACCTTTCTGGTTGAGACCATCAACCTGATTGAGGAGCGCATGAAGGGCAAATGGCGCTCGGCGGGCAAAAGAGAATCAGAAATCAAAACACTGTGGAATGACTATGTTCCCGAACATCTGCTGCCCCGGCTCAATGGCTTTGAACTGATGATGGCACCCTACGCCATCGCCCATATCAAAATCGGCATGAAACTGGCCGAGACGGGATACGAGCCGAAAGATGATAGTCAGGAACGTGTGCGGGTCTATCTGACCAATACGCTGGAAAAGCCGATGAGAACCAAGCTGGATCGGCAAGAAACAACTGATATGTTTGCGTCCGCAGGTGTTCTGGAAGAAGAGGCAAAGGGGGCAAACGAGATAAAGGCAGATATTCCGATTACCGTAGTGATTGGCAATCCGCCATATTCTGGACATTCGGCCAATGCCAGTAAGATAGGGAAGAAACAAACTTTCATCGGAGAATTGATACAACCCTATTTTCAAAGCAATGGCCAACCACTCGGTGAGAAAAACCCCAAATGGCTGAATGACGATTACGTGAAATTTATTCGTTATGGGCAATGGCGCATTGAAAATACCACTTCGGGAATTTTGGGCTACATCACCAATAACGGATATCTAGACAATCCAACCTTTCGGGGTATGCGCGAAAGCCTGCTGTCTGATTTTGAAAAAATGTGGGTTCTTGATTTGCATGGCAGCGCCAAAAAGAAAGAAACTGCGCCGGATGGCTCAAAGGATGAAAATGTTTTTGACATCATGCAGGGCGTTGCCATCATGCTTGGCATAGACAAAGAAGGTTCAAGGAAAATTCGGCATTCCGACCTGTTTGGAACTCGGGTAACGGCAAATGGTAACGGAAAATACGACATTCTGTCCTCATCCTCTCCCACAAACCTGAACTGGAGCGAACTAAAACCAGCAAAACCATTCAACATGCTGGTACCTCGGGACGAAACACTGGCAGGGCACTATCATGAATGGGCTGGTCTTCCGCAAATCATGCCCACAAATGTTCTGGGCTTTCAAAGCCATCGTGACCATTTCGCAGTAGATTTTGACCGACAGGAAATTGTCAAACGTCTGGAGGATTTTCGAGACAAGGACATTGCCAACAAAGAATTGAGAGAAAAATATATTCTCAAGGATAATCGTGACTGGCAATTAGCTAAAGCTCGTACAGCAGTTCAAGCCGATGATGATTGGGAAAAGTGTATTATCCCATGTGCCTACCGTCCCTTTGATGATCGATCTTGCTATTTCAGCTATGTCGCAATGGACTATCCCAGACGGGAATTGATGGATCATGTGGCATGGAGAAATAACCTTTCTCTTCTGTCGTCACGCCAACAAAACAAGATTGGATTTCAGCATGTATGGGTTTCGGATGAAGTAGCTGAATCGTGTGTTGTTTCCAACAAGACCAGAGAAGGAAACTACAATTTTCCTTTGTTATTATTTCCAGCCTCCACAGAAACAGAAATCCGCCCAAACCTGTCCAGCAGTTTCACAGCAGATATTTCCACCCATACAGGGTTAATCTACGAAAGCAAAATAATCGAACAACAAACCGATATGGGCCGTGGCGATCTGGCCAAAACATTCGGGCCGCGCGATGTGTTTGAATACATCTATGCCGTTTTGCATTCACCCGCTTACCGTAGCCGCTACGCCGATTTCCTGAAATCTGATTTCCCCCGCATTCCCTTGCCCGGCTCTGCCGATCTTTTCCGTGATCTGGTCGCCCTTGGCCGCCAGCTCGTTGCCCTACACCTGCTTGATGAAAAACAAGCCTCAAACCTCAACAAACCCGAAACCCGTTTTGTCGGCAGGGGCGAAGCACGGGTTGAGAGAACCTATCCCAAATATGAAAACGGCAAGGTGATGATCAATCCCACTTGCCATTTTGAGGATGTCACACCCGATGTCTGGGACTTTTATATCGGCGGCTATCAGGTCTGTGAAAAATGGCTAAAAGACCGCGCCGGAAAAGGCGGTAAAAACCCGCATCCGGGCCGCGTCCTGTCCGAAGATGACATCCTCCACTACCGCCGCATCACCATCGCCCTGCGCGACACCATTTCCCTGATGAAACAAATCGACGACACAATCAACAAACACGGCGGCTGGCCCAACGCCTTTTCCGCAAATGAGAAAAAGGACTGATCGTTTTCCACAATAAGTTGTGCTGGCATTGACAAATCCAGGCATGTGTACTATATATTCATGTAGTTCCTGCAAAGGAACTGGAAACATGAACCTGGACTGGTTCTGGATTGAAGCGTTGCTGGATAGCGACATTTGTTGAATTTGATTGCTTGCAAAAGCGGCCTTGTCAACGCGCCTTATATGAGCGCTTTCTTTTCAGAAACAGTTCTCCACAAACTTTTAGGAGAACTTAAAATGAACCCCAATACAACAATCGTTAAATTTGCCCATTCCACCGAACAAACGGAGGGAGTGGTTACGCGCATTGTCGGGCTCGTGCAGGCCAAGCATATACTATCCCTGTTTGATGCCGCCGACCTCGATGCAAATCCACGTTCAGCCAAGGCTGGAAGCGTAACCGAAGATATCATAGAAAGCATAAGTCAGTCAGCAGGAATATTTCCCTTTAAAACAAAGGGTATTTTGATTGGCTCTTCATCATACAAGTCTCTGCAACGCAAACGCTACCAGCTTGAATTCAACGACACCAATGTTGAAGGTATCCTAGATGGTGGGCATAACATGCTTGCCATTGGTACTTATATTCTCCAACAGGTTATCGAAGATGAGCGCGAGTTGCGCCGGATTAAAAACTGGCCTGTCCTCAAAGAAGCCTGGCTTTCACACAGGGATGAAATTGATGAGATCAAAGACACTCTAGAATTTCTGATCCCGCTGGAAATACTCGTTCCATCTGATCAGAACGATGAAGCCATTTTAGATGAGTTCAGCTCATCCTTGCTGGATATCTGTGCGGCGAGAAACAACAATGTTCAGCTCACTCTTGAAACCAAGGCCAACAAAAAAGGTTTCTATGATGAAATCAGAAAGGCTCTACCTTCTGAAATTGCCGATGTTGTTGAGTGGAAAACCAATGACGGTGGCCGCATCAAGGTTCGTGATTTGATTGCACTAGCGTGGATTCCGCTTTCAAAAATCGAACTGCCGGTTGACGTACATATTGCGCCGCAGAAAATATACAGCAGCAAAGGTGAGTGTTCCAAGGCCTTCGATACGCTTATGAGTAGTGACGCCGTAACGAGTGCGCACGGAAATTACGAGCACGAGCTTCATAACACCACTGTACATAGTGCGATAAGAATACTTGGGGAAATACCGGGTCTCTATGACAAAATTTATTTGGATTTCCCTGATGCATACAATGCAGCAACTAATGGGCGTTTCGGGCGTAGCAATATCGTGAAAATGTATGATTCCGCAAGAAAGGGGGATAAAAGTGGCAAATATCTTCGCACACAGCCAACGACAAAATTCACACTTAAACCCGTAAGATATCGCTACCCGGATGGTTTCATTATGCCATTGGTTTTCGGTCTGACAGCGCTTCTAGAAGAAAAAGACGGTGAGCTTGTCTGGAAGACAGACCCCGGTGCTTTTCTGGATAGGTCGCTTGAAGATATCGCCAAGTCTTACAAGCTTGTGCTGGATATGTCGAATTTTGATCCTCAAAAAATTGGAAAGAATGAAACATCCTATGAAATTGCTGTGAGTGAGTTTGAAAAAGCTCTTTTGAAACAGCAGGCTGCATCAGTCTAATCATAAAAAAGGGGGAAGGTTTGCGACTTCCCCCTGCACTTGAAAGGACAAATGCAGATGGCAAAAGAAAAACAGCTAGAAGACTGGGAAGTGGCCATTATTCGGGCAATGCTTGCCTCGGGTGCCTACAAAAAACAGGAAATTGTTGCCTATTTTTCCAGACCGGAACGCTCCATCAATCAAGCCCGGGTCAGCGAAATTGAAGGAAACCATGAGCGTTATGATGGGATTGAAAAGGTCTCTGATGAAGCGCTTAAAAAGTTCTTGTCGGACTGGCGGCAAGTACGTTTTCCAACAGCCCCAATTATACCGCAGGGGCCAACGCACCCTGATATAATGGCGCGCAAGTTCCCTATTCGAAAAGGTCTGGCCACGCGATTGCATGTCTCAGAGACCAGCTTTGTAGAAGGCAAGGAAAGCTTTAACTGGGGTTCAAAACACAAGTACTGCAAGACCCTTGCAGGTATGGCTAACAACTCTGGTGGATATTTACTCTTTGGTGTTAAGGATGGTTCGTTTGAAATCCCTGGCATTGAAGAAAATCGAATGGAGCGCTTTGACTTGAAAAAAGCCAATGAATTTATTACCAGAAATTTCAATCAAGCACTTGAGTTAGAGAAAGGGCAATTTGAAGTCAAAGGAAAAACTATTGGCGCTATTTTTGTCCACCCCTCGAAAAGCAAACCAGTAATATGCACAACAGATGGAAACAATTTATTCTCTGGTGATATCTATTACCGTTATCCAGGGGAAACACGTCGGATACAAGCTCCAGAACTAGAACAGCTTCTTAAATCACGCAATTCATCTGCTGATGGTCGAGTTCTTCAGCTTGTCAAAAAACTTGCCAAAACCGGTACACACAACACTGCCATTATTGATCTGGGAACTGGTGAAGTAGAAGGTGAGCGTGGTAAATTTCTCATTGAGGAGGGGTTGCTCGATAAGGTTAAGTTTATTGCTCAGGGTAAGTTTGTTGAAAAAGATGGTGCGCCAGCACTTCGTGTCGTAGGTGATGTGCAGCCTATTACTGCTGGAAAAGTGACTATACAAAAGTCTGTGGTTGGTTCAATCACAGAACGTCACATTCATGAGGCTTTTCTCTATCAGCGCTGTCAATATGAACCAACAGCTTATATACAAGCTCAAACCCATATGCAGCCAGTGTGGCTGCCAATCTTTTATTTTGCCTCCGTTGCAAACCTTGATCTAGATGGTCTTACAGATAGCCTCAATAACTCTGATAGCCAGTATAAAAAACGTATTGCGAAGCAGATAGACCGCGTCAAATCTGGTAAAACGCCAGCAGGTGTACCAGCTAAAACTACTGTGCAATATGAATATGATGCTTTGCTTAGCAATGAACCCATAAAAATTGACGATACAGAAACGGCCAAGAAATATCTCCATGCAATACGAATCCTCACGCCGGATAATGTTGGGTTAGAACGTGTCCTGTCCGTTTTGACAGACTTACGTGCGCGGTTTGGCAATACACAAGCACTTCGAGCAGATTTCCGCTATGCTATAGCAGCTGTTGACGTAAATTGGTTTCGATCAAAGTTAAAGACATGAGCACCACTAAAGTACATATTTAGCGAACTAGGGTCCAGACCCATTAAATGGCTATGCAAATCAGTTGATGCATGATTCAAGCTTCGTGAAGGGAGTTTTTATCATGTCGGATGGTTTGTTTTGGCTCAGTGAAGAGCAGTTTGGTCGGATTGCGCCCTATTTACCCAACGATACCAGAGGTAAGGCCCGCGTGGATGACCACAGGGTCATCTCGGGGATCATTCATGTTATCAAATCGGGGGGATGCTGGGTTGATGCTCCGCCGTGCTATGGCCCAAAGAAAACCCTTTATAACCGGTTCGTTCGCTGGGCTGACAAAGGGGTCTGGAGCAAACTGTTCGAAACCCTTGCCGCCTCTGGTGGTCCTGTTCTTGAAGTCATGATCGACAGTTCTGCGGTTCGTGCACACCGAAGTGCTCAGGGAGGTAAAGGGGGGCTTGCGCCCAGGCGATTGGTCGTTCGCGAGGTGGACCAACGACCAAAATCCATGCCCTGAGTGATCAGGACGGTCGTCCGATTGCCTTTCATCTGACCGGGGGCAATGTCTCTGACTTTACCGGCGCCAGAGTTTTGCTGCCGCTTGTTCCACCTAATGTCATTCTACATGGTGACAAGGGGTATGATTCAAATGCTATCCGGGGTGCCCTTGAGGCTGTTGGAACCTTGCCCAACATTCCACCCAAGAAGAACAGGAGGTGGAAAAACTGTTTCTCACCAATGCTTTACAAAAGAAGGAACGCCATCGAAAGGTTGTTCTGCAGGCTCAAGGACTTCCGGCGCATTGCAACACGATATGATCGACATGCCAAAAACTTCCTCGCTGCGCTATGCCTCGCAGCACTCGTCAGCTACTGGTTATGAGTCTGGACCCTAGGGCTAAAACCCAATCAACCTGTTGATTTTGCGATATGTGTCTGATTCACTGCGGGAAAACGAGCCGGAGGTGGATGATGACGGAAGGGTTTTGGCTCTCGGATCGTAACCGCTGTCCCACCCCCACCTTCCGAAACCTGAGCTGATCTGAGACTCTCGCGAGTGAGGTATTTTTCGGGAGTTTCTCCATGGAGCGCTCAACTGAGTTTCTCAGCTGTCGGGAGATCGTTGTGGCCCCCAAGGGCCGCAGGCGGTGGCCGGATGAGGTGAAGGCCAGGATAGTGGCCGAGACGTTGGCGCCGGGGGCGACGGTGAGCGCGGTCGCACGGCGGCGGTTGGCCCGGGAGGACAAGCTGGTGCTGCCTGCGGTCTTACGAAGGGGCGGACCGGGAGCCAGATTTCGCACCCGTGGTTGTGAGGGATGAGGGGCGGTCAGATCGCGGCCCGGATTGCGCCCCTGTGGAGCTGATTGTCGGGGGCGTCACGGTTCGCTTGCAAGCGTCGGCCTCGCCGTCCCGCATCGCCGCGATCGTCCATGCGCTGAACGGGGCGTCATGATGTTGCCGACAAGTGGAGTTCGGATTCTCGTCGCCACCCGGCCGGTGGACTTCCGCAAGGGGCATGACGGTCTGGCCGTGCTTGTGCAGAACATGCTGCGCGAGAACCCGTTTTCGGGCAGCCGAACAGCCCCGTCATCTGCCTTCGGCCAGGGAAACCGGCCCTTCTCCAGAACCTTGTAATACAGGCAGAACCCCTGACCGTCCCAGTCCAGCAGCTTGATCCTGTCACCGCGCCTGCCACGAAAGGCAAACACCGCACCGCCCGTCGGCCGCTGGCGCAGCACGTCCTGTGCTAGCGCCGACAACCCGTTTATCCCCTTGCGCATGTCCGTCACCCCGCAAGCCAGATAGACCCGCACGCCCGTGCCCGGCCCGATCATGCCGTCTCGACCAGCCGGATCAGTCGGGCAAGATCATCTTCCTGGAGCCCGCCGTTCAGGCGCACCATGCGGCCATTGCCCAGCACAATCTCGATGCTCATCACATGCCCTGCCGACGGGCTGGACCGAAGGGGCTCCGCAGAGGCATCAAGCGCCAGGAAAACCGTGCCGTCCGAGCCCGACCAAAGCCCCTTGCGCCGCAGAGCACGCCTCCACTGATAAATATGCTGGCGCGTCAGATCGTGCCGGCGGGCGATATCACTCACCGTCGCGCCACCAATGCCAACCTCGCGCAAGATCGACAACTTCTCCTCATCCGACCAGTGCCGGCGCCGTTCAACACCGACAATAACCTCATGACGCATATCCCGCTCCTGTCTGATACGACGTCGTTAACGACGTCAATAACGACGCAATATAAGATCTGCTCTCGGTGTCAGGCAGGCGGTAGCAATCGGGTGCTTACCTCGCGTGGCGGCCCCACGACGAAAATCCACGCTTTGACAGATGGTTGCGGGCGCATTGCCGCGTTCCAGCTCACGCCGGGGAACGTTGCCGACATCTCGGCTGCCCCTGCTCTGCTGGCAACCATGCCCGCACCACGCCGCCTGCTCGGCGACCGGGGCTATGATGCAAACAGCCTGCGCGCAGCTCTTGCGCGGGCCGGAACAGAGGCCGTCATTCCCTCGACCCGATCCCGAAAACGACCCATCCCCCATGATGTGCAGGCTTATCGCCCGCGAAATATGATCGAACGCGCCTTCTGCAGCCTCAAGGATTTCCGCCGCATTGCCACCCGCTATGATAAACTGGCTCGAAACTTCCTGTCAGCCGTCGCCATCGCTGCCTTTATCCTGTGGTGGACTTGATTGAGTCTCGACCCTAGTCGGCGGCATGTTACTCAATGGCGTTATCCGTCTCTGCAGGCTTAGTGATCTCAGATTCAGGAAAGAACTCACCAGGTGTACGCATTGCGTTCAAATTCCGCATTTGTGTCAGCCATGATTCCATCACCGGCGTCGGTTTAACCCCAGCCTCTTTGAGCCACTGCGTGTAGCCCCAAATCGCACAGTCACCGATGCCAGGACGATCACCGTGAAAGAATGGGCCTCGGCCCAAGAAGGTTTCGAAACGCTCGCTGTCTAACGCATAGCGGGCACGCAGCCAATCTACTGTTCCACCTGGAAACCCCTGCCCTGACTCGCGACGTTCGAGACGAAGCCATGGCAGGCAAAGTCCCAGACGATTGGCTTCCCAAAGCAGAATTTCGCGCCCCTTTTGCAAGCCGTCCTCGGTCTCGGCGCCTAGGCAATTGAAGCGATCAGCGATTTCAAGGAGTATTGCTCCAGATTGAACAAACGGTTTGTCGTTGATCATCAACAGCGGAACCTCGGCGAACGGGCTATTGCGAAGAAACTCCGCCTGGCGTGTGGAGGGATCGGCCCAGATGTCTACCCAGATTGTGCGAAAACTCTTCCCAGCCAACGCAAGTGCCAGGGCGACCTTACATGCGTGGCCGGAATCTGGGTGTCCGTAGAGTACGAGTTCTGTCATTTGAAAGATCCTTAGCTAAGATGATAATCTACTGGCGTGGTAGGTTCGCCCTTACTTCCGAAGCGACATTTCGAAGACTTGGCATCGTTTATGTGTGTCGCCCTTGAAATCTACCGCTGCCCTGTTCTTAAGTTGATGTTAGGCACCGACGAGACGCGTAAGCCCCTCGACGGAACGTCTATGGGTTTCGATAATTGCTGCATTTCTTGGTTTGTCCGGCGAACATAGTAGCCTCGCAAACCAGAATTCGCCCGAGACCAAGCCAACAGCGAATTAGGAAAGTAGCATCCAAACAGCCACTGCCGCCAGAATTCCACCAAACAACATGTTCAGTTTCTGTGCGCTTTCAGGCGTTCTAAAATATCCGGCAATCTTGTCTCCGATCAGCGTCCAGACTGAAAACGCGACGAAATTGTTGAACGTAAAGATTGTAGTAATAATCACAACGGCAAGCTGTGTCCCAAATTCAAACCGATTGAGAAACTGAGTAAACATCAGAGCGATGATCACATACGCTTTGGGGTTCAGGATTAGAAGAACAACGCCATCTATAAAGGTAGCTGTTTTTGCGGCGCTATCACCTTCCAAAACGCTCGCTCTGAAAAGCTTCCATGCGATCCACAGTACATACAGTGACCCTGCGATTTTCAGCACGAAAATGACATCAGGGAACTTGTCCAGCGCAGCAATAAATCCGAAGCCGATTGCCGCCGTCACAATCCAGGTAGCGATGTGATACCCAATCGTCGCCGGTATGGTCGAACGAAAACCAAAACGTGCTCCATTAGCCGCAAAGAACATGTTGCCAGGCCCGGGGCTATAGGCGAGTGGGAACAAGAAAATGATCAGAGCGATGGTGGATTGAATCATGGTACCGTCCTTTTACAGCTTGATGCTATGTTCACCACACCTCACCCCTGTTCATCGACCCGTTTCTTGCGAAATAATTATTTTTCTACCGCTTCGGATCACCGCGCAAATGCGCCAGGCCTAATCGAACTTAGACTACGTTGCTTTGACCGAACAAATGTCTGAGAGCCTCAATAAGCCTACTCTCAGCTGGGGGAGAGCGACCGAAAAGTCAGATTGATTCTAGCACTTAAGATCGTTTTCGTAGGGGGTATTCTGTGCAACCAGTGTGTTTGTGTTGTTCCCTTCATAACTAACAGGCTTCCATGTTCCAGCGCCTTTGAGACAGTCTCCTTCGAGCGCTTGTGTTTGAGCGCAAATTTGCGTTCGGCCCCAAAACTCAGGGAACCGATCGCGCCGTCTCGCTTAAGGTCTCTTTCTGCGTCGCTGTGCCAGGCCATCCCCTCGCTTCCGTCGTGGTAGAGATTAAGCAAGCACGAATTGTACTCTTCTCCGCTATGCCTCTGAACCAGGCCCCTCAGTTCGAGTAGGGTCTGTGTCCAGAGCTGAGCGGTCTTGGTAATCTTTGAATACGTGTACGACGCTGGCCAGTCCGCGTACCAGGCGACTTTGCGCTTGGTAACAACCAATTTCCCAAACATGATAGCTTGGTCATGCTGCCAGCCAATTTCACTCATTAGTGCATCATAAAATCGATCTGCCTCCCCTCTTGTCATGATGGGGCCGTGGTAATTCACCACCCCATCGCATGGCAGAAGGTTCCTGACTGTGCCTGTTTCGCTTTCAAATAAGTCCAATGTTCCTCCTCATGACGAGCAGTTTCTCGTTCGAATGCCAAATTTTGTCCGTTAGGTCGCATCATGGAAAATCATCCCGAGCGTGTGCCTTGAGCCCTTTTTGATGGTTCCAACGCCATGACGCATCGTTGTCCGCTTCCACCCTTTTGCGCCCCTTGCAGGCCTATCACGCACAGGTATGATGGCAGCTCCACCTTTGCCTACTGTGATGACTGCGGGCCGTGACTGCATACGTGGCCGTTGTTCTACAAGGACAAGCTCACCACCCTCGTAGTCCAAACCGCGCTCACTTAACTGAATGACGATCTGAAATGGGAAGTAAACTTCACCATAGAGATCTTGGTGTAGGCAGTTGTAGTCGCCCTCCCCATATTTCAACAGCAGTGGGGTTGGCCGTTTTTGGTTAGCCGCGTGGCAGGCTTCAAGAAATGTGTCCAAGGATTCTGGCCAGCAATCAGAACTCCCTAAATACTGTGCCCACTGGTTGGCTATTACTGCCAAATGAGGGAACAACGCCTGTCTCAGCTCCCGAACAAGGTCGGGCAACGGATAGTCAAAATACTTATATTCGCCGCTACCAAAGTTGTGTCGCGCCATAACGATCCTTGATCGAAACTTTGCGGCGTTGTCATCATAGAGCCCGACAAGAACATCACATTCTGCCTTACTCAGCAGCTCCGGCACTTCTGCGAAACCATTATCATCCATATCTGACTGGATTTTTGACCAGTCAAGGGAATTTACCTTGGCTAGTACAGTCATTAGGCATTCTTTCTTAAACGTTCAATATCCAACAAGGTTCTCTTTCTTTCCAGCCCCCATCGATATCCGCCCATGCTGCCGTCTCCCCTCAACACTCGATGACACGGGACCAACACCGCGATACGGTTCTTGCTGCAGGCCGAAGCAGCAGCACGAACAGCTCTTGGTTCTTTTATGGCCTTGGCAATCTCACCGTAGCTGACAACGTCGCCTTCAGGAATACGTAGCAAAAACTGCCAGACTTTAATCTGAAAGGCAGTACCACGCAGGTCCAGTGGCAATTCCGGCCGCGGGGCACCCTTGTTGATATGTGCTTCTAAACTGCTCATCCATTCATCTAGCTGTTCACCTCCATTATCAGAAGACTGAACTAGATCCGCATTGGGGAACTCCGATGCTAGCTGGTTGCGCAACTCACTTTCGTTCTCACCAAACATGGCAAAGCAAACACCTTTGGCCGTCGCCGCAAACATCAGTGCGCCCAAGTCAGTCATTCGACAGGCATAATGAATCGTCTCACCTTCCCCTCCACTACGATAAGCCTTCGGTGACATACCTATTTGGCGAGCGGCACGTTCGTAAAACCGGCTTGACGATCCATAACCAGATTCAAAAATCGCTCCCGTCACATCGTCTCTTGACTTCAAAAGAGACTTAAATGTGTTTAACCGCGCAGCGTCTTGAAATGCCTTTGGCGATACCCCAAAGACGGCTTTGAATGTTCTCTGCAGGTAATATGGCGATAAACCCTGTCGCTCCGCCAGATCGCTCAGCAAGAGTTTTTCTTCCGCATGATCAATAATATAGCGAGCCAGTTGGATCAGACGTGTGACATTGTAGTGCGGATCGTCGGGTCTACAACGCTTGCAGGGTCGAAAGCCTGCCTTCGCAGCTTCCGTTGGACCGTCAAAGAAGCGCATGTTCTTTCTCAATGGTGGCCGTGCGCTGCAGCTTGGCCGACAATACACACCAGTCGTAATGACCGCGTAAACAAATCTTTCATCGAATGAGCTGTCTCTTTGTATCGCAGCTGCATACATTTTGTCTTCTTTGAGTGTTTGTTCCTTTTGCATCTCTGGGCTCCTGAAAGTATTGGGGATACAGCCTATTGCTCCGTGGCCCGTATCGTCATGTGCATGATGAAAACTCTATAGCTGCCAATTCAGTCACCGCCACCCGTTTCCTGCGCTTTTATCTCGATTTTCATTTGACGGTTGAAGGACGATGGCAAGCGCAGGAAGGCCGGCATGCCCAGACGCGACCCTGATGCGCTATGTGCACCTATGCAACACGCAGCTTCCTCAATCAGTCCTGAAGGCCAGAACACCCGTGCTGGAAATGAAGGACTGGTACAGTCGAAAGCCAGAATTGTTCAGGAAACAACCATACAACCTGAACCGCCCCGGGTTTACTGGAGAGTAAAACTCTCCAAGGATTGACCCTATGACACAGAGAAAACCTACCCGAGTTACACGGCTGAATTTCGCGAACGCGGCATTCGGCTTTTCAAAGAGAACCGCAGCAATTATTCCAGCAATAACGCTGCTTACACGGCGATTACATCAAAACTAGGTTGCTCTCCGGACAGCCTGCGGGCTTGGTGCCAGCAAGCTGAACGCGATGCTGGATTGCGCAGTGGATTGTCCAGCGATGAGAAAGCGAAGTTCAAAGATTTGGAACGCGAGAACCGTGAGCTGCGCCAAGCCAACGAGATACTGAAGAGGGCATCTGCATATTTTGCGCAGGCGGAGCTCGACCGCCCGTTCCGCAAATGGTGAGTTTTATTGAAGATCATCGCGATGTTTTTGATGTCGGGCCGATCTGCAGGGTTTTGCCGATTGCACCAGCAACGTATTATTCGCGGGCAGCGATATTGCACGATCCTGAATTGGCCTCGGATCGTGCAAAGAGTGATGTGATTGCTTGCGAGGATAGAGATGGTCACGAGAATTCGGACCAGTTGTTAAGGTGGATCGTCTGATGAGAGAGACGTGTATTCTTAACCTTCTTGCCATGCTATTCATGGGAAGGAGGACTGAGGAATGGGACGTACATCGACAGCCAGGAAGAGCCGTCCGCGTAATGCGGCGCCCAAGATTGCGGAGCAGCGCCTGAGCGTGTTTGAGCTGGCGCGGGAGTTGGGGAACGTGGCCGAGGCCTGCCGGCGCCGCGGTATGGACCGGACCAGTTTTTACGAGTGGAAACGGCGGTTTCAGACGCACGGGTTCGAGGGGCTGAAGGACCTGCCGCCGATCCACAAGAGCCACCCGCAGACGACGCCACCGGAGACCGTCGAGAAGATCAAGGCGCTGGCGCTGGAGCACCCGTCCTGGGGCTGCAACCGGCTCGAGGCGCTGCTGCGGCTGGAAGGCATCGGAGCATCCTCGGTGACGATCCAGAAGATCCTGAACGACGCCGGCCTGGGCACCCGTTACGACCGCTGGCTGGCGCTGGAGGAGCAGAATGCCGAAAAGGCAATCGAGCTGACTGCCGAGCAAGCCGCCTTCCTGGAGAAGATGAACCCCTGCTTCCGGGAAAGGCATGTGGAATCAGGCGCTCCGGGCGAGTTGCTCTCGGCCGACACCTTCTTCGTCGGCACGCTCAAGGGCGTGGGCAAGGTCTACCTGCATGCGGTGGCCGACACCTATGGGAGCGAGAGTGTCATGAACTCTGTGTATCTGTCCCGGTCCATGCGGTTTCAGATACTCAAGCGTCGAACCGCTCGCCGAACATTATGGCGAACTGGTTACGGGCTGCAAACCATTCCCTGACATTTCTGCCATCCTTCTCGAATTTGCGAATCGCCAGGTAGATCAGCTTGGTGGCGGCGTCATCGGTGGGGAACGAGCCGCGCGTCTTGATCGTTTTTCGGATCACCCGGTTCAGGCTCTCGATAGCGTTCGTGGTGTATATGATTTTTCGGATCGCGGGATCGAAGGCAAAGAACGGGATCACCTCGGGCCACGCCCGGCGCCAGGCCGAGGCTATGGAGGCATATTTTCCGGCCCATTTCTCCTCAAAGGCATCGAGTTCGGCCTCGGCCGCCTCAGCGGTCGGGGCGCTGTAAATCCGGCGCAAGTCGGCGGCTACGGCCCTGCGGTCCTTCCACGAGCAGAAGTTCAGGGAATGGCGCACAAGATGCACGATGCAGGTTTGAACCATGGCGTCCGGGAAGGCGGCGGTGATGGCCTCGGGAAAGCCCTTCAACCCGTCCACGACGGCGATGAGGATATCCTGTACGCCCCGGTTCTTCAGTTCGTTCATCACCGATAGCCAGAACCTGGCACCTTCGTTTTCAGCGATCCACAGGCCCAGGACCTCACGGCTCCCATCGCGGGTGACGCCCAGGGCGACGTAAACCGCCTTGTTTTTCACTGTTCGGCTGTCGGCGTCGCGGATCTTCACCCGCAGCGCATCGAAGATGACGATGGGATACATCCGCTCCAGCGCCCGGCTCTGCCATTCACGGACCTCATCCAGAACCGCATCGGTGACGCGGCTGATCAGGTCAGGTGAGACCTTCAGGCCATGAGATCGAGCAGGTGGACCTGGATGTCCCGAACCGTCAGACCGGCGGCGTAGAGCCCGATGATCTTGTCGTCCATCCCGTCAATCCGGGTCTGGCCCTTCTTCACCAGCTCGGGTTCGAAGCTGCTGTCACGGTCGCGCGGAACCGCCACCGGCAATGCCCCGTCCCGGCCCTTCAGAACCTTGGTCGAGGTCCCGTTGCGCCGGTTGCTTTGGCCGGGTGGCGCGTCTTTGCCCTCTTCGTAGCCAAGGTGCGCCGTCAACTCGGCGCCCAGCATCCGCTCCATGAGCCTGATCTTCAGCTCTTTCATCAGCCCGGCATCGCCGAGCAGGTCTTCAGGGCGCTCAACGCCCTTCAGAAGTTCGTCCAGAATTTCTTTCGAAATAGTCATTCATGCTTCCTTTCCGTGAAGCATGG
>JALSHD010000075.1 GCA_026982395.1 Chromatiales bacterium | reverse complement strand
TCTGGGGCTGGTGTCGTTGCTCGATACCGTGCGACGACTCCAGAGTGTCTCATGAACCGCCGGATGCGGAACCGCACGTCCGGTGGTGTGAGAGGACGGCGGGGGTGACCCCGCCTCCTACTCGATTGTGGTGATTATTAAAGGACACCTTGTGAAAATGTATTTCTCCCCAATAGCGGATTCAGTGCCGGAAGCAACTATGTTTGTGGCACGGGGTAGTGTACGGTACATTCTTGCCGTTGAAAAAAGCCGCTGTTTTTAGAGGTGCTCTGAGTATGAAATTTGTTGATGAAGCGACAATTTATGTTGAAGGCGGTAAGGGCGGCAACGGTTGTGTCAGTTTTCGGCGGGAAAAATTTATTCCCCGCGGTGGTCCGAACGGGGGGGATGGCGGTGATGGTGGCAGCGTCTGGCTGGTGGCGGATTCGGCGTTGAATACCCTGCTTGATTTTCGTTATACGCGGCGCTATCGGGCCGAGAGCGGGCAACAGGGTATGGGCAGTGATCGTACAGGAAAAGGGGGCAACGATCTGGAGATTCGTGTTCCGGTAGGTACGCTGGTATTCGATATTGATACCGGTGAGCAGATGGGTGATCTGGTTGCAGCAGGGCAGAAGTTGCTGGTAGCCAAAGGCGGGTTTCACGGATTGGGCAACACTCGTTTCAAGAGCAGCACCAATCGTACGCCCCGTCAGTCCACGCCGGGCACACCCGGTGAGGTCCGTGAGTTGCGGCTGGAGCTGAAGCTGCTTGCTGATGTGGGGTTGCTGGGTCTGCCCAATGCGGGCAAATCAACCTTTATCCGTGCTGTTTCCGCAGCCACACCGAAAGTGGCAGATTATCCTTTTACCACTCTGGCTCCCAATCTGGGAGTAGTCAGTATCGAGGCCCATCGCAGTTTTGTGGTGGCGGATATTCCCGGTCTGATTGAAGGTGCAGCGGATGGGGCGGGGCTCGGGATCCGTTTTCTGAAACATGTTGGTCGTACCCGGCTGTTATTGCATCTGGTGGATATGGCTTCGTTCGGGGAGGATGCAGATCCGGTTCGGGATGTGCGAACTATAGAGCGGGAGCTGGAAAAGTTCAGTCCCGAACTGATGAAGCGGGAGCGCTGGCTGGTTCTTAACAAGCTGGATCTGCTGCCAGCCCCCGAACGTGATGCCCACTGTCAGGAGCTTGTTTCCAGCCTTGGCTGGAAAGGGCCGGTTTTCTGCATTTCCGCCATAAACAAGAGCGGTACGCGGGAGCTTTCCGGTCGCATTATGGAATATCTGGAACAGCAGGAAGATGAATCAACGGCATAAACTCGGACAATCCCGTCGCTGGGTGATCAAGATAGGTAGCGCACTGATTACTGATGAAGGCAATGGTCTGGATCGGGATGCGTTTGCCTGTTGGGGGGGGCAGATGGCGGAGCTGGCGGGGCAGGGTGTTGAGTTGGTGCTGGTTTCATCCGGTGCTGTAGCTGAAGGGATGCAGCGTCTTGGCTGGATGCATCGGCCACACGCTTTGCATGAGCTGCAGGCAGCAGCTGCGGTAGGCCAGATGGGGGTGATACAGGCCTGGGAGAGCTGCTTGCAGCATCATGATATCCATACTGCCCAGATCTTGTTGACCCATGATGACCTTACAGACCGCAAGCGCTATCTGAATGCCCGCAGCACCCTGCAAACCTTGCTGCGACTGAAAGTGCTGCCAGTGGTGAATGAAAACGATACCGTGGTTACTGACGAGATCCGTTTCGGTGACAATGACACTTTGGCAGCACTGGTGGCCAATCTGGTGGAGGCCGAACTGCTGGTGATTCTTACCGATCAGCAGGGAATGTATGACAAGGATCCGCGTATCAACAGTGATGCCCGTCTGTTGCAGGAGGTGGCGGCGGATGATCCCCGTTTGGAGAAAATGGCCGGAGGGAGTGGCGTACTGGGACGTGGTGGGATGCGCACCAAGGTACGTGCAGCAAGGCTGGCGGGTCGCTCCGGAGCGGCAACCATTATTGCATCGGGGCGGGAAAAAAACGTATTGCAGCGTATCGCGGCGGGAGAAGCGCCGGGCTCCCTGCTGCTGCCGGGTAGTGCTCCCCTGGCAGCGCGCAAGCAGTGGCTGGCCGGTCAACTTCAGCTTTCAGGAAAGCTCTATCTGGATGCCGGTGCGGTGCGGGTGTTGCGTGAAGCCGGGTGCAGTCTGTTGTCTGTCGGAGTCACTGGCGTTGAGGGGGGCTTCAAACGGGGGGATCTGGTGAGCTGCGTGGACCACGCCGGGCAGGAGGTGGCCCGTGGTCTGGTGAACTACAGTGCCGGAGAAACCCGTGTCATCATGGGGCAGCCAAGCGATCGTATTGAATCCCTGCTGGGTTACATGGGGGAGCCCGAGCTGATTCATCGTGACAATCTGGTGCTGATGTAAAATCATCCGGGAGCAATAACGTGAGGCAGAGCTCTGTGTCCCGGCAATTTACTCTCTGGATTGCTCTTCTTGTTGCCGTTGGCCTGATTGCGAACGGCTATGCATGGTTCAATATTGGCGCCTTGCCCGATGAGGCGTACTACTGGGTCTGGTCACAACGCCTGCAGTGGAGTTACTTCGATCATCCACCCTTGATCGCTTGGTTGATACGCCCCTTAACCGAGCTATTCGGCAACAATATCGCCGCTATTCGCATCCCGGCAGTGATTACCTGGCTGGTCAGTTGCTGGCTGGCCTGGCTGTTTGCCTGGCGTATCTATCGGCAACACCGTGCTGCGGCACTGGCTGTGCTGGTGTGGAGCAGTCTGCCTATCGTACAGGCGGGTTTCCATGTGGTTACGCCGGATATTCCTCTGATACTGTTTGCCTGGTTGGGTTACTATTTTTGCTGGCGGGCCGTTACCGCCCGTTCAATAAAATACTGGTTGCTGACCGGCGTTTGGACCGGTCTTGCCCTGTTGGGTAAATACCCCGCTGTTCTGCTGTTGGGAACGGTGTTTATTGCCTTGCTGCTCAGTCGTGAAGGGCGGCGGGAGCTCGCTTCCGGAGGGCCGTGGCTTGCCGCTACTGTCGCAGCGCTGCTGTTTTTTCCTGTGGTGTTGTGGAACTACCAGCATGACTGGGTTTCATTTGCATTTCAGTTTGGTCACGGTGTACAGCGGCAAATTTCCGATCCCTGGCGTTTGTTTGCCCTGTTTCTGGGGGGGCAGCTTGGCGTAGTACTGCCGTGGACTTTCGTTGCCATGGTCTACGCCAGTATGCGCGCCAGTCGTTGGGGCTTGCCTGCCGGTTCATTTGCTCTTCACCTGCTGGTCACCGGATTCTGGTTGCCGTTATTGCTGTTCGGGGTGGCCGGTCTTTCTGCCAAGGCGGAGGCCAATTGGCCGCTGCTGGCCTATCTGCCAGGCAGCTTGCTGTTGGCGGGGGCGCTGAATCGTTGGCTGTATCCTGGTGAAAAACGGCGAAACGGTCTGATTACGATTGTGATTGCAGCTTATCTTGTATCGCTTCTGTTGGTGAATATTATCCGTTTTCCCTGGTGGCTGGGGTATGCTGGAGTACAGCTACCACCACAGCGCACTCAGATAAGCCAGAGCTATGGTTGGCCGCAGGTGGGACAGGAGGTTGAGCGGCTGCTTGCAGACAAACCGCAGGCGCATCGATGCAAGGTGATAGGTGCGAGCCATCAGGAGACAGCCATGCTGGCGCTGTTGCTTGGTGATATGGAGCGGGTGATTGCCTCGCCTCATGCCCGAGTCAGCCAGTACAGCTTATGGCAGCAGGAGGTTCCACCTGAGCCTGACCGATTATGTCTCTATGTAGAGCAGTTTGGCCGCCCCGACAGGATTCGGGATGAAGTGATTCTGAATGGCTGGGGCAAGTGGCGCCGGGTATCTTTGTTGAAACTGGAAAATCCGGATCTTACTATCCGCTGGTTTGGTTTTTTCGAGCCCGAACAAGAAACTCTCGCCCCGTCATGATGAGGGCGGCGAGCAGTGACAGACCACCCAGCACCGCGCCCCAGCTACCCACCTCGCTCAAGGTTTCCCCGGCTGCCATACCGGGTAGCGTCAGGGTGAGCATCCGTATGCTCTGAATCAACAATCCGGTACCCAGCACCCCCAATAGTGTAGCGGTCAGAATCTGTACCGGCCTCAGGCTGGATTTTTGCAGTTGCCAGCCGAGCAGCAGGATTACTCCCCCCCACAGCCACCACATTGCAATCCGCAGCGGGGACAGCTCCATCCCGTAGCGCAATATTGCACTGAACGGGGCAAACAGGATTTGCAGCAGGGATGGAGGGCCAAGGTAACCGGCTACAACGGGTTGAATATCATGGGCGCGGCGCTGCTGGAGGGCGGTTACAACGGCTTGGGCCTGGTCGGCGCGCGAGAGCTGTGCGGCGCCTGGAACCTTTATCGTGGTCCAGGTACGCCAGAAACCTCCCCAGCCATGCCAGTCGGAGGAGGCGACCAGGACAAGGTTGCGTTTTTCTGCCTCTTCGAGAATGGCATTCCGTACCGGCAGAGGAATGTCCGGGTGTCCCGCATTGGCGATCTCGAAGCCGCTCAGGCCGGCTGCGGCCATTCGGCGCACATCGGCAACAGAGAGCCTCCAGGCCAGCGCAATGACCGGCTGTTTATCAAGATCGCGTAACCACTGCTCTGTCCATTTATCCTGTTCGGGCAACCAGCCGATGGAGAGCACAAAAGCCTGGTCAGGATCACGAACCTCGGTCCCCGTGATTGCGTAGGGAGCAGTTTTATCGTTGTGCGAATGGGAGGTGGAAATTAGCGTGCCCGCCGGGTTGTTATGCTCGGTAAAGGCAACCACATCGAATCCCCGGGCCCGATGCAGGGCGAGATTCTGGGCCGGTGTTACCAGTCCGTCACGGGAATAAACTGTGTGAGTTTGCAGATCGGCAACAATAAGATCTGGATCGGTTGTGATCAGCTTCCAGCCCGGTAGAGGCACCAACAAGATAAAGCTGAGATAGCTCAGAAAAAAACCCGTGGCGGCGGCAGTTGCCAACAGCATGTGGAACATGCAGGCAGATATAGGCCGGGATTTTCGGAATCGCTGCCTGTAGAGACTGAATCCGGCCGTCGTGGCAATGATCCAGATGAGGGTAGATACGCACGCAATGCGTACATCAGGTTCTCCGGCAAGAGCCATGCCGGGTGCCAGCAAAGGCTCAATCAGTGCCCCGGCAACAGGAAAGTTTAGTTCAACCCCTTGCGCAGGCTGATAGTCCCGAGCGTCAAACGGCCCCTCCGGGTTTACCGGCAGGAGAGCTAGCAGGGTTAACAGGAGTAATAACGGTGACACTATTCCTGCTGTTTTCCTGAATTGTTTCATTCCTGCCTTAACTTGATTTTTTGGTCGAATATTTGTTGTGCGCCGGATTATACATGCCGGGCATCTCCGTAAAAGCATTTTTCCGTGACAGCGGCACCGGTTTTGTGCTCGAATCCTCATGCATTACCTAATACACAGCGGTTTTCTGGCAATCGCCCTATGCATTGAACCGGATTCTTGACTGAATTGGTTGGGATATATATATTGTTTTTACTAGACTCAAATGTGGAGAACTGGTTATGAGCGAAAGTGCTGCTGTTGAAACAGAAAGCCCGGTGATTTTCACTGAGAATGCCGCATCTAAAGTGAGGGAGCTTATCGCCGAAGAGGGTGACGAAAACCTCAAGCTGCGGGTTTTCGTCTCCGGTGGCGGTTGCTCCGGGTTTCAATATGGTTTTACCTTCGATGATACTGTCAATGAAGGGGACACTGAAGTGGAGAAGGGTGGAGTGACCCTCCTGATTGATCCCATGAGTTTCCAGTATCTGGTGGGGGCGGAGATTGATTATACCGAAGGTCTGGAGGGCTCTCAGTTTGTGATCCGTAATCCGAATGCAACTACCACCTGTGGGTGTGGTTCCTCGTTTTCGGTCTGATTCTCAGCCCGCAGGGGGCATGATTCGCTGCCCCCTGCGGAGTTTTGTCTGAAATTCAGGCTTTGCAGCAGATTTCTCCCGCTTCTCTCTATGCCGGTTACTGCTACCCGGCTTATCCTGTTCTTTGTTATCCTTACGGTTTGTTAATTTGCGCCTGTCCTGTTCGGCAGGATTTGTAACGCATGATTCAATAGCACCGATTTCGGAGTAAGTAGCCAATGAGCGAGTATCTTCCCGGCCTGGAAGGGGTTCCTGCCACTAAATCAAATATCTCCTACATTGATGGGGAGAAAGGAATTCTTGCCTATCGCGGTTATCCCATTGAACAGCTTGTTGAACAGAGCAATTTCGAAGAGACAACTCTGTTGTTGCTGGATGGGCGGCTGCCGACAGCCGATATGCTGGCGTCGTTTGATGAGCAGTTGCGACGTAACCGGCGGGTAAAATACAACATCCGCGAGATGATGAAGCACCTGCCGGCTACGGGGCACCCGATGGATATGCTGCAGACCGGTGTCGCCAGCCTGGGCATGTTCTATCCCGGAAGTGAGTGTCTTACTGGCAGCGGTGTCTGTACCGATCTGGATTATATCCACAACATGACGGTAAATATTATCGCCTGCATGCCGGTGATTGTGACCAATTGGGAGCACCTGCGCAATGGCTATGATCCTATTCCGCCGCGTACCGACCTGAATTTTGCAGAAAATTTTCTGTATATGTTTACCGGCGAGGAACCGGATCCCATTCTGGCCAGAATTCTGGACACCTGTCTGATTCTGCATGCGGAGCACACCATCAATGCCTCCACCTTTGCTGCGCTGGTAGCCGGCTCCACCCTGGCCAGCCCCTACAGTGTGATAGCCGCCGCTATCGGTACGCTTTCCGGACCGCTGCATGGTGGTGCCAACGAGCGGGTGCTGGATATGCTGGAGGAGATAGGTTCACCTGCCAATGCCAAGGGGTGGCTGGACAGAAAACTGGCGAAAAAAGAGAAAATATGGGGGATGGGTCACCGTGAGTACAAGGTCAAGGATCCGCGTGCCCCCATCCTGCAAAAGCTGATGGTGGAGTTGATGGAGCATCGTGGCAGCAAGGCCAGCCCCAAGCTGGAGATTGCTCTGGCGCTGGAAGAGGCAGCGCAGGAGCGGCTGGCGGCCAAGGGGGTCTATCCCAACGTGGATTACTATTCGGGAATTCTGTATGACGAAATGGGTATTCCATCCGATCAGTTCACCCCTATCTTCGCCGTATCCCGTGCTGCAGGCTGGTTGGCACACTGGCGTGAGCAGTTGGGTGACAATCGCATCTTCCGGCCTACCCAGGTCTATACCGGCGAACCGTTGCGGGATTATGTGGTAATAGAACAGCGTTGATTGGTTGCCGGGGGACTTTCCGGCCGGCTCCGGGAGGATTTCCCCATATAAAACAGGAATTGCGCGATAATCGCGTGAATTCATGAAACCTTATGGCTAAATGTGGTTTAATTGCGGCCTATGTTTAAGCCTTTGGAACTCTATATTGGTCTGCGCTATACGCGCGCCAAGCGCCGAAACCACTTTATCTCCTTTATCTCACTGATCTCCATGCTGGGCATTGCGCTGGGTGTGACGGCGTTGATCACAGTTTTGTCGGTGATGAACGGGTTTCAGAATGAGGTGCGGGACCGCATTCTGGGAATGGCTGCCCATGTGACGGTCAGCGGTCTGGATGGCCGGTTGCACGATTGGCCGGAGGTACTGGAAAAGACGCGGGGTTTTCCTCATGTGCTTGGCGCTGCTCCCTACATTCATGCCGAGGGGATGGTGGCGCTGGGGGACAGGGTTCAGGGAACGATGGTGCGCGGTTTGCTGCCGTCCCAGGAGCCACAGGTATCAGTGGTCGGTGACAAGATGGTGGCGGGTACCCTGGAGGTGCTGCAGCCGGGCAGTTTCAATATTGTTCTGGGGAGTGAGCTGGCTACCACGCTGGGAGTGGGCATCGGTGACAAGGTTACGCTGATTACACCCAGCGCCAATGTCAGCCCGGCCGGTATTCTGCCCCGTCTGAAGCGGTTTACCGTGGCGGGCGTGTTTGAGGTGGGGATGTTTCAGTATGACAGTGCGCTGGTACTGATTCATCTGCGTGATGCGGCAAAACTCTACCGTTTTGACGAAAATGTCAGTGGGGTGCGACTGAAGCTGGACAATATGTTTATCGCTCCGCTGGTTGCAACGGATCTTTCTGACGCTCTGGGCGAGAGGTACTGGGTGAATGACTGGACCCGCAGCCACACCAACTACTTCCGTGCGCTGAAGATTGAAAAGACCGCCATGTTTATCATTCTGCTCCTGATTGTTGCAGTGGCCGCGTTCAATATCATCTCCACTCTCGTGATGGTGGTCACCGACAAGCAGGGGGATATTGCCATTTTGCGTACCCTGGGGATCTCGCCCGCCAGTGTAATGGGGATTTTCATCGTGCAGGGGGTGGTGATTGGAATGGTGGGAACGCTGCTGGGTATCTTGGGCGGCGTCACTTTGGCGCTGAATATTGATACCATCGTGCCGGCCATCGAGACCGCCTTCGGAATCCAGTTTCTCCCTTCCAGCGTATATTACATCAGCGAGTTGCCGTCTGAACTGCGCTGGAGCGAGGTGACCACTATCGCCACACTGGCCTTTGTGCTCAGCATGCTGGCGACTATCTATCCTGCCTGGCGCGCCTCCCGTGTCCAGCCAGCGGAGGCGCTGCGCTATGAGTGATGTGCTGGAGTGCCGCAGGCTCAGCAAGAGCTTCCACGAGGGCGGACTAACGGTGGATGTGCTGCAGGAGGTAAATTTTGCCGTGGCACAGGGGGAGCGGGTTGCCATCATTGGTGCTTCCGGCTCCGGCAAGAGCACACTGCTGCATCTGCTGGGCGGGCTGGATACGCCAACCTCCGGTGAGATCTGGATTGATGGCGAAGATATGTCCCGCCTCAGCGACACGCGGCGCGGAAGGCTGCGCAATCGGGCGCTGGGTTTTGTCTATCAGTTTCACCATCTGCTGGCGGAGTTCAGTGCCCTGGAAAATGTCGCTATGCCACTACTGATTCGTGGTTTGTCAACCTCAGAGTCCCGGCGGCGAGCTGCCGACATGCTGGCACGGGTCGGACTGCAGGCGCGGCTACAGCACCGCCCAGGGGAGTTGTCCGGCGGTGAGCGGCAGCGAGCTGCCGTTGCCCGCGCACTGGTGACGGATCCCCTCTGTGTGCTGGCAGATGAGCCGACCGGCAATCTGGACAACCGCACCGCAGCGCATGTCTACGACCTGATGGTAGAGCTGAACCGGGAACTGGGAACCAGTTTTGTAGTGGTAACTCACGATATGCAGCTGGCACAGCGGATGGACCGGATTCTCTCCCTGGAGAATGGCCAGCTCGTCTGAATGGTCAGCTATGGAGTCGAAAACTTACCAGCTTCATATTCAACTTTGCCACAGCGTGACCATCAAGGTGGGCGCACTGGGGCGTTTCCGTTTTCCTGCCGGTGACTATATCTATACCGGCAGTGCCAAACGCAACATAAGCGCCCGCGTGCGCCGTCACTGCAGAGATACAAAAAAGCTGCACTGGCATATCGATTATCTGTTGCACAGTCCTGCTGCATCGGTCGTAAAAGTGGAGCTCTCGACTGAACCGGAGTGCCAGTTGAATCAATCCACCCGCGGGGATGTTCCGGCTCCCGGTTTTGGTGCATCGGACTGCCACAGTGGTTGCGGATCCCATCTGAAATATGTCAGCCAGCCGAATCGGTGTTGATGGGTTAAAACAGATACGTGTACACAGACTCTCTGTTGCAAAACAGTGGAAAAGCATGAACCTGTAGATGCGCATGGTCGAGACCTGAGATTGGGTGATTGGTTGAGAGTTATTGCTGTGCCTGTTGGTATCCGCAATATGCCGGAGCATAGTAAAGAGGTATTTGGTAGAGCTGTTGGTGAAACTCTTCAAATTGAAGGGTTTAATGAAGCGGGTTATATCGAATTGAATTTTCACCCGAAACTTGGCAGTTTGGATACGATATGGCTCGAGCCATATCTATGCATCAGATTTAGGAGATACAAAAAACCAGGCAGGCGTTTTCTGGAAATTCAGAAACTGAATAAGGAGATTGGTGAAAAATATTCAACATAAAAAAGCAAATTTGCTCGGATGCCAAAATGTACCGCACGCTTTTTGCCTTGTTTTTTGCTGCCTGTGATTCGCGGTAATATTGTGCAGCCTTTTTTCTTGATGGTTTTGCTGATTGCCGTGGCAGTTTTGAGTACTGTCATGATAACCGGAAACAGGCAATCCGGAACAGCTCCCGCAGAATCGGTACAGCAGTTTGCCGACAGGCACTGGCAGACGCCGGTTCCCTTGCAGGGCAAGGTTCCCGGTGATTATTCTGAACTGGAGTCATCCCTGTTGCCGGAGTCCTGCGGCTCGTGCCATGAGCCGCAGTACCGGGATTGGAAAACCTCTCTGCACAGCAAGGCGATGGGCCCCGGAGTGCATGGCCAGACTCTGGTGATGGAGAAGAGTGATCCTGCCACCGCCAGGGTCTGCTGGTCATGCCATGCCCCATTGTCGGAGCAGCAGCCTCTTCTGTTAAAAACCGCACAAAATGGGGAAAAAAAATGGGTTACCAACCCCGCCTTTGATCCTCGCCTGCAGCAGCATGGATTGAGTTGTGCTGTCTGCCATGTGAGAAAACATGAACGGATTGGACCGCCCCGCCGATCCACACCGGAGGTAACCGGAAGAATAGATGAAGGATTGCCTCATGGCGGTTTTGTTGCCGAGCCCGCTTTCAGTAAATCGGTTTTCTGCAAAGGGTGCCACCAGTTTGGACCGGACGGTTATGCGCTGAATGGAAAACTGATTGAGAACACCTACCAGGAGTGGCTGGAAAGCGATTATCCGGCCAAGGGGGTGGAGTGTCAGAGTTGTCATATGCCGGATCGTCGCCATCTGTGGCGGGGCATTCATGATCCGGAAATGACCCGGAAGGGTGTGACCATAACAACGGAGGTTTCCGGAAAAACAGTACAGGCGGGCGACAAACTGGAAATGTTGGTAACCATATCCAATACCGGTACCGGGCACCATTTCCCCACCTATCTGACGCCACGAGTTGTTGTGAGTGGCTACCAGATTGACCGATCCGGAAAAACCATTCCGGATACAACACAAGAGGCGGTAATCGGCCGTGAAGTCACTCTGAATCTGAGTGAAGAGATCTTTGACACGCGGATCCCTTCCGGCGAAAGCAGCTTTTTTCGTTATTCACAAACAAGATCGGAACATGCATCGCGGTTGATTGTCATTGTGCGGGTAGAGCCAAACTATTTTTACGAAAAATTTTTCCGCGCCATGCTGGAGGGGGATTCGGCAGGAAAAGGCAGAGAACTGATCCGGCAGGCATGGGAGCACGCCCGCAGCACCCCTTATACACTGTATAGAAAAGAGATAATACTGCAGTAATTACCAATACATAAAGCTGGTCAATTCTCCCCGTTCCCGTTAAGCTTCCAGCTATGCTGATCTCTTTTACCAAAATGCACGGTCTGGGCAATGATTTTGTGGTTATTGATGCCATTAATCAAACTGTCCGGCTGAGCCGGGAGCAGGTGCAGTTTATTGCTGATCGCCACTTTGGAATCGGTTGTGATCAACTGCTTCTGGTTGAACCGGCAAGAGCGTCCGGTGTGGACTTTCGTTACCGGATATTCAACGCCGATGGTGATGAGGTAGAGCAGTGCGGCAACGGGGCGCGTTGTTTTGCCCGCTTTGTGCGCGACCAAGGCCTTGGTGACAAAGATGAGATTCGGGTAGAGACCCGCAGCGGCGTTATTGTTTTACGGGTAGAATCAGATGGGCAGATAACCGTCAATATGGGCGTACCCCGTTTTGATCCTGAACAGATCCCCTTTCAGGCGGCAGTGCGTGCTGATGAGTATGCGCTGGAGCTGGATGGCGACAGCGTCACCGTAGGCGTGGTCTCGATGGGAAATCCCCACGCCGTGCTGTTGGTAGAGGATCTGGACAACACACCGGTTGCTGGATTGGGCATGGCAATCGAGTCCCACCCGCGCTTTCCCCAGCGTGTCAACGTGGGGTTTATGCAGGTAATTTCACGGGAAATTATTCGCCTGCGGGTGTTTGAACGCGGGGTCGGGGAGACGTTGGCTTGTGGTACCGGTGCATGTGCTGCGATGGTAGTGGCTCGCCAGCAGGGATTGATCAATGATAAAGTGACGGTTGAACTTCCCGGAGGAGAGCTTGCTATCTGCTGGGAGGGTGAGGGAAGTCCGGTAATGATGACAGGACCAGCCAGCAAGGTATTTGAAGGGCAGATTGAATTATGAAAGGCGAACTGGAAAAATCCGTAGCGAATGATCTCGATGAAAAAATGGTGGCGGACTATCTGCGCCATCATGCCGATTTTTTTGAACGGCACAAGGAGCTGTTGGTTGAGTTGCGCCTGCCCCATGAAGCCGGAGCAGCTGTCTCGCTTATCGAGCGTCAGGTGAAAATGCTGCGTGAACAGCGCCAGCAGCTCAAGAATAAACTGGGGTCACTGATTCATAACGCCCAGTACAATGAAGAGCTCAGCCAGCGCCTGCACCAGTTGACTCTGGCGCTGCTGAAAGCCGGTGATTTGAAGCAGCTGTTTGATGTGTTGAGCATCCAACTGCTGGATCGGTTTAATGCCGATGCCGTTGCGATTCGTCTGTTCCGTGCCCCGCAGAAAGGTTATACCGGCATGGAGTTTATCGGCCAGGACGAGCTGCACGCGCGCCGTTTTGAACGGGTGTTCAGTGCAGAAGAGCCACTGCGGGGACGGCTCTCTCCCGAGCTTCTGGAGGAGCTGTTCGAAACCGAGGCTACCGATATTGCTTCTGCAGCCCTGATCCCGCTGGGTGACAGTGACAAGCCGCTGGGGGTGCTCGCCCTTGGCAGTTATGATCCGGAACGGTTTCACCAGCAGGCCGGGGCGATGTTCCTGCGCTCTCTCGGTGAAGTGTTTACCGGGGTGATGAACAGACACCTCGCCTCCGGGGCTGATTGAGTCAGAATTTTTTCATCAATCGGGGCGCTGTTGAAGCGCCTTCCCTATGCTGAACAGTTGCATTGAATCCTTTCTCGCCTATCTGCACACCGAACGCCGCAGCTCCCCCAACACGCGTGAAAACTATCATCGGGATCTGAAACGTATCAAGGCGTTTTGTGAATCGCGGGGTATTTCAGACTGGCGGTCGCTGGATGTGCATGGTGTTCGAGCCTATGCCAGCAGTCGTCACCGCAACGGGGTGAGCGCCCGGACCATTGCCCGGGAGCTGTCATCGCTGCGAAGTTTTTTCCGGTTCCTGCTGCGTGAAAACAGGGTGGAGTTCAATCCTGCCGCGGAGGTGAGTGCGCCAAAGGTAGAGCGTAAACTCCCCGATGCGCTGGATGTGGATCAGATGGCGCGGCTGCTCGAAATCAGGGAGAACGATCCGCTGGCGGTAAGGGATCTGGCTATCATGGAGCTGCTCTACTCTTCCGGTCTGCGGCTTGCCGAACTGACCGGTCTCGACCTGGCCGATCTGGATCTGCATGAAGGGTTGGTGCGGGTTACCGGCAAAGGGGACAAAACCCGCGTTGTGCCGGTCGGGCGAGCTGCCAGGGAGGCGATCCGCAACTGGTTGCCGCTGCGGGCGCAGTGCGCGCCGGCAGACGAGACGGCTGTTTTTGTCGGCAAACAGGGACGGCGGCTGGGACGCCGGGCGGTGGAGAAGCGGCTGCAGCGCTGGGGGCTCAGGCAGGGTCTGTCCGGCCGGGTGCATCCGCACATGTTGCGCCACTCCTTTGCCAGCCATCTGCTGGAGTCCAGCGGTGATCTGCGTGCCGTGCAGGAGCTGCTGGGCCATGCGGATATCAGCACCACCCAGATCTATACCCATCTCGACTTCCAGCATCTTGCCAGGGTGTACGACAGCGCCCATCCGCGGGCACGCAAAAAAAGCTGATTGCCGACCGGCAAGCCGCTGCCGTTGCAACGCCTGAATTGCCGTGCAATCCATCCAGAACCCTTTCTAACCTGTTGATTTTTCAAGTCGTCTATTGTTGGCATGTTCATTGCTACCTGTAGGGCAAGGTAACTTTTGGAGCAGGTCATGGGAATCAGTCTGGATAAAGTGATGGGTTTTAACGAGCGGGCGCTGAAGGTATTCAATCGCCGTTCAGAGATTCTGGCGGCCAATCTGGCCAACGCAGACACACCAAACTACAAGGCGCGGGATATTGATTTCCAGGCGGTGCTGCGTGGCGCGGTGAACGGTCAGCAGTCGTTATCGCTGGCGGTCACCCAGCCGGGTCATATCCAGGCCGGTGGAGGGAGCGACTCCGGTGAGCTGTTGTACCGGGTTCCCCATCAGCCATCGGTAGACGGCAATACCGTAGAGGCCGCCGAGGAGCAGGTGCGGTTCTCCGAGAATGCCATGCGCTATCTGGCGGAGGTGCGCTTTGCCGGTGACAAGGCCGCCGGTATCAAACGGGCCATCAGGGGAGAATAAATATAATGTCACTGTTCAAGGTATTTGATATTTCCGGTTCAGGCATGACGGCACAGAATCTGCGGCTCAACATTACCGCCAGCAATCTGGCCAATGCGGATTCGGTCAGCAGTAGTACCGAGCAGACCTACCGGGCCAGAGAGCCGGTATTTGCCGCTGTTTATGATCGGTTCAAACAGGGGCAGGCGAGTGTTGGCGTGAAGGTGGAAGCAGTGGTAGAGAATCAGTCACCGCTGCAGCAGGAGTATCGTCCCGATCACCCCATGGCCAATGAAGATGGTTATATCTTCAAGCCGAATGTGGATGTTATCGAGCAGATGGCCAACATGATTTCTGCATCGCGCTCCTATCAGAGTAATGTGGAGGTGTTCAATACATCCAAGCGGATGTTGATGCGCACCCTCACCATGGGTCAATAACAGAAGGTCAGTGATATGAGTATTGATAAAGCGGCGGGCGTTAACTGGGAGAGTCTCGGATTAAACCGCCCGGAAGAGAAAAAGAAAACGGATGATATCGGACAGGCCCAGTTTCTGGAGCTGATGCTGGCGCAACTGCAAAACCAGGATCCGATGAAGCCGATGGAGAACGGGGATTTCCTTACCCAGATGGCCCAGTTCAGCTCCGCCAAGGGGATTCAGGAGATGAGCGAATCATTCAATTCGTTCACTGAATCTCTGACCTCCAGCCAGGCGTTGCAGGCCTCCTCGCTGATCGGCCGTCATGTATTGGTGCCGGGAGAGCGGGGCTATCTGGAGCAGGGCAGCAGCGGTATTGCCGGTGCGGCTGAACTGCCGACCAGCGCAACAGATGTGGTGGTCAGTGTCTACGATATGGCGGGGACACTGGTGCAGCGCAGCTCCTGGGGTCAACAGGAGTCCGGGCTGTTTCAGTTCAGCTGGGATGGCAAGGGAGCCGATGGAGAGCCGGTTGCCCCCGGACATTACCGTTTCAGTGTCGAGGCGCAGGCCGGTGGAGAGAACAAAGCCGTTGAAACCATGCTGGTTTCGCGGGTGGATAGCGTTACCCTCGGGAAGGGGGGACAGGGCGTCACGTTGAATCTGGCCGGGCTGGGAACTGCAAACTTCGCAGAAGTCCGGGAGATTATGTAGAAATAACAAAGAGGAAATAAACCATGTCCTTTCGAGTTGCACTTAGCGGTCTGAACGCCGCCTCAAAAGATCTGGCCGTTACCGGCAACAATATTGCCAACGTCAGCACCACCGGGTTCAAACGTTCCCGTGCCGAATTTGTGGATGTCTATGCGGCCTCCTACCAGGGCATCAGCCGCCTGCAGTCCGGCAGCGGTGTGCGGGTGGCGCAGATTCAGCAGCAGATGTCCCAGGGAAATGTGGAATACACCGACAACAACCTGGATCTGGCCATCAATGGCAAAGGATTTTTTGTGCTGGAAGACAATGGCGCAAAAGTCTACAGCCGGGCGGGATCATTCGCCCCTGACAAGGATGGTTATGTAGTCAACAGCATGCGGCAGCGGTTGCAGGTAAATCCGGCCAATGAAGATGGTTCATTCAATACTGGCGTTATCGCGGATCTGCAACTCTCCACCAGTGAGGGACCACCCAAGGCCACCACCGAGGTCAAGGTATCAATCAACCTGGACTCCGAGGCCCCAGTGGTGGACCCGGTGCTCTATCCGGCCTTTGACCCCGCTGATCCCAATACCTACACTTACTCCACTTCGGTCACTGTGTATGACTCGCTCGGCTCCAGCCACCTGGCAACCATGTACTACCGCAAGGATGGTGCAAACAACTGGAATGTCTATACTACCATGACAGACAAAACCGATTCCGATGTTCCGGTGGGTGGTGATGGTCTGGCAGAGGCGGCAGTTTTGCCCGGTGGTGCGAACAACCAGATCTCCGGCCCCTATAATCTGGTGTTTACCTCAACCGGTGGGGTTGACCCTGTTGCCAGCTCGCCCATTCCCTTCAACTACAGCTGGAATATTGAAAATGGTGCTGCAACCACGCTGGATTTTGCCGTGGACTACGGTGACTCTACCCAGTACTCGAGGGACTCCGGAGTGAATGCCATCAGTCAGGACGGTTTCACAACGGGATTGCTCACCGGTATTGATATCGATGATAAAGGTGTTGTTTTTGCCCGTTATACCAACGGCAACGACCAGCCCCTGGGTCAGGTTGTTCTGGCCAGCTTTGCCAACCCACAGGGATTGCAACCCAACGGCGACAGCGGCTGGCTGCAGACCTTCGGTTCGGGCGAACCGCTATATGGTGAAGCGGGATCAGCCAGCTTGGGACTGATACAGTCCGGGGCGCTGGAGTCATCCAACGTCAACCTCAGTGAAGAACTGGTAAACCTGATCGTTGCGCAACGTAACTTCCAGGCCAATGCCCAGACCATTACCGTCAATGACACCATTACGCAGACAATTATCAACATGCGCTAGATTTTGGCGTATTGAAAAAAGCCGGGCTGATATGTTTCATTGTCAGCCCGGCTTTTTCGTATTCTGAAACAGAGCGAGACTGAGTGCTTGCAGTGAAGCATCAGGATTCAGCAGAAAGGATCGTATCCGGCTGTCAGGGCTGGCTTTCGGGGCGCTTAGATGGTAGCGTTACAGGATAACCAGAATTTATATCGGCCCAGTAATGTTCTCCCCAGAAAAAAAACGAGATCCCGTAGAGGCAATTCAACGTAGCATGGATACATCCACACTGGAGGTGTTGCGCAAGGAGAACCAGCAGCTGCGCTCACGGCTGGATGATCTGTTGAGACAGGCGCATATCAATGAGAAGAAACTACGCCGGCTGCAGATCCAGGAAATGGAACTTCTGGGCCTCGATTCGCTGGCAGATGTTATTACTACCCTGACTGTTGATTATCCACGTGCTTTCGATCTGGTCCAGGTTTCCCTGGTACTGGTAGATGCGGACAATCAGATACAGAAGCTGCTCGAACAGCTCCCTGAAGGGTTGCGCCAGTTCCAGGGGGTGATGCTGCTTCCCGATGCCACCATCCTCGAAGAGATATCCCGCAACCAGCCCACTCCGCGTCTCGGCAGCTATAATCCTGCTATCCATGCTTCTTTGATGGGACATGCGCGTCCGGCTCCGGCCAGTGTGGCAGTGCTGCCACTATTGCGGCGGGGGCGGCTCATCGGCTGTCTGAATATGGGAGCGCGCGATGCCGAGCGATTTGCCGCCAGCAAGGATACCTATTTTCTGGAACGGCTGGCGACTACGGTTGCAGTGTGCGTGGAGAATGCCATCAATCATGAACGGCTGGCCAATCTGGGTTTGACCGATCCGTTAACAGAGGTCAACAACCGTCGTTTCTTCGACCAGCGCCTGGAAGAGGAGATTATGCGTACCATGCGCGGGAAGGCGCCGCTGGCCTGCCTGCTGATCGATGTGGATCACTTCAAGCGTATCAATGATACCTATGGACATCAGGCTGGGGACAGCGTGCTCCGTCAGGTTGCTGCTGTTTTGAGACAGCACCTGCGCGGGCAGGATGTGCTGGCGCGCTACGGTGGAGAGGAGTTTGTTGCCCTGTTGAGTGCCGCCAGCCTGAAACGGGCCGAGGTGATTGCCGAGCGCATCCGCATGGCTCTCGAACAGCGGGTGTTTCCCCTCGACAGAGGTGATACCTTGCAAATTACCGCATCCATAGGTGTCAGCGTACTGGATCCCCAGCAACGCCAGGGGGAGTTCAAGCGTCTGGGCGTGGAGCTGGTTGAGCACGCCGATCAGGCTCTCTACCGGGCCAAGGAGACTGGCAGGAACCGCGTGGTTGCCTTTGCCTGAACCCCAGTTGAACCCGGATTATCTTGTTGAACAGTTTGCTGGGCGGTTGCTGAAGTGGTATCGGCAGCACGGGCGCAAGGGTTTGCCATGGCAGCAAAACCGCACCGCTTATACCATCTGGCTTGCAGAGATTATGTTGCAGCAGACCCAGGTGGCCACTGTCATCCCGTATTATCAACGTTTTCTGGCTCGCTTCCCTGACACTATCGTGCTGGCAGATGCGAGCATCGATGAGGTTCTTTATCTGTGGTCTGGCCTGGGATACTATGCCCGCGCCCGGAATCTTCATCGTGCGGCACAGATGATCCGCGATCGGCATGACGGGGTTTTCCCGGAAACTTTTGATGACTTGGTTGCTCTGCCCGGAGTTGGCCGCTCTACTGCCGGAGCGATACTGTCCCAGGCGTTCGGGCAGCGTTACCCTATTCTGGACGGCAACGTCAAACGCCTGCTGAGCCGGCTGCACGCCATAGACGAGTGGCCGGGAAAAACGTCGGTGGAAAAAGAACTGTGGCTGCTTGCGGCATACTATATGCCCAACCGGCAGATGGCCGATTATACCCAGGCAATCATGGATTTCGGGGCGACCTTGTGCCGCCGGGGCCGGCCTGCATGTGGCGATTGTCCCTTTGCCACTGACTGCCTCGCCCATCGACAGGGGCGGGAGCGGGAACTTCCTGTTCCCCGGAAATCAGGCCGGTTGCCGCTGCGCCGGAGTACCCTGATGCTGATTGCTGATGCAGGTGGCCGGATCCTGCTGGAGCAGCGTCCGCCAACGGGAATCTGGGGCGGGCTGTGGAGCTTGCCGGAGTGCGGTGACCAAACAGATCCGGCAGGCTGGTGTCGCAAAAAGCTGGGTTGCGAAGTTGAACTGCAGGAGGCTCTGCCGCCACTCCACCACACCTTCAGCCATTTCCGTCTGGAGATTACACCGTTGCCTGCCCGGCTGCTTGATAATTCCATCGGGGTAATGGAAGCATGCCCGCTACTCTGGTATAACATTCGGCAACCTGAAGCATGCGGACTTGCCGCACCTGTTCAGCGATTGCTTGAGCAACTCGACCAAGGAGCCTATATAAATGAGCCATACCGTTAACTGTGTGAAACTGGGAAAGGAAGCCGAGGGGCTTGACAGACCTCCCTATCCCGGCGAACTGGGCAAGCGAATCTATGAAAACGTATCCAAAGAGGCCTGGCAGGGGTGGATCCGCTACCAGACCATGCTGATTAACGAACACCGCTTGACTCCGATTGATCCCGAACACCGCAAATTTCTCGAAAAAGAGATGGAAAACTTTTTCTTTGGCGAAGGTGCGACCATGCCGGAGGGCTTCGTTCCCCCGAAGGAGCAATAGCCGCCTGTTCGCAGCAGGCCTGTCTTGATGTATGCTTTTGGGCACCTCTGAAAATGCATTTTTTTCGCGATAGTGGCGTCGGCTCTGTGCTCGAATCCCCATCTGTTTCATAAAATACGGCGGTTCAGCGCTGAGCCCCCTTGCTCTTGCGAAAAAACGGCTATTTTCCGGGGTGTCCTTTATCTCTTTCAATAGGAAGTTACTGAAAAATTTATGAAGCAGCGAATAGTTCTGTTTATCCTGTTTGCCGGCATTGCGGGTTCCGTCTGGGCTGAGGCAACCCATTGGGTTCGGGACAAAATTGTAATTTCAGTCCGCAGTGAGCCTGGTTCGGATGGCAAGATACTGCGTTCAATCTCCAGCGGTACCGGCATGAAGATAGTGGAGCGTTCCAGTAACGGAGCTTATGCCAAGGTGGTGCTGAACAATGGCCTGGAAGGCTGGGTGTCCACCCGCTATCTGGTTGATAAGCCAATTGCCGCCATGCGTCTTGCCAAAATGGAGGCAGAATGGAAGCAGTTCAAGGAGGAAAATACTCACCTGAAAAAGGAGCTGGAAGAGCTTCAGGCTCTTAGTGGAGATCTGGAAGCAGTGAGGCGTTTGCGCGCTGAAAATGCAAGACTTGTTGCGGAAGCGGAGAAATTCCGTGAAATCAACGCCGAACCACTTGCTCTGGCAAATGAGAATGAGGAGCTGCGCAACAAAAATGTCGCCATCGACAAGGAGTTGCAGATGGTGCGTCAGGAACTGCAAGTAGCCAAGGATCGTTCGGATCGGGACTGGTTTTTGCTGGGAGCTGGCGTTCTGGTGGCCGGGATTCTGGTGGGGATCGTTCTTCCGCGACTGCGGATCAGGAAGAAAAACAGCTGGGACCTCTGATTGGAGCAGCTCTCTTTCACGCCGCAAGGTGCTGCGGTAAACAGGCCGGATATACGGAAGCAATCCTGTCCCTGTCATTTGCCACTGCAAGGGCTTGCTAAACGGGAGGAGAGTAAGCAAGTATGACTCCCCGGATGGAGATTTCAAACCCGTAATGGAGAACATTGCTATTGATAACTATCGGCTCGCCGAGATCACTTTGCCCAATGCGCGCCACCCTGTCTACAAGCTGGTTGAGCAGTGATCAGGGAAACCCCTGAACCCTGGATGCCACCAGGCAGCTCGGGCAAATGGCTGCTGTCTGCCGGCCTGTTTCTGCTGGTGGCGCTGGCATTTCAGGGAGGGATGGACAGCGCGGGCCGGAGCTACACTGAGCAGGGTTTCAAGCGGGCGCTGGTGACCTACGGGATTGCCCGCGGGCTGAACGGCGTTATCTCCGTCGCCCAAGGCACCGAGGTTTCACTGCATCCCGCCGGCATGGGGGTGACGCTAACACCGGGGCAGATCCTCGATCCCGTCAATGACCTGATTGAACGATTTTCCTGGATTATGCTGGCCAGCAGCAGTTCGCTGGGCATGCAGCGGATGCTGATCGATATTGCCTCCTGGCCGGGGTTTTCCCTGCTGCTGGGCTCGCTGTCCATAGTGGTGGTAATTGTTGAGAGTGTTCAAAATTCTATGTCAGCGGTTATCACAGAGCAAGATGCTCATCCAATCTCCCCTCGAAATGGATTGCCAGTTGCGAGAGGGTCAGGTTCCAGTTCTGCACCGGATGGGTCCAACGTTCGGAGGCCTTCAGTATACCG
>JALSHD010000074.1 GCA_026982395.1 Chromatiales bacterium | reverse complement strand
TATATCGAGGTGTTCTATAACCGCCAGAGAAGCCACTCAACTATCGGCTATCAGACGCCATTGGGCTATGAAAAAGAGTACTGGAAAGTTGCGTGATCTTTTGTCCGGAAAAGTCTTGCCATATCAACTGGACTAGCAACCTAAACCAACCGGTATATAGACGTGACAATCACAGCACTGCCAGTTACCACTCTTTTCCGATCCGCCAATATTGATTCGGCTGTCCAGGCCTCTATTAGAAGCGTTATTGTTATATGGAGCCGGATCGGGGGTTGTTCTGCCAAACACCAGCAAAGCGCGTCGTTTCCAGCCGTGCGGCACAGCCGCATGGCAGGTCATGCAGGGTTTGTTGAACACCCTGCCATGAACATAATGCAAACTGTAACTTCCATCTATACTGAATCCGGTTTTTGACCCATCCGAACTAATCACTCCGGCCCCGTATACAGTATTGTCATGACACTTGAAACAAAGATCATTCAGCGTACCAGTACTCCCGGTTAAAGAACTCCAAGGGGCTCTTAACATAGGCCAATTGTCACTACCATGTGGCCCCTTCGGCACTGTCCCTGCCGGGCCGGTATATGCGTCATCAGAATGGCAGTCAGCACAGGTCATGGTGCTGCCAGGCGTCAGATTGCCCAATAGCGATCCGGAATAATCAATAACGCCATTGACCGTGTTCATAATAAAATCATTTTTCCCCGGCGCCACTACCGGATGATAGGACTCATTGTTGGGGTTAAATTCTATCGCCTGATCGGTCAGTTGCCCGGTTCCACGCATCTGGCCCCAGGGATCCATCGGAGGATTCGTCCCAAACGCGTAATAGGAGTGACACTTCAGACACAGCTGATACTGGTACTGGATATCATCTACCTCGGTAAAACTGATAACCTGTCCCCAGTTGCCCGGCCAGACCGGTTCCACGCCCCACACACCCTTGAGCACGTTGGAGGCCAGATTGTTGGTGCCGCCCACGTCATCAATATCCGGTGAAACGCCCGCCGATACGGCGTGGGGGTTGTGACAGTCAGGACACTGCGCATGACGGTTGTTACCCAGGTTGGCCGGCTGCTCCCGTACCTTTCCGTCTCCCATTCGTTCCGGTGAATGACGCCAGGCATAAGCCGGATCCTTCACCGGATGGGCATAAAGTTTGTTCAATGAGGCTTCAATATCCTTTCCTGTCGCTACATTGCCATTGTGGCAAGTCAGACACACTTCCGAGACTCCGTAACCCTTCCCGTAACTCTTCACCAGACGGGTATCACTGCCGCCATGCGGCTGGTGGCAGCTTTCACAGGCGTTTGCTCTGGGGGTCGAACTGGCATCATTCGCCAGATTGTGTCCCGGTACGTGCCAGGGGTTATCGCCAGTGCCATTCCACTGGTTCAGCGAATCCCGGTGCGGCATGTTGGCAACGGTAGACCAGTACTGCTTGTCGTGGCAGGTGCGGCATAACACCGCGCCATACCCCCCCTCAGTGAAGGGCTTACGCAGAAATTTGGGATAAACATCGCTGTGGGGGTCATGGCAACTACCACACTGAATCTGGCCGTTTTCATCCAGAATGATACCGTTGGCTTCCAGGGTCGCTATCGGAGCCAGTTCGCTGTTTCCGGTGTCAAAAACAATTGAAACCGGATGGTCATCACTCAAGTCCGTGCCCAACACAAAGCTGGAGCCTGCGCCGCTGAGGGTGCTCTCCAGCCCCGCGATGGTCCCTCCGCCTCCACCCCGGGGCATGTGGCGCAGGCTCCCCACGGCGATGGTTCCGTCATGACAGGAAAGGCAAAGCTTTGAACGACCGGTGGGTTGGCCGGGGGCGGCGGCAAACAGGGTGCTGCTGGAGTACGGTATGTAGGTCTCTCCGGACAGAGAATGGTTCCACAACGGCTCCGCCGGATTGGCGTTGTGGGGGAAATGGCAGAATACACAGATCTCCTGCTCGCTGGTGGCCTTGATGGTGCTAGTACCCGATGCGGAAAGGTTGTGTTTGGTATTGGCAATACCGGCCCAGCCGGCTCCACTGCCACCCAGAAAAAATATCAGAAAAAACAGCGCGAACAAATTTCCGACATCTCTATTCATGGTGACGCCTTTACCTTTACTTTCAAATATTGAAAAATCTGTACCCGCCGGTTATATGAATCCGCGATATAGATTCTGTCGGCGTGGTCGATGAATACTCCTGCTGGCATCCAGAACATTCCCGCAGCTTGTCCGCTGTTGCCAAAATACAGCAATAATCTCCCCTCCTTGTCAAAAATCTGGATATTATCGAAACCGGCATCTGTAATATACAGATGCCCTTCGCTGTCCAGCGCTATCCCCTTTGGAGAACTGAAGCTTCCCGTACTGTCACCAAGTTTGCCAATGCTGGAAAGAGGTTTCCCGTCCGGTGTCAAAATCTGGATCCGCCCGTTCAAACTGTCGGTAACATACAGCCGACTCTCCCCATCGACAGCCAGCCAGGCAGGAAAATTGAATTCACCGGGCTGCACTCCCCGCTTGCCGATACTCTTTTGCTGTCTGCCATCTGTCAGGCTGAATACTTTGATATCATGCGCTGGTGGATCTGCCACGTAAAGCAGCTTGCGTCCTGGATCGATGGCGATTCCACTGGGCCGATCAAGCTGGTTCTTCTCACCGTAAATCCGTTTCAACTCGCCGTTGGAGGTAACAGAGAAAACACGCCTGCGTTCACCATCGACGATATAAAGGTTATCTTCATCATCCAGGGCGATGTTTATGGGGAATTGTAAAAACTGCTTGTCGATCGATTCAATAAATCTGTATTTCTTTTTTTTCGAATCAAATACATGAATCCGTTTTGCCGCAGGATCAGCAATAAAGATTCTGCCTTTGCTGTCGGCTGCAACAGCCATGGGTTTGATCATGGCATGAACCTCAGGACCGCGGAAAAACTCCCAGAATTTACGCCAGAAACCCTTCTCTCCCTGAATATCATCTGAGGTGGAAATGGATTTCAGGTAACGAATACGGGGTTCCAGTGGTGGCGGAGGCCACACCAGCTGGCTGGATAGAGGTGTTGCAGCAGGTTGTCCGGCTCGCTCCGCTGAAGTTTTTTCATCTTCCCCAAACACGGGCTGTACAACAAACAGACAAACAGTAAACAGCATAAAAAAGTTAGATATCAATGACTTTATCATGACTTGGTGTGATTGGTTAAAAGCGGATTCCAAATTGACGCGTCAAGTATAAGGTCAACCAGCTGTCATCATAGGCACCCGCTTCATAATCCGCATCATGATAGCGATACTGAAGCCGTGCCTGCCATTTCGCGATGATATAGTTCAGGTTTGTTTCCAACGTCAATCTTGGTCCCAGATTCGATGTATCTCCGCTACGGTCTTCATACCTGGCCATTGCAGTAAACCTCAATCGGCGCCAGGGTTTCATTGCCAGCCTCGCCTGGGAATACCAGAATGAGTAGTTCGCAGCTCCGTTACCACTTCCACTACTGGTATCACCTATCCCTGCAGACATGACAAGCGTATGGTGCATCCAGAAACGGTGGTTCCAGGTAATATCACCCCGAATGGTACGATTACCGTTATCAAGACCACCGGGGCCACTGCTTGTTTCCTGCCAGTCGCGGTAGTTCAGTACGGTTCGTATCGTGTCTCCTCCGGACAAACGGCTGTTTACCGAATAGTTGAGGTTGTGCTCTATCCGCGTCCGATTGGCGCTCTCATAGCGAGAACCAGTCTGATAATTCAGCCGGTAGTTGAGAGAATCTGTATAAAGGGGTGACCATCTCCCGGAATAACCTGCATTCAGCGAGTGACTCACAATGTTGTCTTCACTGTATCCGCTGGACTGCGGGATTTCCAGCCCCAAACCATAACCGGCCCGTGCTGAAACACGATCATAGGAGCGAGCATATGTTACTCCGCTATCGACGCCATAGGCGGTACGATCACGGGAACCGGAATTACTCCCATCACTAGAGGTGCCAATCAGTTTCAAGGCGGCGTTGCTGCCCCAGTACGGAGCAAACCGATAGTTCATTCCCGCAACAACATTATAGCTGTTGATTTCTGAACCATTGACATCATTGAAAGCAATTCCGAGGTTATAGTAATGGTTTAGCTGCTCGGAAGCGGTTACATTCAGCCCCACATTAAGATTTGCATGGCTGCTGTCTATCTCATTGGCATTCCCGTTGAGTCCATTTTCCAGCTTGTCGGAACGATCGTAATAGGTAAACCCTGCCCGTAAATTTACGTCGTCACTAAAACGGGTGGTATCTTGCAGATACCAGTATTGTTGCCGATATGATCTTCCCGCTGCATCATCCTCACTGTTATCGTAACGATATCCGTAATTGAAAATGGAATGCGTCTTGTAAACCTTTCCAAAAGTCCGTTTGCCATCGATGTTAAATGAATCTTTGTATTCATTCCGGGGAACGGCGCTGATACTGTCAGACTTGGTATGCCCCCGGTCATAACCGAACCTCACCATTCCCAGAAAACGCGGAGCAAAACGCCAGCGAAAACCATAATTAGTGGTAGTAAATTCATAGGCCGGCCCCCTCCTCGGTAAGTAGTTGTTGGTATTCTTGCGAGCATACAGAACAAACGGATTGCGTTCGCGAAACCATGTTGTAGTAAGACGATAACCCACCGTATCAATACCGGAGTCACCACTCATATAATCGGTATTTCTGTTACGCAGTGTTACCCCGGCATCAAACAGCAACAGCCTCGGATCCCAGACGAAACCGGTGCTACCAATTCTCAGCTCCTGCTCCAGAGCACGCCGGCTATAGCTGGTTACACCTCCTGTGGTGTAGTCATAATCTTCGTAACGCAACCCCAACCCTCCGCTAAGGGTAAAGGCCCCCTGTGTATAATCAAATAAACGTGCTGCCGACACAGGAGCTGGCACCAGATGGGTAACAACAATAAAAAATACGCAACACCAAGCACTGAAAAAACCAATCCGATGCCTTGCCGAATCATCTTCTGCTCGCCCCTGGCTCACCATTGCACTCTTCCCCCATGATCGTGCGGCCGGTCGGTCGGGAATAAAACAAGAATCACGCCGACGGCTCCAAACATGTTTTTATCAAGGCAAGTTTCATGCCGAACCAGACACCTTTTAGATTAGCTATTCTAGAGACAACCAATTGGGGAGCTATTTATTATGGCACCTCAGACATAACGCACTGCCGGTATTATTCACCCGCAGAAAAGTAGGATTCACGCTGTTGTGCGGGTCATGGCAGGATGAGCACTGCACTGTACCGTTAAAAAGCACGACTCCAGAGAGAGTCGTTGGATCGTTCAGGGAGTTATCAAGCGCAAATAGCGCGGAATCAAATACAAAATTGACCGGATGGTCATCTGTCAAATCCGTACCGAGTCTGCCAGCACCAACCGGTATCGTACCGTCCGCATTGGTTCCACCCATGGTCGGATTGCCGCTCGGATTGGCGTTTGAAGGGTTATTAAGCGCATTGATTGCGATAGTGCCATCGTGACAGGAGAGACACAGGTTACTGACAGCTGCCGTGGTTGCATCTGTACCACCCAAATCCTGAATAGTGGTGGCTCCGTCAAATGTAGGGCTGGTATATACGCCGTAATTTCCCGTAGTGGACAAGTTATGATTCCATAATGGAATATTGTCGTTCTTGATGGCTCGGTGCGGTGTGTGGCAAAAAATGCAGATCTCGGTCTCGTCAATGGATTTGACAGTCCCTGGTCCAGCCACGGAAAGATTGTGCTTGGTGGTAGCAATTCCCGCATGAACCACGCCTGTCCACCCGGCTGTGGTTACCATCAGCACTACCAGGCCAAGCATCGACAAATCCCGGCGATTTTTCATGATTGCACCCTCCTAGACCCCGAACTTGACAGTTGTATCCAACAAACACAATCAATTATATTTCAGGGCTGTAATAAATCTAACGGCTCAGTATTCCAACCAAGTTCGGCAATTAACCCGACAGAATTTAGGGTATTCTCGTTTTCCCGCCTACTGTGTTTGCTGCTCCGGCAAATACTGAAACACCTGAATACGGGCGTTAAGTGAATCGGCAATATAGATGCGATTCTGTGCATTGATGTACATTCCCGTTGGCAACCAGAACTGTCCCGGGTGGTGTCCCATCTGGCCGACAAATAACATAATCCGCCCTTCTCTGTTAAAAATCTGGAAATTGCCAAAGGCAGCATCTACCACATAGATATGTCCGTCGCTGTCAACCGCAATCCCCTTCGGTCGCGCCATATTGCCCATTTTATCTCCGGCTTCACCGAACATACCCAGAAAATCACCGCCAGGAGAAAACATCTGCACCCTGAAATTGCCAAAATCCACAACATACAGATTGCCATCTTTATCCAGGGTCAAATTAATGGGTAGATTGAACTGTTCTGGTCCCGTACCTCTCTCGCCAAAGGCATACTGAAACTCTCCTTCCAGATTATAAACCAGAATCCGATGGGCTCCCCTGTCCGCCACGTAAATCCGCTGACGGGATTCGTCAAGAGCAAGTCCGGTGGGACGCTCCAGCTTCTCCTTCGCTCCCAGTGCAAGCAACGTCTCCCCTTCCGGGCTGAACACAAACAACCGGCTGCGCACCGGGTCGGTCACATAGAGGCGCCCACGGCTGTCAACACGAACTTCAATCGGCGATCGCAAGGCTCCTCGCGCATCTGTTTTGAACCGATAGACTTTTTTCGTGTCGAAATCGAAAACGATGATAGCCGCCTGTTTGGTATCTGCCACATAGATACGGCGTCCGTCATCTGTCGCGGTAACACCATATGGCTTTTGTATTGCAACCCCGCGGGGATCCGCACCCAGCAAACGAGCCTTGAGACTGTTTTTTCCTCCAAGATCAAGCTGTGAGCTGTAGGAAGCAAGATAGCGAATACGTGGCTGTTCCGGTGGTGGTGGCCATGCCAAATCGATATTTTCATCCTTGACCGGAACGCTGCTGCAACCGGCCAGGGTAATCAACAAACCAATCGCAAGAAAAAAAACAAGAGGAAAAACAAAAGACAGGGAACATTGAGAATTTGCGCGGCAAAGCGACTGGTGCGCAGGTTTTTTTTCCATCCCGCCATCCTGGTTTGTCATTGCTTGAGTCATGACAGGGAAAGCTATCACGGCAATCACCCGATTTCAAGCAAAATTGGCATTGTAACTACAGGATTTTTAATCAAAATATACCAGATAAAAGAAAGGGTATATTTTATCCGCCATCTGAAATTTATGCTAAGTCAACGTAACATCAGGAGCCATATGGAACAAAAGTTTTTTGCTATCCAGTAATATGCTGATGAATAATTCTGGAAATCTGAATATGGCCGATTCTGAATTGCCTGACAATAAACCGGCCCGCTCATTGATTAAAGAATGCTGGTCGACATATTCTCAGGCAGTTCTTTCATCATCATTCGCAGCATAACAGGCCATGAGAGCATACGCTTGAACCATCATGGTAGAAAGGTGGGGAGAATACGGATTAGCCTTTTTACTGTACCGTTTCTCAAATATTATTGAACACCGGACAGCCCCCTTTGTATCTGCACTCAGCGAGTGGTGAATATATCGTGTAACAGCTCAGCCTGCTCCTGAAACGCGCCATCCCTGCACTGGAAAAGGCTATTTACCCTTGTAAACTCGTGTTTTCCGCCTCGAGCTGGCCCGTTTCAGGAGCAGGCTGAGCTGTTACTCTGCGGAGAACTATGGCCGTACACGATCTATATTCAGGGTAAGCACCTCCTGAGCACCCGTTTTTGCTATAATATCCCCTTCCAGATCACCTGATTGAGCTGTTGGCGAAGCCGTCTTTGACACACGAGCCACAATAGCAACCTCGTCAAAAGCAGATAATTTCTGTCCTGCCATAGTTGAATTGTCATCCAGGGTTATTGCAAGCGGCAGCTCTTTTACCTGGTGGCGAACCGCAGCAAGTGGCATCCGGGGTCCCTGTACGGGACGGGCAAATACAAACACAACATCATCCGGGGAAGTCCGGGCTTTCAGCTCGGGGGAAATATCCACCCTCAATTTCACTGCACCTCCACCTACAGCGGCGGGAGCCGGTTGTTCTTGATTGCGGCCGGTGGTCGAGGGCGAGCTATCTTGCGCCACAGGAATCCCTCCTACCTGCTCAATGCTGGATTCCACCATCCTGGCTGATTCACTTCCCGGCGGCAACAGAGCCAGCAGTTGTTTCCATGTATCAACAGCCTGAGACGGATTCCCTTGTTGAGCGGCCACAACACCGAGCAACCACAGAATACGCGGAGACTGCGGTTCGATCTCGATGGCGCGCTCAAGCAGCTCAACAGGTTTCCCTTCAAACCGTCCTTCGTTACTGAGCGCCAGTGTTTCTGCATACTGGGCCATTACATCCGGCACCTCTCCCACCAGTTCATAGGCCTTGCCATATGCGTCCGCAGCTGCATCAAATTGCCGAACCATACTCAAAGATCGGCCCAACAAGATCCAACCATCGACATCTTCCGGGTTGCTCTGCAAACGCTCCTGCAACCGCTGAATGGCTGTGTTCATGTCACCGGCTGCCTGGACTTGTCCTGCATTCTGGTGCTGGGAGGCCTGAACAGTTGCAGGGGGGTTGTCCACCAACTCGGGAGAACCAACCTGCATATATATATAGATGGCGATGGCAGGAACCAGCAGACCCACCAAGGGAGCTACCCAGCGCCCACCACCGGCCGGCTTCTTTCCCTCTTTTGATTCTTCAGAACCCGTATTCACCAACAAATCCCGGCGCAGCTCGTTTTTGGCCTGCTCATAGCGATCCTGCGGTAATACTCCACTTGCAAGCTCTGTTTCAAGCTCCGCCAGGCGATCCTCAAATATCACCACATTGAGCTGATCCTGCCTGATCCCCTGCTTTAATATTTTTTTCTTCCATACGGGCCACAACATGAGGCCTGACGCAATCAGTGATATGACTGCCACACTTGTCCAGAATAGGGTCATTTTTGTTTCCTCTTGCCACCAGAACCGGTTTTTTGATGTGGCTTTTCATTTTGCTTGCCAAGCAGGCCTTCCAAGCGGTTCTGCTCATCGCTGTTGAGATCCCCCCCCGCCAACACGTCGTCGCCGCGCCGCCGAACGAACATAACCAGCGCAACTACGCCGATAACAAATAAAACCAGGGGTCCAACCCACAACACGTAGGTAGAAGGTTTTACCGGAGGCCGGTACAGGACGAAATCACCATAACGTACAACCATAAAATCAATGATCTCGGCATCACTCTTGCCAGCCTTGATCATGTTGTAGAGCTCACGCCGCAGGTCCATGGCCAGTTCGGCATTGGAGTCCGCCAGGTTCTGATTCTGACAGACCAGGCAACGCAGTTCGGCGGAAAGCTTCTTGAAACGTTGCTCGTCCTGTGGTGTCTCAAACACAAATGTGTCAAAACGCGCAAAAGCAACACTTCCGCAAACCATGAGCAAAAAAAACACCGGAAAAGCTAAATGTTTCATCCTTCCTCCGCCCTGATTTCATTGATAAGCGGCAAGATCGTTTCCTGCCATACCTGCTCTGTCAGCGGTCCAATCTGCTTGTAGCGGACAATGCCCTTGCTATCTATCACAAAGGTTTCCGGCGTACCGTACACACCCCATTCGATGCCTACCCGCCCATCCTCATCAAAGGCGTTGGCAACATACGGATTACCGTACTGGTTTAGCCAGCGAATGGCATCCTCGCGCTTGTCCTTGTAGTTAAGACCATAGATAGGCACGTCACCGGCCCGGGCCAGCGCCATGAGAAAAGGGTGTTCCTGGCGGCAGGCCACACACCAGGTGGCCCATACATTAAACAGACTAACCTTGTGTTTTGTCAGCTCCGCCGTATCGATGATCTTTTCTTTATCCAGAAGCCCGGGAAGAGAAAACTGCGGAGCTGGTTTATCGATCAGTGGCGACGGGACTTTTCTGGGATCCAGTTTCAATCCGGCCACAAACAGTCCGATTAGCAACAGAAAAAGAATCAGCGGAACAAGAAAACGTGCCTTCACAATCTATGACTCCTGTGTTGCGAGTTTGGCATCTATATCCAAACCGGCCTTTCGCCTTGCCATCAACCGGTAACGCCGATCCGAGGCAGCCAGAATGCCGCCAAACGCCATAAACAGACTGCCCAGCCAGATCCAGCGGACAAACGGCTTGTAGTAGATACGCATCGCCCAGCCCCCATCACCCAGTGGCTCTCCCATGGCAACATAAAGATCCCGGAACAAACCAGGGTCAATTCCCGCTTCGGTCATAGGCATCTGCTGTACAGTGTAGTTCCGTTTTTCGGTGTACATGGTGCCAACGGGTTTCCCGTCCCTGGTAACACTAATTATCCCTTTTGTTGATGTGTAGTTGGGACCATGAGCATCCCTGATCCCATCAAACTGGAACAGATACCCGCCCAGTTCCAGTTGATCACCCGGCGCCATACGCAGATCCTTTTCCAGGCTGTAGTAACTGGTGAAAGTGATACCAACAACAGTAATTGCCACCCCGAGATGAGCCAGGCTCATGCCATAAAAGCTCAGTGGCTGGCTTGTCAGCCCTTTCCAGAAACTGGATTTATGGCGAATGCGGTAGAACAGATCCAGAAGGATGCAGGCAACCAGCCAGATGGATATGGTGGCACCAACGACCACCATCAGGTCGAGTTTTCCAAACAGCATCCATGGCCATAGCACGCCAAGAACGAGACTCACGACCAGAGCATAACGCAATATTTTTGCCAATCGCCCGAAATCATCCTGCTTCCAGCGACTCAATGGGCCGATTCCCAATACCACTATCAACGGAATCATTAACGGAACAAACACCGCATTGAAGTACGGGGGGCCCACAGAGATCTTTCCAAGATTCAGGGCGTCCAGAATCAGTGGGTACAGAGTGCCCATCAGGATTGTTGCCGTGGCAACAACCAGCAATACGTTATTGCCCAACAAAAAGGTTTCACGGGAAAGCAGGGCGAAATTGCCCGCGCTCTTTACTTGTGGCGCACGCCAGGCATAAATCACCAGCGACACGCCAACCACAACCCCCAACAACATCAATATATAAACGCCCCGGGTCGGATCACTAGCAAAGGCATGTACCGATGTCAACACGCCGGAGCGCACCAGGAAAGTTCCCAGCAAACACAGGGAGAAAGCAAATATTGCCAGCAAGACGGTCCAGCTTTTGAAGGTGCTGCGTTTTTCAGATACCGCCAGGGAGTGCATCAGCGCCGTCCCGACCAGCCATGGCAGGAACGAGGCATTTTCTACCGGATCCCAGAACCACCAGCCGCCCCAGCCGAGTTCGTAATAGGCCCACCAACTCCCCAATGCGATTCCAAGTGTCAGGAAAACCCAGGCAATAATAGTCCATGGGCGGGACCAGCGCGCCCACGCCGCATCCAGCCGTCCGCCGAGCAGTGCGGCAATGGCAAAAGCGAAAGCAACGGAGAAACCAACATAGCCCATGTAAAGCATGGGTGGGTGAACTATCAAGCCAAAGTCCTGCAACATCGGATTGAGATCGCGGCCATCCAGTGGTGCCGGGAAATAGCGATCAAAGGGGTTTGACGTGAATACAACAAAAGAGGTAAATCCGGCCGCTATCAGACCCATCACGGCAAGCACGCGCGCCACCATTTCCAGGGGAAGGCGTTTACTGAACAGGGCAACGGCTGTGGACCAGGCGCTCATCAGCATCACCCAAAGCAGCAGTGACCCTTCATGCCCTCCCCATACTGCAGAAATGCGGTAGGACAAAGGCAAGGCAGAGTTTGAATGATTCGCTACATAGGCAACCGAGAAATCATGAGTAACAAATGCGTAGGTCAAAATACCAAAGGAGAACACCAGCAACGAAAGTTGGGCCCAGGCGGCTGACCGCGCAAAGGCCATCCAGCTGGGAATTCCCCGGGCTGCGCCAATCATGGGAACAATACCCTGGGCCAGGGCAATGATCATGGCCAGGATTAACGCAAAATTACCAAGTTCTGGAAGCATAAAATTATTCCTTTTCGGCGTCAGCTACGCCCATTTTTCTAGCAGTTTCCAAGGCGTGCTCAACCTCGGGCGGCATGTAGTTTTCATCGTGTTTGGCCAACACTTCGGTAGCCATGACACTACCATCCGGCGCCAGCTTGCCCTGCACCACGATTCCCTGTCCTTCACGGAACAGATCCGGAAGAATGCCGGTATATTTGACGGTTATCTCGTTGGCTTCATCATTGAGTCTGAAAGAGACCTCCAGACTGTCAGGATCCCGCTGAACACTTCCGTCAGATACCATACCCCCGGCACGAAACATACGATCCTTCGGTGCTTCACCATTGACAATCATGGTAGGGCTGTAAAAAAGATTGATATTTTTCTCGAGCGCGGTTAACGCCAAAACGGCCGATATGCTCACAAACAAAACAATTACAATTGCCAGGATCAGGCGGTTACGTTGTTTTGGTCTCATCGTTCAGTTCTCCTCATTCGGCGCGCGATCTCACGCAACAAACGTTTTTCCCGTAACCGGGGCTGAATCCAGCTACCAAGCATGAAAACGGCCGCCAGAGCATAGGATGTCCACACGAAAAAGGCATAACCGCCCATATGGAAAAAATCACTCACTGTTTTTCTCTCCCAACAACTCACGAACCCAGAGTTTGTCCTTTTCCCGCTCCAGTAGTTCACAGCGCGCCCGCTGGAATACATTACTCAGATAATAAAACTTGAATGCCACGGCCATTATCAGCAAGGGAATAAGCATGCTGATGTGAATGGATGGTTTATCGAACTTGGTAACAGTTGCCCCTTGGTGAAGAGTGTTCCACCACTCCACGGAGTAGTGAATAATCGGAATGTTCACCACGCCTACCAGCGCAAGAATGGCCGTCGCCCGTGCCGCTGTCTCCCGGTCCTCAATGGCTGACTGCAATGCCATGTAACCCAGATACAGGAATAGCAGAATCAACTCGGAAGTCAGTCGCGCATCCCATACCCAGTAGGTGCCCCACATAGGCTTTCCCCACAGCATTCCGGTCAGCAGCGCCAGCGCGGTGAACATTGCGCCAACCGGTGCGCTTGCGTTGGCAACTGCGGTTGAAGCCTTGATGCGCCAAATCATGCCTACGGCAGCAGAGCCCGCCATCACCATGTATACAAACATCGACATCCAGGCCGCAGGAACGTGAACATACATGATCCTGGTGGTATCCCCTTGCTGGTAGTCCGGCGGAGAGTTAATCAGGCCGTAATACAACCCCACCACAACCAGGATGAGGGTGATCCAGCTGCACCAGACTGAAGCGGTTCCGGCAAAACGGTAAAAATTCTTTGGCGAGGAGAGCCTGTAAAGCCAGTTTGGAATGATAGACACTGTTCGTTAATCCTCAATTCAAGCTAATACGTAACGCCGCCGCCGTCGCCAAGGGAGCCAGGGCGGATGCCAATGCCAGTAATGAGCCAAGAAAAGCCAGCTGCCCGGTAATGTCCAGCCCCGCTCCCGCATTGCCTACGGCATTGGCTGCAAAAATGAGCACCGGGATAAACAGGGGCAATATAAGCAGTGACAACAACACCCCCCCTCCCCGCAGCCCAACTGTCAGTGCGACGCCAATTGAGCCGATCAGGCTGAGCACTGGTGTTCCCAGTGCCAGAGTGGCCAACAACGAGAACAGGCTTTCATTGCCGAGATTCAGCAGCATCCCCAGCACCGGCGCCAGCACCAGCAGCGGCAAGCCGCTTGTCAGCCAGTGTGCCACTATTTTGGCCAGTACCAGCAGTGGCAGGGGGTGCGGGGTCAATAACAGCTGTTCCAGTGAACCGTCATCAAAATCCGAGCGAAACATATTGTCCAGTGACAACATTGCCGCCAGCAACGCGGCCACCCAGATCACACCGGGAGCGATGGTATGCAGCAGTTCAGGCTCCGGATCCAGTCCAAGCGGAAACAGGCTGACAACAATAACGAAAAACAGCAGCGGATTCAGTATCTGCGCCCGATGACGGTACGCCAGCATCAGGTCGCGCCGCAGTACGGAAATAAAAGCTGCACCCGGACTTGCCTCGTTCATGTTCCCAACTGCAGCTGGCGCACGGAGCAACCCTCGAGATTAACCACATGATGGGTAGTCAAAACAGCCATTCCACCCGCCTGGGCATGTTCCGACAACAGCTCCTCCACCAATTTGCGGCCCCCGGGATCCAGTGCTGTAAACGGTTCATCCAGCACCCATAGCCGGGCATCCAGCATCAGCAGTCTTCCCAGTGCAACACGCCGCCGCTGACCAGCAGACAGATTATGGCATGGCACATCATCACAAAAGGCAGGAAGTTGCAGCCGTTCCAGCACCTTTTCCGCATCTGCGTCTTTTCTCGGACGATCCATTGTTTTGGCAAAATCCAGATTTTCCAATGGTGTCAGTTCACCCTTGATGCCAGGAGCATGCCCTACATAGGCCAGCTGGGCGCAATATTCCGCCAGATTCTTGCGAATATTCTCGCCACGCCACTGAACTTCTCCCTCGCTGGGCAGCGTTAATCCACAAAGAATACGTAACATGGTTGTCTTGCCACTGCCGTTGTGCCCCTCAACCTGTAGTATCTGACCGGCTTCCAGAGAAAAGTTCAGATCAGTGAATATATACCGGTCATTGCGGGAAATCGCCAGCCCCACCCCCTCAATCCGGGAACTGTCATCCATACTATGATTCATCCCGGCGGGTTTCAGTGCATCGAATGGACCACTGACATACAATTGCAAATAACCCATATGATTTGCGAGCATTCTGGAGTTGCTTTGAGCAGAACGGATAACCATCCCGACAGTAGTATTTCATGGTTCAGTAAGCTTTAATTGCCGAACCGCTGATTATAATCAAGTTTACTTTAAAATGGCCAACCAATTTTTTACATGGAGCCTACTCTTTCACTCAGTGGATTGTCGTTGTACCGGACCTCGGGATTGATATATTTAGCAACATGAGTGTATTGGCCGGTCCTGATACGGAAGTACTCCGCGCAGCGATAACATGGGCGCAACAGAGTATAGACGTTATTCTCGTAACGGTAGCCCGAACCTGGGGCAGCGCCCCGCGCCCCGTTGGCTCACTGGCCGCAATCTCCATCAATGGTCAGATAGCAGGCTCGGTATCCGGAGGGTGCATCGAAGATGATCTTGTGATGAAAATTTGCCATACCGGCAAAACAATCACCTCTCCTGAAACAGTCAGCTATGGCGTAACTACCGAAGAAGCCAGAGAGTTTGGCTTGCCCTGTGGAGGGCGTTTGGTTCTGGTTCTGGAAAAGCTCACCGGAACGGAAACAACAAGGCACATCCTGGAGCAGATTGCGAACCGCCGACAGATTGTAAGGCAGCTATGTTTGAAAACAGGTACTGTTACGTTGCTCCCGGTACAACCAGACACTCAACCACTGCACTGGGATGAGCAAAAAATCGAAAAGCTGTTTGGTCCGGTCTGGCGATTACTCATAATCGGGGCTGGCCAGCTCTCCCAATATGTAGCCCAGATTGCACTGACCCTCGATTACCAGGTCATCGTTTGTGACCCGCGGCAGGAATATCTCTCCTCCTGGCAGATCCCCGGGATCCAGCTCGAGTCACAGATGCCGGATGATGCCGTAACTGCACTGGCCAACGACAAATACAGCGCAGTCATTGCATTGACCCACGATCCCAAACTGGACGACATGGCCCTGATGACCGCCCTGGACTCTGAAGCATTTTATGTGGGGGCGTTAGGATCCCGGCGCACCAACAACAGCCGGCGCAAACGGCTGACCACACTCGGCATATCAGAGACCGGAATCGCACGCTTGCACGGTCCCATTGGTCTGCCCATCGGCAGTCACACCCCACCCGAGATAGCCGTGGCAATCATGGCTGAACTGACAGCCGAGCGGCATGGCGTTCAACTAACCAGCAAAAACCACGCGCCATGATCAAGGGAGTCCTGCTGGCCGCTGGGAAAAGCTCCCGTTTTGGAGCCCATAAACTGTTGCATCCACTCCCCGATGGAAACCCCATCGGCGTTACTGCGGCACGCAACCTGCTCGCTGTCCTGCCCGACTCCGTTGCCATTGTTCGTCCCGGGGATCGGTTACTGGCCGAACAGCTGGCAACCACCGGGATTCATATTGTAGTCAACGAGCATGCCGACTCCGGAATGGGCACCAGTCTGGCCTGCGGGGTTTGCGCAACATCCGCCGCAAAAGGCTGGATTGTTGCACTGGCAGATATGCCTTTCATTCAGACAAAATCCATTCGGGCTGTCGCCACTGTTCTGGACAATAGAGACACAATTGCTGTGCCATATCATCGGGGGAAACAGGGTCATCCGGTAGGATTTGGAAAAAGATACCAGCCACAACTGAGTCAGCTTTATGGCGACAGAGGTGCACGCCGGATCATTGAACAAAACAGGAAACAGATCCACAGAGTGGAGGTCGATGATCCAGGAATTCTGAGCGACATAGATTTACCATCAGAACTCAACATCCATCCATCGCACACAAGTTACTAATCCGGAGAAAAAATTGCAAAATCGCATAGTGGAACTGGAGACGCAAGTTGCCTTTCAGGAAAATACCATCGAGCAACTGAGCAAGGTAATCAGTAAGCAACAACGGCAACTTGACAGACTGCAACAGGAGATAATTCTGATTAAAAAACGTATCGAAGAGCAGCAGCCGTCAGTCACTGCCGTTACAACAGAAGAACACCCTCCACACTACTAAACAGATGCTCATAAAACCTATCAACGACGGTCAGCAACAGCAGGTGCGAAATGCGACATCGGACTGCCTGACGCGCGCCGGAAAAATTTTCCGGATTGAACTTGAACCCATCACTATCACCTTTGATCTGACTGGACGTTCGGCCGGAATGTATCGTGTACAACGCGGACAGCGCACAATTCGTTACAACGCATACCTGTTTGCAAAATATTTCGACGACAATCTCGCAACCACTGTGCCGCACGAAGTCGCTCACTATGTAGCCGACATGTTATACGGTTTTCAACGGATTCGGCCGCACGGAGCGGAGTGGCAGGAGATAATGTGCGCACTGGGTGTTGAACCCCGTGCCACCGGGCAATATGATCTGACCGGCATTCCTGTCCGGCGACAGCAGCGCTTCAGCTATCACTGCCGGTGCAGTACACACCGGTTGACTGCTTCCCGTCACTACAAAATATGTCGAAAAAAAGCCGCCTATCTTTGCAATCACTGCGGAGACAAACTCATTCGCACCAAGTAACCAGTGCCCCGGCATTGCTATCGCAAAAAAGCGTTTTTCAGGACCATTGACACCCCGCCTTCTGCAGACAACTAACCCGCATTTCTCACCAGGTGGCGAGATGATCGCACAGAAATTTGGATTCACAAGGCATTTTACGAAGGAGCGGAATAACCGTGTGTATTTCCGGCTGAGTAAAATGCCTTGTGGATTCAAAGATCAAGCGAGGGCTCGTCATCCTGGCGAGAAATACGGGCTAAAGCAGCGGCACATATCCAGCCTTTGCCGCAGTAGCCTGTCCGGCAGCTGAACGGACATAGTCGATAAATGCCTGCACACCCGGGGCAGCATTTCGACCTGGAGGGATATTGAGCAAGATGCCCAATGTACGCGTGAGAGGATATTGTCCGTTTTGAATGGTTTTAGCCGCAGGAAGAAAGGCGGCTTCTTTCTCCCGCCGGGCCAGCGCCAGCGCACGAATCTCCGCGGAGCGCAGCGCACTGCTGGAGAAGCCGATCGCAGCCACATCATCAGCCAGAGCCACCTGCAGTGCAGCAGGGCCGGCCACCGCCTGAAAACCGGTACGAAAATCACCATCACATAAGACAACATGTTTGAACATCAAATAGGCACCCGTACCTGCCGTCAGTCCCAGCGGCGTAATCATGGCCTCCTCCAGACTGCCTTGCACACCCGCATCATGCCATGTTTTTATCGCCTTCCTGGCACCACAGCGACGGGTGGCGGAGTAGATAGCGTCAAGTTGCCTGATATCGATCTTCCGTAACGGATTGAGCCGGTTGACATAGACCGCCACACCATCCTTTGCCACCGCCGCATAGCCAGGTGAATAACCAAAACGGTCGATGAAACGATTCTTTTGTTGCTGATTCAGCGGCATGCTGGTCAATACAGCATTGGCACTGCCATTGAGCAGCGCCTCAACCCCCCCTGCGCTACCCGGATCAGCAACGGTAACCGTAACGGCCGGATTGCGTTCTCTGAACTCCTCTGCCCACAGGGTGATCAGATTTGCCAGAGTGACTGAACCGGTGACCACGATCTTACCGCTGGCTGGCGAGCCCGATGCTTCAGATTGTGCAAAAGCATCCCCCGGCATCATCGCCAACAATACCCAACCAACCAACCAAAGCCGTAAACTGGTGACAACAGACATAACAATACCTCAACTATTTCTGTCCAAAATCATGCAAAGGCTGCTGTACCCGGGAGATGAATTTTTTATGTCGCGGCGCACGGTACTGGAAGTGCCGGTAGACCTGTACCTTGACGATGTCGGTAACCAGTGCCGACACGATAGAGTATCCCCAGATCAGGGCGATCTCGGGCCAGCTGATCGGGGTAATAAGGCCAAAGCCGTAAGCAGCCAGAACGGTCGCTGCCAGTTTGGTGATCAGTGCCGACCAGATCATGATGGGAGCAGGCCAGGGCCGTCGCCAGAAGTATCCTTTGGTGCGCGCCACAAACAACACCAGATGACCGGCCACAGCCATTTTCAGGAAAATATAGGTCTGGATCTGCACCACATCGAGCTTGAACCAGTCCATGGCAAGCAGCAGCATCCCGAAGCTGCCAATCACCCCCACCACCCCCATGGTGGTTGCCACGGTGATCACCTGACGCATATCCCAGCGCACCGGGTTTTTCTCCAGCCCGGTTCGATCATAGGCGATGGTCATGATGGGGAGATCGTTGAAGAATGCCAGCAGGATAATCATGACCGCGGTGATGGGATAGAAATCGAAAAACACCATGGTCAATACGACAAAAAACATGATTCGAATGGTCTCGCTGATCCGGTAGATGGCATAGGCGTTCATGCGCTCGAAAATACGCCGCGCCTCTTCGATAGCACTGATAATCACCGACAGCCCGGGGGCGGTCAGCACCAGATCTGCCGCCGCCCGAGCCGCATCGGTTGCACCACTGACGGCAATCCCCACATCGGCCTGTTTCAGCGCTGGCGCATCATTGACCCCGTCGCCGGTCATGCCGGTAATATGGTTGCGCGCCTGCAGCAATTTGACGATGCCAAACTTGTGTGCCGGAAATACCTCGGCAAAACCGTCCGCCTGTTCCACCCGTTCGCCGTCCGCACCGGCGCTGCGGCCATCCTTGTCAAAAGAGAGTGCGCTGGCGGGAAGAATGTTGGTGCCAAGCCCAAGCTTCGCGGCGATCTGTTTGGCGATGGCGCGGTTGTCACCGGTAACCATTTTCATATTCACGCCGTAAGCCTTGGCGCGCGCGATGGTCTCGGCGGAATCCTCCCGCGGCGGATCGAACAGCGAAATGATGCCAAGAAACTGCCACTGTTTCGCACCCTGCTCCCGGCGCGCCACCCCCAGAGCACGATATCCCTCAGCGGCCAGGGCATCCACCTCCCGCTGGGCGCGATGCCGCTGCTCCTCGGTCAGCGCGGACATCCGCATGATGACCTGGGGTGCCCCTTTGGTCACCTGAAAGGTGTGACCACGATGGTCGTTTACAGTAGCCTCGGTGCGTTTGTGCACCGGGTCAAAGGGAACGAAATGAATCTGCCTGAACGCGTGAAGCTGCTTTTTGTCCGCTATCCCCTCCAGTATCGCTTCATCGATAGCATCCCGATCCTCTTCTCGTGAGGCAAGTGCAGCCGCCAGCAGCACCCCCTGTTCATGACTGTTGTTGAACACCTCGATTCGGCCAAGTGTCAATCTGTTCTGAGTCAGTGTGCCGGTCTTGTCGGAACAGAGCACATCCATGCTGGCCATCTCCTCGATGGACTCCAGCCGGGTGACAATGGCCTTGCGCCGGGACAGTGCTGCAGCACCCACAGCCATCGTCATGGAGAGAACCGCCGGCATGGCTACCGGGATGGAGGCAACGGTCAGGATCAAGGCAAACTGCACCAGCTCCAGCCACAGCGCATTGCGGTGCAGCTGAAACAGCACCAGAAACACCACCAGCGCCAGGCTGACGTAGATCAGATAGTCACCAATCATCAACACCGCTTTCTGGAAGTGGGAAGCGGTCTTTGCCTGCTGCACCAGACCGGCAGTTTTGCCAAAGCGGGTGTGGATGCCGGTGGCTGTCACCTCGGCGACCACCTCGCCCTGCTTCACCACCGTGCCGGAAAACGCTCTGTCACCGATCTTCCGGATTACCGGCAGGGACTCTCCGGTAAGGGCCGACTGATCCACGCTCAGATACCCTCCGGCAACCAGATGAACATCTGCCGGAATCACATCCCCCAACCGGATGCGCAACACATCGCCGGGGACCAACAGCCTGGCATCAATCTCCTGCCAGTTGCCATCACGCAACACCCGCGCCCTGATTGCCAGCTGTTTCTTCAGCGCTTCCACCGCGTTGCCGGCGGTAAACTCCTGCCAGAATCCGACGCCGGCATTGAACACCAACAGTGCGACGATGATCCAGAAATCGTCCCAGTGCTGAACCAGGGCGGAGAGGACGGCCGCTATCTCAATCATCCAGGGAATAGGCCCCCAGAAATAACTCAGCAGGCGCAAAATTGCCGAGTGCTTTTTCTCTTCCAGTGCATTGGGCCCATACTGCTGCAGACGTTTCGCCGCCTCTTCAGAGCTGAGACCGTGGATAGATGATTCCGTCACCGTCACAGGTTTAGTCATTGCCGATTCTCCACGCATTCAGGATCGTTTCCCGATACGGAGAAAACCCGCTTTGCAATCAACCGCAGTTCATTGTCGAACTCATACAGATGCGGACTGCCGGTCTCCAGTTCATAGGATATGATCTGCTGTGGCGTCATCTGCTCGATATGCATCACGATGGAGCGCAGGGAGTTTCCATGTGCGGAGACCAGCACCCGCTCGCCCTTGCGCAGATGGGGAACAATCTTTTCCCGATAGTAGGGAATGGTTCTCTGCGCTGTCATCTCCAGGCTCTCACCATTGGGTGGCGGAGTGTCATAGCTGCGCCGCCAGAGATGCACCCGCTGCTCGCCAAACTGCTTGCGGGCCCAATCCTTGTTCAGCCCCTGCAGGTCACCATAGTAACGCTCGTTGAGTTTCTCCGAGACATAGATCCGCAGCTCGTTTGCATCCCCTTCCGCGGGAGTAAAA
>JALSHD010000073.1 GCA_026982395.1 Chromatiales bacterium | reverse complement strand
CCATCCGGCGTACGCATCTCGCCGGGCCGGGCCGGGAGGTAACGGCTCAGAAACTCCCGGAAATTGCGCTCACCGATGAAGCAGATCCCGGTGCTGTCCTTTTTGGCGTGGGTCACCAGACCGTTTTTTGCGGCGATGGCGCGTACTTCACTCTTCTCCAGCTCTCCCAGTGGAAACAGCGTTCTGGAGAGCTGCTGCTGTCCCAGCGTGTAGAGAAAATAGGTCTGATCCTTGTTTTGATCCCGTGCCTTCAGCAGTTGAAAACGCCCGTCCTTTTCTGCAACGCGGGCGTAATGTCCGGTGGCGATCAGCTCAGCCCCCCGATCCAGCGCGTGCTTCAGAAACACCTTGAACTTGATCTCCCTGTTACACAGTATGTCCGGATTGGGTGTGCGGCCGGCACGGTACTCTTCCAGAAAATAGTGGAACACGTTGTCCCGGTAGGCCCGGGAAAAGTTGACCGCTTGCAGCGAAACGCCAAGTTGCTCGCAAACGCTTTTCGCGTCCTGAAAATCCTGCTCGGCCGGGCAGTAGCCGTCACTGTCATCATCTTCCCAGTTTTTCATGAACACACCATCCACCCGGTAGCCCTGTTCGAGCAGCAGCGTTGCGGCCACGGAGGAGTCCACGCCGCCGGACAGGCCAACGATAACGCGCTTCTGAAATGTATAGGAGGAGGCTGTCACAGAGCCGGGCATCTGGATCCTGGTTCAACGAAAACCGCATATTTTACCCTATTTGGCCACTTTTTTTTAGTGACCTTTTAGCAACCGGCTGCTGCGGGCAGGAGTAATATTGTAAACTAGCGGCCATGGACTCACTCCTGCCGTTATTTGCCACCGCCCCGAAGGGAGTTGCCTCTCTGCTGATGGATGAACTTGCCACTCTGGGGGCAACTGATCTCAAGGAGCAGCCCGCCGGAGTGATTTTCCGGGGCTCTCTGGAGACAGCCTACCGGGCCTGCTTGTGGTCACGTTGTGCCAGCCGGATTCTGTTGCAGCTCTCCCGTTTTCCCGCCGCTACTCCCGAGCAGCTATATGAAGGTATCCAGAGGATCGACTGGTCAGCGCACCTTGCATCACAGGGCTCTTTGGCGGTCGATTTCAATACCTCACCACGCTCCTCCATAACCCACAGCCATTATGGTGCGCTGAAGGTCAAGGATGCCATCGTGGATCAGTTTCGCGAACGCACGGGTGAACGCCCCTCGGTGGATACCCGGCATCCCGATCTGCGCATCAATGTTCACCTGCACCGGGACGAAGCGAGCGTAAGTCTGGACCTCTCCGGTGACAGCCTGCACCGCCGCGGTTACCGGCAGCAGAGTGTCGAGGCGCCGCTGAAAGAGAATCTGGCCGCCGCCATACTGATCCGCGCCGGGTGGCCGGAGATGGCGCAAAGGGGAGGGACGCTGCTCGACCCCATGAGTGGTTCCGGTACGTTGCCCATCGAGGCGGCGCTGATGGCGGGGAATGTTGCTCCCGGTCTTCAGCATGCCCGCTTTGGTTTTTCCGGCTGGAAAAAACATGACCCGGTATTGTGGGAACAGCTGTTGAAAGAGGCCCGTCAACGACGGGAACAGGGAGCAGGCAGAGTTTCCCGCATTATCGGCTATGACACCGATCGGAGCGCGGTTCGTGCTGCCATTGCCAATGTGGAGGCGACTGGCCTGCATGGGGTTATTCATATCGAGCGGCGCGATCTGGCAACCCTGCAACCTCCCGAAGCCGCCAAACCCGGCCTGGTCATTGTCAACCCGCCCTACGGTGAACGTCTCGGCGAAGTGGAGGCGCTGGCCGGTCTGTATGCCGACCTTGCCGACCGGCTCAAGCAGGGATTTGTTGGCTGGCAGGCGGCGGTGTTTACCGGTAATCCCGATCTGACCAGGCGCATGGGGCTGCGCGCCCGCAAACAGTACGCTTTTTACAACGGCGCAATCCCCTGCAAGCTGTTGCGCTTCGAGCTGCAGCAGGAGTGGTTCATTGAACGCCCGGTTATCTCCGGCGGCATGGTGATGCCCCGCCCTGCAGCGGTGGAGCAGCTCAGTGAGGGTGCGCAGATGTTTGCCAACCGGTTGCGTAAGAATCTCCGCGAGCTGGGCCGCTGGGCGCGCCGTGAGGGGATAACCTGTTACCGCATCTACGACGCCGACATGCCTGAATACGCCCTGGCCATTGACCTCTATGGAGGAGAGGAGCTGTCGGTTCACGTGCAGGAGTACCAGGCACCAAAGAGCATCGATTCCAACAAGGCGCAGACCCGGCTGTATGAAGCACTGGCTGCGCTGCCGGAGTTGCTGGATGTGCCGATGCAGCGGATCCACTTCAAGGTTCGCAGCCGCCAAAAAGGCAAGGCGCAATATGAACGGCAGGCGGAGGAGAAAAACTTTCTGGAAGTGGCGGAAGGGGGCTGCAAATTCCTGGTCAATCTGACCGACTATCTGGACACCGGCCTGTTTCTTGACCACCGTCTCACCCGTGCCCTGATTGCTGAACTGGCCCCCGGCCGGCGAATGCTGAACCTGTTTGCCTACACCGGCAGCGCCACTGTCTATGCAGCCAAAGGGGGAGCCAGGGCCACCACCACTGTGGACATGTCCAGAACCTATCTTGACTGGGCCCGGCGCAACATGGCGCTCAACGGCTTCAGCGGTGACAACCACACCTTCATACAGGCGGACTGCCTCGACTGGCTGGAGCAGCAGGCTGAAACCGTTTGGCACCGTTACGGCCTGATCTTCCTCGATCCGCCCACCTTCTCAACCTCGAAACGGATGGAAAAGACATTCGATATCCAGCGCGATCATGTGCAACTCATTCGCAACACCGCCCGCCTGCTCACCCCTGACGGCATCCTGATCTTCTCCAACAACTTCCGCCGGTTCAAAATGGATCGGGCAGCACTGGAGGGATTGAATATCGAGGAGATAACCCAAGCGACCCTGCCAAAGGATTTTTCCCGCAACGCCAAAATCCACAACTGCTGGAAGATCACACATCAGACGCTGGGCAAACACAACCTCGCTACCTGAGGCATAGAATTCACGGATTTTGCATTGCGGGCTGAAAAAACCCTCAACTTGCGCGTTATAGGCTTGTTTCGTTAGATTATTCTGTTACAGTTAGGCGATTCAGCTTATCGGTGCCTTGTCTTTGTCACAGGATTTCATGGGGTTGCGAAATTCTGGAGCATAACGGCAGAAAGGATCGATGTGGCTACGAAATACGGCATATCACTATATGCCACGATAAGAGAGAATTTCTTGGAAGCGTAAAAAATATTCCTTACCCTGCCTGTGAGAGCCGGGGTAGGATGAAATAATCTCTCTCCAAGTCTGCTTGTAACCTGCTGATTGAATACTTTGTTATTAATGACTAGAGTTTAGAGTCTCAACGGAGAAAAAAGAAAAATATTCCACCAATAACTTGACATAGCGGCAGATATCGCGCAGCCGCGCCTTGCAGACCTTTTGCTCTTTTTAAAAGGTCTGCAAGGCG
>JALSHD010000072.1 GCA_026982395.1 Chromatiales bacterium | reverse complement strand
GGCTGCATCCCCTCCAAGGCATGGCGTGCGGCGGCCGACCGGATCCGTGATCGCGCCCATGACGAGCACCTGGGTGTCGAGGGCACCACCGGCGCCACCCTCAACTGGGAGAAACTGGAGAAGACCCGCCGCCATGTGCTGGAGACGCGCGGTGAGATGGCGCTGAAGACCGATACCGGGGTCAAGATCAAGGTGATCCAGGGCTTCGCCCGCTTCGAGGACGAGCATACGGTGTTCGTGGACAGGTCAGGAAACTCCAGCAACCCCCACGAGCGCGCCGCGCCGGGAGATGGTTCGCAGGGTGAATCCATCACCTTCGGCGCGGCGGTCATCGCCACCGGCGCTCCCCCCTTCGTGCCCCCGATCCCCGGAGCGGCAGAGGGGCTGGAGAGCGGCGGCGTCCTTACCTCCGATACAGTCTGGAGTCTGGATGGCGTACCCGAAACCATGACCGTGATCGGTGGCGGCGCCATTGGCATGGAGATGGCCCAGATCTTCCAGGACTTCGGCACCGGCGTCACGTTGCTGGAAGGGCAGGAACGCATCCTCGCCGAGGTGGAACCGGAGATTGCCAAACACCTCACTGCGGTACTCAACGACGACCCCAACCTGACCATCCACACCGCGGTAAAGGTGGTAGAGATCAGCGGCAAGCCGGGTAGCATGACGGTGAGCTTCGAGGATGCCTCCGGGAAACGTCACGACCAGTCGTGTGACAGGGTACTGATGGCTACCGGCAAGCGGCCCGTGCTGGAGCCGTTGCGGCTGGAGGCCGCCGGGGTAGTGGTGGAGAATGGCGTTATCAAGGCGGACAGCCGCTGTCGCACCAGCGTCGCGCACATCTTTGCCGTTGGCGACGTAATCGGTGGCCTGATGCTCGCCCACACCGCCGGACAGCAGGGCCGGGTAGCTGCAGCCACTCTGCTGGGCGAGGATATGAAATATGATCAGGATATGGATTGCGGCGTGATCTTCACCCGTCCCGAGGCCGCCTTCGTCGGTCTGTCAGTGGAGCAGGCGAAGGCCCGGGGAATCGACGCCGTGGAGGTGAAGATGCCGATGAGCATCGACGCCAAGGCGATGATCACCAACGAAACCCACGGCATGATCAAGATTGTGGCGGACAAGGCGAGCCACCGCATCGTCGGGGTGCACTTCCTGGCCGATCATGCCGATACGCTCATCGGCGAAGGGGTGATGATGGTGTCCGGAAAAATGACCCTGGAGCAGGTGGCCCAGGCGATTCACCCGCACCCGACCCAGACCGAGATGTTCGGCGAAATGGCGCGCCGCCTGCTGTCGCGTCTGCGGCGCAGTAAACGGAAATAGGAAGAGAGAGTAAAAGAAAACCGGCTTCTGCTGTCGTCTGTCCTTCAATCGCTGTGTACTGATTTGCGACAAGGTAGTGCTGTAGCTTTCGTGCAGCAGCAACAGAATGGCGTGGGTACGGCGGGCATGTCTGCGATCCTTCGATGATTGCTTGCATGGCTTTCCCAAGCCTATTCTGGATATATCTGGAGTCTTGCCATGAACGCTGATGGTTAGAGTCCTTGGAACTATTTTTCAGGAATAGGGATCTCCAAGAGCATATCCAGCTCTTCCCGGATCAATTCGTGCCCGGAAGCGGAAATGGAGTTTTGGTTTTGCAAGGCTGATTGCAATCCATCCAGAAAAGATGGCAAGCGTTCGTCGTGTATGGTTTTCAATAAAATTTCTTCATTTGCCACGGAAACAAGCGCAGCTGCACGAACCGGATCATCAAGACCAAATATAAAATCTGTCATGGCTGTGGCTTCATCTTCCAACAGCTTATCACCATATTTCAGAAAGGATTTTACCCAATTTCCATACTTCATGGGCTCATCTACAATCTCTAACTCGTTGGGTTCCATTTCTTCAATAAATTTTTTGATATCAGGGATGACCTTTGTGCTGATTCCCTCTTTTGGGGCGTTAGCTAACAATGCAACAAATCGCTCTCCCGAAGGATGATGAATATTATCAGCCTCTGTATCCTCACTCCCGAGACTGGATATTTCTTCAAGAAGCTGAGGAATAAAGGCATTTTGCATTTTATGGGTTCCAAAAGATACGTCAACCATGATATCCAGTTTCTCTTCCTTATTAAGTACCAGATTTTTACTGTTAAACAGCTTCTTAAACAGAGAAACAGTTTCGCTATCGGGAGAAAAATTCGGATACAAATAGACAAGTTCCTCAAATAGCAAGCTGTTATCAGTTGCCTGTATATCATTCTCGATTACAGAACGGACTTTGGCCATTTGATCGTTAATGTACTGAATTTGATCTTCGGTTTGTACTGATGGGTTCATCGCGCCCGGTATGGTTCCCATGAGACGCAACAAACCAACTTTCCGTTCCGTTGAGTCCGTAGAATAGTAGCCAGCAACTATTTCATCCGTCAACTCTACCGGACTAAGTGAAGAGAGTGAATCAATGAAATAACGATACTGAAAATTTGTTTCAGCATTGGCCGCGGCTGACCACAAGGCATATACTTTTTCCGTTCTTGAAATCTCCGGTGATGCTATAAAGCGTTGCGTCAGCATATCAATCTCGAGAAAGCCCCGATTTTCCCAGCCTTCCCGAAATAGCTGGTTTACTTTATCCAGAAATTTTCTGACAGAGAGGTTTTTATCTCCGAGATTGTCCTCGTACTGCTTGTCCGGTCTGATATCGTAATAGTTCTTTACTTTATCAATCAGCTCTTTTTGGGAAAGGAATATCTGTTGTTGTACTGGAGAGCTGGCAGTTTCCTGTTCCCGGTTATATCGATCCTCGTGCTGATTATTAACGTTTTTTTCATAGAAGAATACAGTGCCAGACATTGAGATTAAAATAAATAAAAATACGACAAAGCTGGATTTTTTCATATCAATCTCCAGTCTTGCTTATCGCTGTTTTGGCATTCTGTTATATATGATTCTTGGCGCATAGTTGTCACTGCCATTTCTTCCGTGCCCCCCCGGTCTCCACTGCTTCTGAGGTCAAGATTCTTTTTTTCTCCTCCTGGCTCCAATGGTCAAAGGCCTCACAGAATCCGCTGCTCATCCTGCCATTAAGAGCAGGGGATTCAATGCGTTCAGTATCAGGATTGAGTGCGCAATCCGGAGGAATCCCCCCGTTTTATACTCAAGCAGGAAAAGGAGCCTTTAGAAGAGGGATCATTACACTATCGGCTGCTTACATATGGCGCATATGGAACAGGCACTTGAACTACGTGAGGCTTCCCATCAGGCCCAGGACTGGCATATAATTCTGGGGAACAACCTAAACAAAAAACCAGTATGATTTTAAGTGAAGTGACATTCTTTTCATCCCTGAATCCTCAATTTTCCACGCTTTTTTTAATCGTATAGAAGAAAAATTAATGCGTGTCAATATCGAGTCGGTGCACAAGTTTTTTAATTGGCCAGTAACAGCTCCAGCAACGCCTTCTGGCTGTGCAGCCGGTTTTCCGCCTCATCCCATACTACGCTC
>JALSHD010000071.1 GCA_026982395.1 Chromatiales bacterium | reverse complement strand
AGACTCTCCCAGGAACTGGAGAAAGAGAGCAAAGCCGAGCGTTTTTCCCTGATTGAACCTGCTTTGCTTCCTGAGCGCCCGATTAAACCCAACCGGTTTGCTATCATCTTTTTGGGGCTGGTGTTTTCGGTGGCTGCCGGGATCGGTTATGCTGCGATTGCAGAAACCATGAATAAAGGCATATTTGGTCGCCATCAGCTTGCTACTGTCCTGAAAGAACCCCCATTATCCGTTATTCCCTATATCGAGACCGAACAGGACTTTCAGCGGCAGCGGAAAATCAAAATAATAGTTGCCAGCTCGATAGCTATCGGGGCGTTAATGTTTATTGTTGCTGTCCATGTTTTATGGAAACCTCTGGACGTGATATGGTTTACGATAATGCGCAATATCGGCATGTAAAAGACAGGTCAGGTGGATAAATTGGGCACAGAACATATTGAGCAGTTGCTGAAAGAGGCTTTGCAGGACTCGGTTGCAGACGATTCTTCTGAAGAAAAAATGTCATATCAGCAAAAGGCGCAGGTCATAGCGAAAAAAAAACCGGGAATGGTCGGCAGCCGGATTGAGCCATCTGTTCAACGCTGTACCCTGACCTACACCCAGACCAGGGTGGTCAAGGTTCCGCAGGAGGTATTGCGGGCAAATCGTGTTATTGCCGGATCACCGGATGAGCCATGGGTCAATGCGTACAAGCTTTTGCGAACCCGTGTGTTGCAGCGCTTGCGGGAGATGGATAATGCCAACACGCTGGCTATCAGCAGTCCGTCACCAGGAGCGGGAAAAAGTCTGACCTCGCTCAACCTGGCGCTCAGTATTGCCATGGAGGTGAACAAGACAGTGCTGCTGGTGGATGCCGATATGCGCCGCCCCTCCTTGCACAGCTACCTGGGCCTCGAACCAAAGTATGGGCTTAGTGATTTTCTTACCCGAGGCGTTCCCCTGGAAAAAATCCTGATCAATCCCGGTATTGGGCGATTTGTGCTGCTTCCTGCCGGCAAGCCGCGCAGCAATTCCTCGGAACTGCTTGCCTCTCCACAGATGGAGGAGTTGGTCAGGGAGCTGAAGCAACGCTATCACTCCCGCTATATACTGTTTGATCTTCCTCCCATGCTGGCAGTTGCCGATGTTTTGTCATTTGCACCCTATGTCGAGGCAACGATGTTGGTAGTTGAGGAGGGAAAGAGTAAAGAAGAGGATATCGCTCATTCCCGCGAGCTATTGCAAAACATGAACTATATTGGTGCGGTGCTGAACAAGTCACAGGAAGGAACCAGAGGTTACTACAGTTATTATAGCTATTGACGTGGTTTTTTTATCCGGTGACTTGTGAAAAACTCTCACACAGATTCACCGGGATATACGAGCAAGTTTGTGCCGCCAATTATTATAGGCAAAAATATTAATTCATAACAGCCTGGACTCCGCAGCCGGGCGGGTCTGCCATGAAATATTTCTTGATTCTTTTTGTGTCCGTTGCTGTCAGCATCATTACTATTCCTGTGATGATGCGTCTGGCACCCCGGTTAGGGATGATCGATTATCCGGATGATCGGCGGGTTCACGTTATCCCGACTCCCCGTGTTGGTGGATGGGGCATCGTGCTGGGCATGGTGGTGACAGTCTTGATCTGGCTTCCGATGACACCAATGGTGATCTGCTATCTTTTTGGTGCGATTACTCTGCTGGTGTTTGGATCGCTCGATGATCGCCATCATCTGTCGCCGAAAGTGAAATTTGCAGGTCAATTACTTGCTATTGTTCCGCTGGCGGTTTGGGGGGGAATGGAGATTTCGAGGCTTCCCCTGTTCGGTGACAATTTCCTGTTACCGGCCTATCTATCGATTCCGTTTGCTATTTTTGCTGTTGTAGGGATGACGAACGCACTGAATACATCGGATGGACTGGATGGGCTTGCGGGGGGGGAGGCGCTTCTTTCACTGGGGGCTATCGGACTGCTTTCCTATCTGGATGGTGGTATGGAAGTTGCCATGATTGCAGTTGCCGTTGTTGGTGGAATATTGGGATTTCTCCGTTATAATACGCATCCCGCAAATGTTTTCATGGGTGACAGCGGCAGTCAGTTTATCGGTTTTACGATGGGCTTTCTGGTAATAATGTTAACCCAGAATCCTGAGACATCAATTCACCCTGCCGCGGTACTGCTGTTGCTGGGACTCCCCATTGCCGATTTGCTGGTAGTGATGCTCAAGCGAAAACGCCGTGGCGTAAGCATGTTTGAGCCTTCCAAAGAGCATTTTCACCATCTTATACTGGATCTCGGTTTTTCACAGCGGGGTTCGGTGGGGATTATGTATCTGCTGCAGACCCTGTTTGTGTTCATGGGGGGGATGCTGGCGTACACCAATGATATTGTTATTCTGGTGGTATACACTATTCTGTGCGCAGGATTGGTGATGGGCCTGCGCCGGATATACCTCTCCGGCTGGAGAAGAACGGAGAGCTGGCAGCAAAAAATTGTGGAACGCCGCGCCGGGGAGCGCCGGGCAACGGATCTGGCGTATCACAATCCCGGTGTACTGGTCTGGTTGCCGCGCAGGATGATTGAGTTTGGTGTACCGGTCTATCTTGTGGTGGCGAGTCTGGCTTTTGAGGTGGTTCCTCGTGATATCGGTATTCTGGCAGCATTCGTTTTCATTGCGATGATACTTGAATTGATCCTCAATGATGTTCCCCATTCCATCGTTCACAGGGCTTTTGTTTATGTTGTTGCCGCTACGGTTGTCTATCTCCAAGTTACCTATCCGCCAGTACATGGAGTCTGGGCAAGGGTAGCGGATGTTGGTTTTTTTGTTGTTCTGGTGATTGGCCTTGTAACCGCAATGATATTCTCCCCACGTCGCAGAAAAATAGAGTTTTTCACCACAACAATGGATTATCTACTGGTTTTTGCTGGTATATCACTGTTGATTTTGTCCCAAACCCCAATGGGTGGCTACGCCAACATAGCACTACTGTTCTATCTGGGAATACTTTTCTACGGCTGCGAATTCATCAACATAGAAAAGCGTGATCGCTGGAATGAATTGGCAATCGGGACTCTGGTCAGCGCGGGAATTCTGGGGGTCAAGGGGATTTTTATAACATGAAAACCGGGCAGATCGGGTTAAGGGTAGCTCGCTCGCTGTTTCTCCAGCTAGTCCTTTCCAATCCAGAAATGAGCCTGAAGGGCCGGTGATTCCTGAGTCCCTCAGGCGGCCGGGTTCTGGGCTTTGTTGATGGAACGGAACAATTCAGCCCGGGCGTGATTGAGGCGCTGGGCGACCTCATTATCGCTCATGGCATACGCGATGGCATCCAATTGTTCGAAGCTGATGCCGGGCCTGAGGTATTGCTCGGCGTTGGGCAGAGACTTGAGCTTGTCGTAAGGTGTCATCATGTCCTCATAGCAGTAGCGTTTTTTGAGGCGTCCCCTGGCATCAATTTCCTCGGTGGGGAAGAAGCAGGGGCGGTGGAAGTTGAGGTAGGGGGAGAGGATGCCCTGG
>JALSHD010000070.1 GCA_026982395.1 Chromatiales bacterium | reverse complement strand
CCAGCAATGAGGTTTCCAGCAACCATCCCGAGAGAGACAGTTCAGTTCGATCGAATGTCGGGAAAGCCTGGCTTCAGGTGTTGCCATCAGGGCCGGATATGCCCGGTGATACGCTCTATGATGCCCTGCTGACGGTGATATTTTCCGCCAAACGGCACCTGTGGCTGATTACCCCCTATTTTATCCCCGATGAGGCGCTGTGCCGGGCCATAATCCTTGCAGTTCACCGGGGAGTCGATGTGCGGATCGTGGTCCCACAGAAATCGAATCACCGTCTGGCGGATATTGCCGGCCGCAGTTACCTGCGTGAGATTCAGCAGGAAGGTGGCACGGTGTTGCTATATGAACGCGGCATGGTACATGCCAAAGCGGTGCTGGTGGACGATGAGCTGGCAATTCTGGGCTCGGCCAATACGGATATGCGCAGCCTGCTGCTTAACTATGAGGTGGCCGTGTTGGTCTATAGCCAACCGGAAATCCAGCAGATTGAGGAGTGGATGAAGGGCCTGATGAGCGGATGCAATAAGGGTGTTTCAGAAGTGAATGAAGCGGGGGAGTTGGGTGAAGGCCTTGCGAGATTGTTGGCGCCGCAGTTGTGAGATGGTGGATGTAACTCAGGTTACAGACCTCGGTGGGAAGGGTTACCTACTATTGACGCAGGCAAGGCGTTGTAACCATTGCCGGACTGTATTCAATGGATATGTTATCCGAGGAGATTAGTTATGTTCAGGAAAACCAACCGTGCAAGAGCAAAGCAGTTGAACGTTGTTCTGCTGGCAACCCTGTTTGTGATGGGGGCGGCAGCCCAGGCTGGTGATACCCCGCGTATCACAGCAAATACCGACATAAAACCGGTTACCACATTATCTGCAGACGAATATCGAGCGGTATCGCTGGCGGCGGGTAGAATTCTGCTGCATACCGACAAGGCCCGCGAAGCAATAGCAAGGAAAGACAAGAAAACAGCTTTGAAAGAGATTAATCAGGGACTGACACTGGTCAAGCTGATCGAGCGCACGCTACCCAAGTACAAGGTTACCACCGAGATCAAGTCCGGTGATACGGTCTACCGCAGCGAAGAGGAGGTAAGCGATGATTACGTGCCGGTATTCAATGAGCAATATATCGAGGATGTGGTAGTGCCGGTAGTCCAGGCCAAGAAAAAATCCCATATGGCTGCCCGGATGAAACAGCGCAAACATGCAGCAAAAATGGGTAGAAAAAAGTTCTCTCCGGTGGCGGAGGAGTTCTCCATGTGGCGCCGCTCGAGTATGAAACTTAATGTTACCCTTGCTGCAGACGCGCTGGCGCTGGCCAAAACCGAGCTGGATAAAGACAAGGCTGATGCAGCGGATGCGGCTCTGGGTGTTTTGCAGAGTGAAGGGGTGATATTTGAGTTTGACGAAGTTGAGTTACCCTTGCTTGAAGCGGCAGACAATCTAAAACTGGCGGAGCTGGAGATCAGTGAAGGCAAGGGGGCGGCTGCTCGTGCCACGTTGAAGCTGGCCTCTGATGATCTGAAAAAATATGAGCAAATTACCGGTGAGAGCCGTGCAAAAGAGGTGCGCGAACTGCATCATAAAATCGACAAGCTGATCGACTCTCTGGCAAGTAAAAATCACCCCAGTGGTGAACTGGAAAAAGTCAAAAAAGAGATTGAATCGTATTGGGAGCATGTTGTGAAATGGTTTAAATAATCCATGTAAAATGGGGCAACGGTATGCTGGCATACCGTTGCCCTGTCATCACAGAAAATCAGGAACTATCTGTACCATGAAGGATATAAAAAGTTAAAGAGATATAGTGAGCCAGCACATCCGGGCACTGGTGCAGCCATGGATGTTCATAAGGCATCTGGTTCCGGTGTGCCGAAAATTCGCCTGTCAGCTTTGTCCGGCGAAAGTCTTCATGTTCTTCATGGGATAAACAGTTACCTTATGCGCTTCGGTAGAGTGAGTCGTTACGAAAAATAATCGGTTTGAGGTGCCCTCATGAATAAAACACCCGCCAGACTCGATCTGAAACAGATGATTGCCATGGGCGTAGGGGGCATGGTGGGGGGCGGGATATTCTCGGTACTGGGTCTGGCAATCGCCCAGGCCGGCCATGCCGCTCCAGTGGCATTCGCTCTGGGTGGTGTGATTGCTCTGCTGACCGGCTACTCCTATGCCCGTCTGGGTCTGGTTTTTCATTCCGACGGGGGCAGTTTTACCTACCTGGAAAAGGCGTTCAAACCCCGCTACGTTGCCAGAGTCGGCGGCTGGCTGCTGTTGGCAGGTTATATCGGAACCATGGGGCTGTATGCCTTCACCTTCGGGGTCTACGGCACGGCACTGCTCGGGGGAGATGGCAATCCGGCCATGCACCATCTGCTGGCGTCATTTGTGTTGCTGCTGTTCCTCGGCATCAATCTCTACGGTGTGCGCGAGACAGGTAACACAGAGCTGTTGATTGTGACTGCCAAGGTACTGATCCTGCTTCTGTTCGCGGTAATCGGCCTGGTGAACATCAAACCGGATCACCTGTTTCCGGTGTTCAATCACGGGGAGCAACGGGTGCTGATGGCGGCGGCATTGATCTTCGTCGCCTATGAGGGATTCGAGCTGATCCCCAATGCTGTAAATGAGATGGAGGATCCACAGCGCAACCTGACACGTGCGATTATGTGGTCTATCGTTATCACTATCATTATCTATATTACGGTGTCGCTGGTAGCGGTGGGGAATCTGCTTCCGGAGCAGGTATTGCGTTATAAAGAGTATGCATTGGCGGTGGCGGCCAAACCGTTCCTGGGGGAGGCCGGGTTTCTGCTCATCGGTCTGGCAGCGCTGTTCTCTACCGCTTCGGCAATCAACGCTACCATGTTTGGCACCGCCCGTTTGGGAAGCGTGATGGCAAGCAGCCGGGCGCTGCCCAGGGCGTTCGGTTTTCGGCGCAAGCAGAACAATATTCCCTGGGTTAGTCTGTTGATCATCACTGCCATTACCCTGGTATTCGTCAATACCAGCGATCTGACGCTGATCTCCTCGTTTGCCAGTGCCACCTTCCTGTCGATCTTTGCGGCCATCAATCTCTCGGCACTGCGTCTGCGCAAGCAGACAGGCATTGGAGTCGTGACCACCCTTTGCGGCCTGCTGCTCTCCCTGGCATCGCTTGCGGCGCTGTTGGTCTATCTCTGGCAGAGCGATATGGCCAGCCTGATCAAGCTGGCCTTTATCTGCATTGGCGTGATAGTGGCGGAGCTGTTGTTCAGCAGTGGCCTGTTCTCTCGCCGTGAATAGGCTATCCTTGCCAGGGAGCTATCGGAAATGGAAACCATGCTGGATTACGCGGAATACATAAAGATATTTGTCGGGTTGCTGGCGATTGTGAATCCGTTTGGGGCGATTCCGCTGTTCATTACCATGACAGCGGGTGATGATCGCGTCCAGCGCCGCAAGACGATCAATCAGGTTGCTGTTTCCGTATTGATTATTCTGCTGGTGACCCTCTTTCTGGGGGATCTGCTGCTGCG
>JALSHD010000069.1 GCA_026982395.1 Chromatiales bacterium | reverse complement strand
ATGACTTGGTCGGCCGCAGTCAGGGCCTGGCCGAGCACGAACTCCGACAGACTCTTGTGGGCATAGGTGGCCGCCCGTTCCAGCTTCTGCTTGGAGAGGGCGTCGAGGCGGATGTGCATGCGCTCTTGTTTGACGGTTTCTGCATTGGCCATGGGAATATCTCCAATTAATTCATAGAGTGTACGCCAAAAGTGCGCACAAGACAAGGGGCTGCCTGGCAAAGTCAAGTCCCTGTGTGGATTGAGGGCATCAGAACGCCAGATACTGATAACGGTGGCTGCGAAAATCCGTATGTCAACGGCGCTTACCTGTTGTCGGTTATTGCGTTCCAGCAGTCGGAATCAACCGGAATAGCGTTGCCGATAGTCAGCACCATTTAGTGTAAGATGTCTTTGCGCCGCCATATTTTCATTTTTTTCTTGGTTCTCAGTTCGATTCCCGTTCAAGGAATTCTGTCAGTTCATCAGCAGGTACGGGACGGCTGTATAGATAGCCCTGTACTTCATCGCAGCCCTGTTCTTTCAGATAGCGCAGTTGTTCTTCAACCTCTACCCCCTCAGCGAGTACTTGAAGTTTCATGCTGTGGCCCAGTGCAATTATGGGAATAATCATCTCTGCCTCTATTTTTCCACTGCTGATATCGCGTACGAATGACTGATCAATTTTCAGCCGGTTGATGGGGAAGCGTTTCATATAGCTGAGGGATGAATAGCCGGTTCCAAAATCATCAATAGAGAGGGCGATCCCCATGTCGCTCAGCTCGTGCAGCATTTTTATGGTGGTTTCCGTGTCCCGCATGATAATACTTTCGGTCAGCTCCAGTTCCAGATACGAAGGGGGCATCCCGGTCTCTTCGAGGATGGCCGCAATCAGTTTGGCCAGCCCCGGGGTATGGAATTGACGCGTAGAGAGGTTGACAGCCATCCTGATCGGTTTGTAGCCAGCCTTGACCCATGCTTGATGTTGGGTGCAGGCGGTGCGCAGTACCCATTCGCCAATAGGTACGATCAATCCGGTCTCCTCTGCTACGGGGATGAATCTGTCCGGCAGGATCAGCCCCTGTTCCGATTGTTGCCAGCGGATGAGCGCTTCCACTCCGTCCAGAGTGCCGCCGTTTTTGAGAGAAAACTGGGGCTGGTAGTAAAGTTCAAACTCTTCCCGATCAAGGGCGCGTCGCAGTTGGTTTTCCAGCGTTAAGCGTTCAGTTGCTTCGGTTGTCAGGTCGGAAGTGTAAAACTGGTAGTTGTTACGTCCCTCTGCTTTTGCGCGATACATGGCGGTATCAGCATTACGCACCAGTGTCTGGACATCTTCTCCGTCTTTGGGATAAAGGCTGATACCTGCACTGGCATCAATAAATACTTCCTGACTGTCCAGGCAAAATGGTTGAGTGAACTGGGTAAGAATATGTTTTGCGACTGCAGCGGCATCTTCTTGGTCTTTTAACGCCTCAACAATCAGTACAAACTCGTCACCCCCAAGGCGGGCAACGGTATCTTCAGCGCGCATGGCCTCCTTCAGGCGATCTGCTACCTGTTGCAAAAGCAGATCTCCTTTTGCATGCCCCATGGAGTCATTGATGTTTTTGAAACGATCCAGATCGAGAAACAGAATGGCTGCCTGGGTTCCTTCTCGCTGGGCACGCAGTAGCGCCTGTTCCAGCCGGTCGTGAAACAGCAGTCGGTTGGGGAGTTCGGTCAGGGGATCATGGTGGGCCAGGTGTGCAAGTTTGTGTTCGGTCTCCTTGATCCGGCTGATGTCGCTGAATATTCCCACGTGATGGGTGGTCTGGCCATCTTTATCTTTTACTACGTTGACGGTCAGCAGCTCAGGATAGATTTCCCCGTTTTTGCGCCGGTTCCAGAGCTCTCCCTGCCACTGCCCAGTCTCTTTCAACGAGCGCCACATGGTTTGGAAAAAAGCCTGATCATGGCGTCCTGATTGCAGGATTGACGGGTTTCTTCCAAGAACCTCTTTCTGCGTGTATCCGGTGATATGGGTGAATGCGCTGTTGACGGCAATAATCCGATGCTGTGAGTTGGTGATAATGATTCCTTCCGAAGTGCCTTCAAATACCACGGCTGCTTGCTTGAGATCGCGCTGAGACTTGTCGATTTCCGTGACCATGTGATTAAATCCGGCCACCAATGCCTTTAGTTCTTTTAGCGATGAAGATACTTTGGAGGGGCGGTAGTCCTGTTTGCCCACCCGGGCAAAGTCGGCAGAGAGTTCCCTGATGGGTTTGTTGATTCGGTATACCAGTATCAGGCCGAGCCAGACAAATGGCATGACAACGGCGGTAACTCCAGCCAGCATCTTGAGCATGTTGGTACGAATGGGTTCTACTATCTGTTCCTGCTCCACTTCGACAACAATTCCCCAATTCATATCATCTACGGTGACCATGATTCCGTAGACCGGTTTGCCCAGCAGCCCTTGATAAACCCGGATTGATGGCCATTCACGGCCTGCCATGAATGCCTCAACAATGGGCAATGACGCGATTTTCCTGTTTTCTTTGGTGGTGATGCCGTTACCGGAATTGAGCAGATAACCCTCTTTGTCTACCAGGTAGCTGGTAACCTGATAGGCATTAACATCGTCCAGGTGCCTGACCAATGGTTTCCATAGTGCATAGGCGTCTATGTCTGCCAGCAGAACGGCCAGAGGTTGTTTCGGTGGTCCAACAGGAACAGCCATCGAGAAAAGTGAACCTTCATAGTGGTGCCTGACCGGGCCAATATAGGGTTTCCCACCGAGAGGAACGGAAAGTTCCGGGGGAGGGGTGTCAAAATCGGTTCGCCAGTGTCCCAGCAGGGAAGGTCTGTTTACAGGGAGCCCCGCGTAAGGATCATGGCGTTCCAGTGCGGCAATGATCTGTCCGTTTGGTTCCAGCAACAGCAGGGTATTCAGCGCAGACTCCCGGCTCATCATTTTGCTGAATAGTTCATCAAGCAGCTGCTGGTCCCTGTTGCGGCCCGGTGTCAGAGTGTAGGCCATGGGGTCTCCTTTGTTTTGCAGCAGGGTCAGAAGACGTGATACCTCCTGATTGACATGGTCAGTGCTCAGCTTTCTGAAATACTCTTCCTGCTGCAATGCCTTGTCCAGCAGCAGTCCATAATAGAAAGAACCGCCCCACAGCAACAGCACGGCTACAGGTATAAAACTTGTAAGCAATATAAGTCCGTACCAGGCTTTTTTTAGTGAAAGAGATAGATTCATCTGTTGTGAATTATGGTTATGGAAAACAACAAAGTTATCGGGCAGGGATATAGGGAAGATAACCAGTGACAATGGTGTCCTGTCAATTGTCCTGATTGCTTATAGATTATCCGTGACTCAATGAGGATGGGTCAACCCAGACTCCAGCCATCCAGAATGATTTTTCTGAAACAATATGCCTGACTCCACTCTCAACAGTTCTGCACGACGCTGTAAATATATCGGACATTTTCTGGATTTCTCCATTGACGATAGTGTCGCTACCTCGTGATAGATTTTTGACCTCCCTGTCAAAAATCGACTCGCCTACGCGACAGCTGATTCCTTTTGCCCCGACCGTCCTG
>JALSHD010000068.1 GCA_026982395.1 Chromatiales bacterium | reverse complement strand
CGCCACCGTGCTTCTCCGCCATTACCTTCGTCAGCGCCGCCGTCAGCGTTGTCTTGCCGTGGTCAACGTGGCCGATGGTGCCGACGTTTACGTGCGGCTTGGTACGTTCAAATTTTTCCTTAGACACAGTTCTCTACCTCTGTTAACTCGTCAATACTACTGCTCAAGATGCTTTTTTGATTACTTCATCAGCCACGCTGGACGGCGCTTCAACATACTTCTCAAACTCCATCGAATAGGTCGCACGGCCCTGGGACATTGAGCGCAAGGATGTCGCGTAACCGAACATCTCGGCCAACGGAACCTCGGCATTAATCAGCTTGCCTGCAGGTGAATCTTCCATGCCCTGAACAAGCCCTCGGCGACGGTTGAGATCACCGATAACATCACCCATATAATCTTCCGGGGTGGTTACCTCCACCTTCATAATTGGCTCAAGAAGAACCGGGCTGGCTTTCAGGAAGCCGTCCTTGAATGCCATCGATGCCGCTATCTTGAAGGCATTTTCGTTGGAGTCCACATCATGGTAGGAACCATCAAACAGGGTTACCTTGACATCCACAACAGGATAACCGGCAAGCACGCCATTGCCCATCGCTTCCTGAATACCCTTGTTCACGGCAGGAATATAGTCCTTCGGCACCACACCGCCAACGATTGCATTCTCAAACACAAATTCACTACCCGGCTCCTGCGGCTCCAGTTTGAGCCATACGTGACCATACTGACCACGACCACCCGACTGGCGAACAAACTTGCCCTCCACCTCAACCGGCTTGCGCAAGGTTTCACGATAAGCAACCTGAGGCGCACCCACATTGGCATCGACATTGAATTCGCGACTCATGCGGTCAACAATGATCTCCAGATGCAGCTCTCCCATTCCGGAAATAATGGTCTGCCCGGACTCTTCGTCGGTATGCACGCGGAAAGAGGGATCTTCCTGCGCGAGCTTGCCGAGAGCGATACCCATCTTCTCCTGATCCGGTTTGGTCTTTGGCTCAATTGCCACGGAAATAACCGGCTCGGGAAACTCCATCCGTTCCAGCGTAATAACATTGTCCAGATCACAAAGCGTCTCACCAGTGGTGACATCCTTGAGGCCAACCGCAGCAGCAATATCACCTGCCCGCACCTCTTTGATCTCTTCACGGCTGTTGGCATGCATCTGCACGATACGGCCGATCCGCTCTTTTTTCCCCTTGACGGGGTTATAAACGGTATCGCCGGATTTGAGTACCCCGGAATAGACACGGAAAAATGTCAGCGTACCAACAAAGGGATCCGTAGCAATCTTGAAGGCCAGCGCAGCAAACGGCTCGTCATCCGAACTCTTCCGCTCCGCCTCGGTCTCTGCGGCATCATCCAGCACACCCTTGATGGGGGGGACGTCAACCGGTGACGGCATATACTCTATAACGGCGTCCAGCATCGCCTGAACACCCTTGTTCTTGAACGCGGTTCCGCACAGGGCAGGAACGATCTCGTTATTCAGGGTGCGAATGCGCAAACCCTGCTTGATCTCGTCATTGGAAAGCTCCCCTCCTTCGAGGTACTTCTCCATCAACTCTTCGTTGGCCTCTGCCGCAGCCTCAATCATCTGCTCGCGGTACTCCTCGCACTGGGCAAGCATATCGGCCGGAATATCTTTCGCCTCGTATGTGGCGCCCATATCCGCTTCGTTCCAATAGATGGCCTCCATCCGAAGCAAGTCCACCACGCCCTGGAAATTCTCCTCGGCGCCAATACCCAGCACGACAGGAACCGGGTTGGCTCCAAGGCGCTCCCTGATCTGCTCGACTACGCGCAGAAAATCCGCTCCCTGGCGATCCATTTTGTTGACAAACACCATCCGCGGCACAGAGTACTTGTTTGCCTGACGCCATACAGTTTCCGACTGTGGCTGCACTCCACCCACCGCACAAAAAACCGCACAGGCGCCATCCAGTACACGCAGCGAACGCTCTACCTCAATGGTGAAATCAACGTGCCCCGGAGTATCGATGATATTGATACGGTGTTCGGGGAACTGCTTGTCCATGCCGCTCCAAAAGCAGGTGGTCGCCGCAGAGGTAATGGTAATACCGCGCTCCTGCTCCTGCTCCATCCAGTCCATGGTGGCAGCACCATCATGCACCTCACCTATCTTGTGGGAGATACCGGTATAGTACAGAATACGCTCGGTGGTGGTTGTCTTACCGGCGTCAATGTGCGCCATAATGCCAATATTGCGGTAGCGCTCGATGGGGGTTTTACGTGCCACTGATTTAACCTCGTTCCAAATTCCGTAGAGCCATTACCAGCGGTAATGGGCAAATGCCTTGTTCGCTTCAGCCATGCGGTGGGTATCTTCGCGTTTTTTCACCGCCGTCCCGCGACTTTCGCAGGCATCCAGAATCTCTCCAGCCAACCGCAGTCCCATGCTTTTTTCACTGCGCTTGCGGGCCGCGTCAATCAACCAGCGCATGGCCAGGGTGGAACTGCGCTGCGGGCGCACCTGGATAGGTACCTGGTAGTTGGCACCACCAACCCGCCGGGATTTTACTTCCACCATTGGTCGGATGTTATCCAGCGCTTTGCCAAACAGTTCCAGACCGTCGCCCTTGCCCTTTTCGGTTACCCGATCCAGCGCACCGTAGACAATCTTTTCTGCGATGGATTTCTTGCCATCCAGCATCAGCATATTGATAAACCGGGCAAGCGTCAGATCACCAAATTTGGGATCCGGCAAAATTTCTCGTTTGGCAGCAACTCTTCTTCTAGCCATATCTCTTATCCGTTAATCTTGATAAACCTAGGGCTTTGGACGCTTGGCGCCGTACTTGGAACGACCCTGCCGCCGCTCGCTCACACCCGCAGTATCCAATGAACCACGTACCGTATGGTAGCGCACACCAGGCAAGTCCTTAACACGACCACCACGAATCAGAACAACGGAGTGTTCCTGCAAGTTGTGGCCCTCACCACCAATGTAGGTAGTCACCTCAAAACCGTTGGTAAGGCGCACACGTGCAACCTTACGCAGCGCAGAGTTCGGTTTTTTCGGTGTGGTCGTGTAAACGCGGGTGCAGACGCCACGCTTCTGCGGGCACGCCTCCAGCGCAGGTACAGTACTCTTTTCCGGTTTGCGGGCACGCGGCTTGCGTACCAGCTGATTTGTTGTCGCCATGAAGCCTAACTCCAGACCAAAAATAAACAACAGGCCGGATGTCCGGCCTGCAAAGAAGGCGAATTGTGAGTGATCTCAGATTGGCTGTCAAGAGCCGTTCAGCCATCAATCGGCAATTTTCCGCCCTCCGCGCAAGCTTCGGTTCTGGATAGGGCCGGATTCACTATGGGAAATAACGCAGTGTTGTGGGGCAAATGACTTGTTAGAAATTGGCCAGCAATATAGTAACATTGTCTCTGCATTTTAGTTGGAGTCCTGAACGTGGAGTATTCCCTCCTTGCCGCATTTGGTATTGGCTTTTTCAGTTCCGCACACTGCATCGGCATGTGTGGCGGTATCGTTGGCGCACTGAGTTTTGGCCTGCCGCCCCGGATACGAAATAATCGCTGGAGGTTGCTGTCCTATATTCTCCTTTATAACTTGGGCCGCGTTCTTAGTTATGCCTTGGCCG
>JALSHD010000067.1 GCA_026982395.1 Chromatiales bacterium | reverse complement strand
GAACCTGATAGGTGGCTTGATTGCCTATTGCCTGAAGGACAACAAACCTGCTATCAATTTATCGGAAAACGATATGGCGGAGCTGCAAGCGATTGCTCTACCCTGTCCTTAAACCGATCTCAGGTTATATAAGAAATACATGAGGGTTCCCGCACGGAGCTAACACCGCTATTGCGGAAAAAGTGCTTTTTCAGAGATACCCACAAAACCGTAACCGAAAAATATTCGGCCACTACGCAGGCGATCAGGAAAGCTCATACAAATTTTTCTGCAGAACTCTTTGACATACTCATCCGCAGGAAAATATCAATGACGGCTACAAAATTGGCCACAATAGCAATTTTCGCTACACTTGCACGGATGGCCACAGCTAAACCACGACACACTCCATTAATGCAGCAGTATCTGAGCATCAAGGCGGAGCACCCCGACATTCTGCTGTTCTTCCGCATGGGAGATTTCTACGAGCTGTTTTACGATGACGCGCGCAAGGCTGCGCGACTGTTGAGTATCAGCCTCACCAGCCGGGGTAAATCAGCCGGAGAACCGATACCGATGGCTGGCGTCCCCTATCATGCCGTGGATGGCTATCTGGCCAAACTGGTCAAACTGGGTGAGTCGGTGGCCATCTGCGAGCAGATTGGTGATCCTGCCACCAGCAAAGGACCGGTCGAACGGAAAGTAACCCGCATTATCACCCCTGGCACCATCACCGAGGAGTCGCTGCTGGAAGAGCACCGTGACAACCTGGTGGCCTCCATGTTCCAGCAAAAGGGACGGTTTGGCCTGGCATGGATGGAGATCAGCAGCGGCCGCTTCCATGTGATGGAGCTGGATGGCGAGGAGGCCATTGCCGGCGAGCTGGAACGGTTGCGGCCCGCAGAACTGGTCATCTGCGACGAGAACCCTCCCGGCATCATTTGCGAAAGCAGCAGTCTGCAGCGTCTGCCTCCGTGGCACTTCGAGATCGACAGCGCTGCACGCCTGCTGTGCGGTCAGTTCGGGACCCGTGATCTCGCCGGCTTTGGCTGCGAATCCTTTCCGCTGGCGGTAGCTGCCGCCGGCGGCCTGCTGCACTACGTGCAAAACACCCAGCGCAGCGCGCTGCCCCACATCAACTCACTGCGCGTCGAGCAACGCGAAGAGAGCATCATCCTCGATGCCGCCAGCCGCCGCAATCTGGAGCTGGAAACCAGCCTCTCCGGCCACCCCGAACAGACACTGGCCGGCATCCTCGATCGTACCGCCACCGCCATGGGCAGCCGCCAGCTGCGGCGCTGGCTGAACCGCCCGCTGCGAAATCAGCAGATCATCAACCAACGGCACCAGGCCGTAGCCGAGCTTCTGGAGGAGCACAACTACGAGTCGTTGCATGAGCAGCTGCGCGGCATCGGGGATATGGAGCGCATCCTGACCCGGGTCGCGCTGCGCTCCGCCCGTCCCGGCGATCTGGTTCATCTGCGCACAACGCTGGGCCGGTTTCCGCAACTGCAGCAGACCCTGGCCAGCAAAAACTCCCCGCTGCTGAACGAACTGCGCAACCGCATCAGCGAGTTCCCGGAACTCCATGAACTGTTGCAACGGGCCGTGGTAGAGGCGCCGCCCCAGCTGATCCGCGACGGGGGGGTTATCGCGCAGGGCTACGACAATGAACTGGACGAACTGCGCGCACTGCAGCAGAACGCCAGCCGCTATCTCATCGAACTGGAGCAGCGCGAGAGAGAGCAGACCGGCATCCCCAACCTCAAGGTCAACTACAATCGGGTACACGGCTACTATATCGAAGTCAGCCGCGCCCAGACCGCCAGAATTCCCGATCACTACCAGCGCCGCCAGACCCTCAAGGGGGCGGAACGCTATATCACTCCGGAACTGAAGAGCTTTGAGGACAAGGTACTGAGCGCCAACGAACGCGCCCTGAGCAGAGAAAAGCGGTTGTACGAAAAACTGCTGGAGGAGATTGCCGGACGGCTGAACGAACTGCAACAGTGCGGCACAGCCCTGGCTGAACTGGATGCACTGAACAACCTGGCCGAACGGGCCGCCGCGCTCGATCTGGTCGCTCCCGAGTTCACCACCCACCCGGAGATCAGGATAACCGGCGGCCGCCATCCCGTAGTTGAGCAACTCCAGGAGACCCCCTTCGTCCCCAACGATCTGCAGATGGACCGGAACCGCCGCATGCTGCTGATCACCGGCCCCAACATGGGTGGAAAATCCACCTACATGCGCCAGACCGCACTGATTGTGCTACTGGCCTGCATGGGCAGCTTCGTACCGGCACAGCGGGCCGTTATCGGCCCCATCGACCGCATCTTCACCCGCATCGGCGCCTCCGATGAGCTGGCCAGCGGCCGCTCCACCTTCATGGTGGAGATGACCGAAACCGCCAACATCCTGCACAACGCCACCCCCAACAGCTTGGTGCTGATGGACGAGATCGGCCGCGGCACCAGCACCTTCGACGGCCTCTCCCTGGCCTGGGCCAGCGCCCTGCATCTGGCCCGGGAGATCGGTGCCTTCACCCTGTTCGCCACCCACTACTTTGAACTGACCCGGCTGCCCGAGCAGGTGGAGGGGGTGGCCAATGTCCATCTGGACGCCGTGGAGCACGACGAACATATTGTGTTCATGCACACCGTCAAGGAGGGACCCGCCAGCCAGAGCTACGGCCTGCAGGTGGCCGCCCTCGCCGGTGTTCCTCCACAGGTGATCCGGCAGGCACGCAGCAAGTTGAAAGAGCTGGAACAGCGCGGCGCCACCAACGACAAGAGGAGTACAGCCGACACCGCCCAGCCGGATCTGTTTGCAAACCAGCCTCAACAGTCAGCTGTTGAACAGGCGCTGGCCGAAACGGATCTGGATGATCTCTCGCCACGACAGGCGCAGGAGACGCTCTACCAGCTGAGGGAGCTGCTGGATCGGCAGAAGCGGTAACTGTTTTATCACTCTTTACAGTGTTCAGCGTTCACCCGTCGCAATATCACTGATACAGCACCGGCTCCCGCTCTGACAACCCCCCGCTTCTCCAGACTGTTCACAGTGCAGCTCAAAATGGAGCTCGCCATCCCTGTCGGTTCGTAACAGAGTGGTTCCCATATACTCCAGACGTTCCACCACTTCAGCAGCGGGATAGCCCCGTATGTTCTCCCTGTTTACGGAGATAACCGCCAGGCGCGGCCTGGTGGCAGCAAGGAACTCCTCGCTGGCGGCATCTGCCGCGCCATGATGCCCCACTACCAGCAGATCCACATTTGCGGGAATTTTCTTTCGGGCTATCAACTCTTTTTCCACCACGGTATCAGCATCCCCCATAAACAGCAGCTTCAGGTCGCCGTAACGGACCAGCAGCACCATGGAGTGGCGGTTGAGGTTGGAGTCGGTAAATTTGTCCGGCCACAGCACTTCCAGGGTTAGTCCCCTCCAGCGAATCAGATCACCGGAGAGAGTCTTTCTCCAATGACGATCTGTCATCACGGCCTGATTCAGCCAGCGCACCAGATCCGGACGCACATTCGGAGCTAGGGGGTGCCCGGTATATAGCAGCGGGGTATCGGGGAACTGCTCCCGCAACCGGAAATAACCTCCGGCATGATCCGGGTGGAGATGGGTGAGGACCAGATAGTCCAGCTGCTCCACGCCCAGCCCGGAAAAACGCTCCAGCAGATGCTGCGCCATTCCGGGGTGACCGGTATCGATCAGGATGCCATGACGCCCCTCCCGCAGCAGCAGCGCCTGTCCCTCTCCCACATCCAGCACCACCAGTGCAGGTGCCGCTACCACCGTTGTCGTGGCGGTCAGGAGCAGAGCAAACAGAAGTCCTTTCATCTTCTCTGCCCCAGCCAGGCGGTGACTACACCACCCAGAGCGGCAGCGACATTGAACCCAACATCCCGCCAGTCCCCCACCCGATCAGGTAGTTTCCATTGCAGCAATTCATCCAGGCCCGAGCCGAGGACGGCTACGGCTACTGCCACAAGGGGAGGAAACAACAGCATGGAGAAAAAACCGAGACCACCAAACAGCAGGAAATGGAGCCGCTCCTCCACCACCGGCAAGGTAAGTGGAAGCAGCAAAAACAGCGGAATCACCCAGGCAGAAAGCAGCAGACCAGTGCGATATCCTCCACCGTTTCTGCGCACCCAGAAAACACCGGCGACCACTGCTGCCAGGGTAACAAGGAACATCATCAGCGCCAACCACTCAATTGACATCAGACTCCGCCATGCACCGAGCAGGGGGCGCCCCCATATCGACATCGACGGAATCGCCACCAACAGGAGCAACCATGCCCAGAGCACTCCTCTCCCCCCTGATACCCCTGCCATCTTTACCTCCTCTGGCTACGTGCGCTAACCATGATATTAGGATACCAGCTCAGAAATGCATAGGCGGGATCGCAACGGCCACCCGGCAAGCGCTCTTTTGGAACAAAGTCTCTACTGCAGCGGGGCAAACAGTTCGCGCAGATCATCTGCGGTGAGTTTGGCCTGCTCCTTTTGCTCTCCCGGTGAATAGACACCGTCGGCCAGCGCCTGCTTTCTGGCCTGCATGGCGAGGATCTTCTCCTCCACCGTGTTCTCGGTGATCAACTTGTAGACGAACACCGCCTTCTCCTGACCGATGCGGTAGGCGCGGTCGGTGGCCTGGTTCTCCGCCGCCGGGTTCCACCAGGGATCGTAGTGGATGACGGTGTCGGCCTCGGTGAGATTGAGTCCCACCCCCCCCGCCTTGAGGCTGATGAGGAACACCTCCGCCTCACCATTGCGGAAGCATTCGATGGCCTCGTCCCGCTTGCGGGTCTGGCCGGTCAGTTTGCTGTATCGAATCCCGGTCTGTTTCAGTTGGTTTTCGATAATGCCCAGCATCTTGGTGAACTGGGAGAAGAGCAGCACCCGCCGCCCCTCTTCAACCATTTCAGGCAGCATCTGCATCAACAGCTCCAGCTTGGCGGACTCCTTGACGCTCCTGGCCTGTTTGAGCGACAGCAGGGCGGGGTCGCAGCAGGTCTGGCGCAGCTTGAGCAGGGCGTCGAGGATGGTGATGTGGCTGCGCGCCAGCCCCTTGCTGGCGATGGCATCGCGCACCTTCTTTTCCATGGCAATGCGGATGCTCTCGTAGAGCGCGGCCTGTCTGGTGCCCAGGCTGACGCTGCGAACGATCTCGCTCTTCTCCGGCAGTTCGTGGATCACCTCCGCCTTGGTGCGGCGCAGCATGAAGGGGGCGGCCCTGCGGGCCAAGCGCTGGCGCCGCCCTTCGTCACCATGCTTCTCGATGGGGGTACGGAACAGCCGTTTGAACTGTTGCGCATCCCCAAGAAATCCCGGCATGAGGAAGTCGAACAGCGCCCACAGCTCGCCGAGATGATTCTCCATCGGCGTCCCGGTCAGGCAGAGGCGGTGCTGCGCCTTGATGCGGCGCACCACCTGGGCCGCCTTGGCGCGGGGATTCTTGATGGTCTGGGCCTCATCCAGGATCAGATAGTGGTAGTCATGGGCCAGCAGCTGCTCCTCGTCCCGGTTCAGCAGGGGGTAGGTACTCAGTACCAGATGGTACTGGTCGATGGCATCGAAGTGGCGGTGGCGGTCTGATCCCTGCAGGATCAGCACCTTGAGTCGGGGCGCGAACCGCTCCGCCTCGCGGCGCCAGTTGCTCATCAGGCTGGTGGGGGCGATGATCAGAGAGGGTTTGTCCAGCCGCCCGCACTGCTTCTCCAGCAGCAGATGGGCCAGGGTTTGCACCGTCTTGCCCAGCCCCATGTCGTCGGCGAGGATGCCGCCGAAGCCGTATTCGCGCAGGAACTGCAGCCAGTCGAGCCCCTGCTGCTGGTATTCGCGCAGGGTGGCGCGCAGGCCACGGGGCGGCTTCACTGTCCTGATCCCCTGGAAGTCGTTGAGCTTTTTGCCCAGTTTACGCAGCGCCTTGCCACCGCGCCACTGCAGGTCGGTGACGCTGTTCTGCTCCAGCTCGGCCAGCCGCCCGGCGTCGAAGCGGGAGAGCCGCAGGGCGCCATTCTCGTCCAGTGTATTGGGATCGTACAGTTCGTAGAGGGTGTCCAGCACCGGCCGAATCTGTTCACTGGGGAGGGTGAGGTATTCGCTGTTGCCCAGCGGCAAGGTCAGTGTCTCCGGCAGATCGTCGCGATCGTAGCTGTCGAGTACCTGGGTGATGAGCGGCAGCAGGGGCTGGCGGCGGCCGTTGATCTCCACATCGAAACGGAGATCGAACCAGTCGCTGTCGCCATCGATCTCCACCTCCCAGTCGCTACCTTGATGGAACTGCATGCGGAAGCTGTCGTCCATCTCCACCTGCCACCCCTCCGCCTCCAGCTGCGGCACGGTTTCGGTGAGAAAATCGTGCCAGCGGGCAGCAGCATCCATCAGACTGCGCTCAACGATGCTCAGAAAGATGAGATCACGGCCATCCTGGCTGTCCTGAGCCTCGAAACCCAGTGCCATGATCCGTTCGACGGCGGCACTCTCTGCCAGCGAATCCCGCCACACACGGAGCAGCGCTCCGTCGGCGACAATATTCTGCATTTCGGCAAACGGCAAGGTATGGATTTCATGTCCCTGATAGGCAAAACGCAACCGCATCTGATGGTAGTGATGCCCCTCCCCACTGGTTTCACCAGACAGCAGCAGCGCCGGTTGGGGTGGCTGTCCGGCCAGCTCCACAATCTCCATCTGTTGCGGTGGCGGCAACGGCGTGGCCGGGAAGTCCTGCAGCAGGCGGGCAGTAAACTCGGAAACCAGTTCCGCCGGAATGGCCGGCTGTTGCAGCAGTTTTTCCAGTTGCTGCAACGAGTAGGGGCAGTCGGTCAGTGCACCGATGGTGGCGGTCTCGCTGTCCAGATAGAGCGGGGGCGTGGTTAGTAACGGCTCTCCGCCGCCCGCCACCTTTACCTGGAGGGTGGCGTTGTCCTGTTTGTCGCGTTGCCAGTTCAACTCCAGGGCTCGCTCCTCACCGATCTGTACGGGAGGAGAACCTGTATCGCGCCAGTGGCAACGGCCGGTCTGGATCATCTTGGACAGCGCCACAAATCCGGCATCACCCTTGATTATGGTGTCATACCAGCTGTTCTCGTCACAGATATTCAGCAACCTGCCGATCTCCAGATCGACCGGCTGCAGATACTGGGGAGGATAGTAGTTTTCGATGATGTTGTTCAGGCGGATAGTACGCCCTTTCCCGAAACCGCCCTTTTTGAGACGGCGACTGACATGGAATTCCACTTTCAGCCTGCCGGGACGGTTCGACGGGTGAAGAAGGTAGAGCAGGAACTCCCCGCCGGGCAGCTCCTGTCGCAGCTCGTCTTCCGCACGGGCAAACTCATCCAGCCAGGCCAGACACTCCTTGCCGCCGGATGGTTTGCCCTTCGCCGTTGCAGCAAAAAAGTGTTGCTGATACTCCAGTGCAGCCGCTACCACATGCTTGCAGTTGAACCGCACCGGACAGCTGCAGATACCGTGGATATCGACATAGCCGTGATCCAGCCAGTTGATCCGGATACGTTGCTGATAACGGTTCCTGCCGCGTCCCTGAACGCTTGAGTCGAGAACGGCACTACTGTCGTCCTCATCCTCGACCTGCAGCGCAATCACCCGGCCCTGTTCAAAATATCGTTTACCCCGCGCATAATAGCTGCTGGAGAAGTTCTCCCTTATATCTCCCCTCCTGAACCGCTTCATTCTCTATCCTCTGTAACTTGTAACTACCCGGCAAACGGGGAGAATATATTGTGCACCTATTCGATAAAGGAGGCTACCACAGCACTCCACGCCGCGGCGATATTCTCCCGCTGGTAACCACCCCCGCCCAGACCGACGATACGCCCCTGACAGAGTGAGTCCGCCAGTACACACAGGCGGCGCGCGGCATGGCGATGGGACGCCGCACTGTAGCGCAGATGGGTCAACGGATCACCTGCAACACTGTCCGCACCGCACTGCATGAGAATAAACTCCGGCTCCGCCTGGCGGACAAACCTCTCCACCAGCGGCCAGGCCGCCAGAAACGCCTCATCATCCGCGCCCGGCGGCATTGGCACATTGAGCTTGCTGCCCTGCGCCGCACCCTTGCCGGTTTCGGATGCGTGGCCGCTACCGGGAAACAGGTAGCGGCCATCCTCATGGATGTCGGCAAAGATCAGGTCCGGATCTTCCTCGAAGGCGTAGAAAACCCCGTCGCCGTGGTGCGCGTCGATGTCCACATAGGCAATGCGGCGGATGTTGAACTCGCTGCGCAGAAACTCCACTGCCACGGCACAGTCGTTGAACACGCAGAATCCGGAGGCGCGATCGCGGTGGGCGTGATGCAGCCCGGCGATGGGGATGAAGGCGCGCCGGCAGCTTCCGTTCATCACCCGTCGCAGCGCCTCGGTCACCGCACCGATCACGGTAGCCGCCGCCTCATAGACACCGGGAAAGGCGGGAGTGTCGCCGGCATCCAGATAGCCCTCTCCCAGCACCGAGAGTCTCTTGACCCGTTCCACGTAGTCATGGGTATGGAAATATTCGATGACCTGCTGTTGCGCCATCTCCGGCTTACAAAATGTCACCTGCCTGTCCAGCCCCAATGCAGCCAGCGCCTCCCGGAACGCTGTCATCCGCCAGGGACCGAACGGATGCCCCTCGGGAAATCCATAGCGCCCGAGACGCTCACCGGCGTAAACACAGAGCCGGGCTCTCCCGCTGTCAGTTGCCGTCATTCTGTACTCCTTGCCGCCTCCCGGGCGTGCTTTTACTCCCCATTTCCGCGATAATGGCTTTCTTAAGTTTAGTCACATCAAGTTATAAAATCCCATGGCGCAATATATCTATACGATGAATCGGGTGAGCAAGATCGTATCGCCCAAACGCGAGATCATAAAGGATATCTCCCTCTCCTTTTTTCCCGGAGCGAAGATCGGCGTACTCGGCCTGAACGGCTCGGGTAAATCCACCGTGCTGCGCATCATGGCCGGGGTGGACCAGGAGTTCGATGGTGAGGCAAGACCCCAGCCCGGCATCAACATCGGCTATCTGCCGCAGGAGCCGGAGCTGGACTCCAGCAAGGATGTGCGGGGCAACGTCGAGGAAGGGCTGTCCGAAGTCAAGCAGACCCAGGAGGAGCTGGAGAAGGTCTACGCCGCCTACGCCGAACCGGACGCGGATTTCGACGCCCTCGCCGCCCGCCAGGCGGAGCTGGAGAATATCATCCAGGCGGCCGATGGACACAACCTGGAACACACCCTGGAGGTGGCAGCCGAGGCGTTGCGCCTGCCACCGTGGGACGCCGATGTGGACAAGCTGTCTGGCGGTGAACGGCGCAGGGTTGCGCTGTGCAAACTGCTGTTGTCCAAACCGGACATGCTGCTGCTGGATGAACCCACCAACCATCTGGATGCGGAATCGGTCGCCTGGCTGGAGCGTTTTCTGCACGACTTCCCCGGCACCGTGGTAGCGGTCACCCACGATCGCTACTTCCTGGACAACGTGGCCGGCTGGATCCTGGAGCTGGATCGCGGCCGCGGCATCCCCTGGGAAGGCAACTACTCCTCCTGGCTGGAGCAGAAGGAACGGCGCCTGGAGATGGAGGAGAAGCAGGAGAACGCCCGCATCCGCGCCATGAAAGAGGAGCTGAAGTGGGTGCGCAGCGGAGCCCGGGGGCGCCATGCCAAGAGCAAGGCCCGCCTGGCACGCTTCGAGGAGCTCTCCTCTTCCGATTATCAACAACGCAACGAAACTCGCGAGCTGTACATTCCACCGGGCCCGCGTCTCGGTGATGTGGTCATCGAGGCAGAGGCGGTCAGCAAGAGCTTCGGCGACCGGATGCTGATCGACAATCTGAACTTCAGCCTGCCGCCGGGCGGAATCGTCGGCATCATCGGCCCCAACGGCGCCGGCAAAACCACCCTGTTCCGCATGCTGGTCGGACAGGAACAGCCCGACGATGGCGAAATACGCCTTGGCGATACGGTGAAACTGGCCTGCGTGGATCAGAGCCGCGACACCCTGGATGGCAGCAAAACCGTCTGGGAGGAGATCTCCGACGGACAGGATATCATTCAGGTAGGCAGCTACGAGATCAACTCACGCGCCTATGTCAGCCGCTTCAACTTCAAGGGGAATGATCAACAGAAACGGGTCAAGGATCTCTCCGGCGGTGAACGCAACCGGGTCCACCTGGCCAAGCTGCTGCGCAGCGGGGGAAACGTCCTGCTGCTGGACGAACCCACCAACGATCTCGATGTAGAAACCCTGCGCGCACTGGAAGAGGCGCTGCTGGAGTTCCCCGGCTGTGCCGTGGTCATCTCCCATGATCGCTGGTTCCTGGATCGCATCGCCACCCACATTCTTGCCTTTGAGGGTGACAGCCATGTGGAGTGGTTCGAAGGCAACTACGCCGATTATGAACAGGATCGCCAGCGGCGCCTGGGGGAAAAAGCGGCACAACCACACCGCATCAAATACAAAAAACTCAAGAGCTGAACCCGGAGGGGAAAACCATTTTCAAATTTCTCTGTCTATATCAGCAGTGCGAACCGTTTCACATTAATTTTCATCGAGAAAGTTGATGATACGAGAGTTTGCAACCAGTACATCTGATAAATTCAGGTGGTACCCCAAAAAAACCAGAGCATCATAAGGAAACAGAACATGAAATCCATTCCAGCAATCGCAGGTCTCAGTCTGCTGGTCGCACTGTCCGGTTGCGCCACCGATGATCCCAACCGCCGTGCAAAAACCGGCGCTGCCATTGGCGCTATCGCCGGTGCCGTACTGGGACATCAGGTCGATGGTGACAAGGGACGCTTCATCGGCGCCGCTGCTGGCGCCATCGCCGGTGGCGCCGTGGGCAACTACATGGACAAACAGCAGCGCGAACTGGAAGCACAGCTGGCTGAAGAGCGGCGCAATAACGAGATCGAACTGGAACGGCTGAAAAACAACGTGCTGAAAGTCAATCTCAGCAGCGAGGTTTCCTTCGATTTCAACAAGGCGGATATCAAGCCGGGATTCTACGGCACCCTGAACAAGCTGGCCAGCGTGGTTGCCAAATACAACAACACCATCGTCCACATTGTGGGCCATACCGATGACCGTGGCAGTGACAGTTACAACCAGCAGCTGTCGGAACGCCGCGCCCTGTCCGTCAAGGACTATCTTGCCGCACACGGCGTTACCGCCAGCCGTATCCGTACCGAGGGGAGAGGTGAGTCAGAACCCCGTGCCACCAATGCAACCCCGGAAGGAAGAGCCATGAATCGCCGCGTCGAGATCTATCTGAAGCCGATCGTTGAAGGGCAGGAGAGCAACGCCTACCAACCTCCCGAACAGCAGTGACCGTGTGGCTGTAAAAAACATTCTGCGGATGGGGCATCCCCTGTTACTGGAAACTGCCGCTTCGGTAAAAGAGTTCAATACCCCCACACTCAACGCACTGGTGGACGATATGTTCGACACCATGGGCGTGGAGAGCGGCGTGGGCCTTGCCGCTCCGCAGATTGGGATCAGCCAGCGGGTTATTGTTTTTGGTCTGAAAGAGAATCAACGTTACCCGGACATCCAGCCCATACCAATGACCGTATTGGTCAATCCGGAAATCGAGCCGTTGGGCGACGAAATGGAGTCCGGCTGGGAGGGGTGTCTCAGTCTGCCGGGAATGCGCGGCCTGGTACCGCGCTACCGGCAGATCCGCTACCGGGGTTTTGATCAGAAAGGCAATCAAATCGAACGGGAAGTAGAAGGCTTTCACGCCCGCGTTGTTCAACATGAAGTCGACCACCTGGACGGAATTCTCTATCCGCGACGCATCAAGGATATGCGCATGTTCGGTTTTGAACAGGAGCTAGAGCAGCATCAGTTGGAAACTTCATCCCTAAATACACCTGAGTCCAACTCATAGTAGAGAGAGATATCATGAACGCCCAGATACCAAGTCTCGGCACGTTCAGCCTGTATCCATGAGATCAGTCTATCGAAACCCGAATTGCACATCGCCTCCCTGACAGCTGCGCGATATTCACTATATATGGCAAAAATTGACAGCGACCATACTCTCGTCTCCGTCCCTCTTTTTATCCCGTATGGTAAATCAAGACAATGAAAATACGCGGATGCTACCAGCATAGACGATGGTCTCTCCTTGCGCGAACGCTGCATCTGCCTGACAAGAAAATCTATTCCGGTTATACCTCGCTCTCTGCACTCGCTCTCCATATATGAAGAGATCAGGGCTGCGCCCACGGGGTAGGAGAGCCCTTTTGAAAGCGGCATCTTGTAGATTGTAGCCAACACTACATCAGCGCCCGGTCACCCTTTCTCACTCTCCAACAAGGCTCGCATCTGGGCAAATTTTGCCTTCTGCTCTATCTCGACTGCCGGGTAGGAGAGCTGCAGCGACTGCAGCGTATTGACAATAATTTCGGCCACGGCTGTGCGCATGTAGCGTTTGTTGTCCGCGGGAATTGCATACCACGGCGCCCATGGACGGGAGGTCTCTGCCAGCGCCTGCTCATAGGCACTCATGTAGCTTTCCCAGTAGCCGCGCTCCTTGACATCTGCAGCGGAAAATTTCCAGTTTTTCTCCGGCTGATCAATGCGGGCGAGGAAACGCCGGCGCTGCTCCTCGCGGGAGACATTGAGCCAGAACTTCAGAATCACCGTACCGTTTCGGGCCAGGTGCTCCTCATGATTGCGGATGGAGGAGAAACGGTGTTGCCAGAGTTCTTCCCCTGTCAAACCATCCGGCAACTTCTGCCGCTGCAGATACTCCGGATGCACCCGTACCACCAGCACCTCTTCATAATAACTGCGGTTGAATACGCCGATGCGGCCCCGTTGCGGAAGCCGCTGTGTGGTACGCCAGAGAAAATCGTGATCCAGCTCTTCTGCACTTGGCTGCTTGAACGAATAGACCTCGCAGCCTGCCGGATTGACACCGCTCAACACAGCGCGAATCGTTCCATCCTTGCCGGCCGCATCCATCGCCTGGAAGATCAGCAGCAGGGAGTAGCGATCATAGGCATAGAGCTTGTACTGCAGCTCATCCAGCTCCCGAATCTGTTTTTTCAGCTGCCGTTTCAGCGCCTTTTTCGATCCATTTTCATCCGGCGGGGAGGTTGCGGCATCGCGGTATCTGAATGAACCGTCAAAGGGAACGAGCCAGGGGCTGGCTATCGCTTCAAACACTGTGCGGCTCCTTTATTTGTCTCTGTTTTGCACTTTTTTCCGGGCCCGGAAATGGGCGATTCCCTGGCGGATAAAACCCGGGCGCCCCGAGGTGTAGATGGACTTGAGTTCGATATCTTTCATTATCCTGCTGTAGCCCGCTTCCCTATCCCACTGGTTTCTGAGCCAGGCAAACCAGCCAAAATAGTGCACCGCCTTGTAGATCGAAAAACATTGCCATTTCGGAACCGACAGAACCTCCATCGCTTCCAGCAATATTCTGTCCGCCTGCTCCCGGCTGCGTTCCTGGCTCGAGTAGAGCCAGTCGTGGATCACCGCGGCATTGCCATATTTTCCCCACTTCGGCAGCGCTATCCAGAACAGACGCGGAATGGAGGCAAAATCGGTTTTGAAACCCTTGGGAACCTCGATGGTATCACCACTGCCCAGCTCCCCCACATCGTAGGCGAAGGGCTCCATCAGTACCCAGGTTTTGCCATCGGCCAGTGGAGAGACAATCAGTGCTCGGGTAAAACGACTCATCTTTTTCCCCTCTGATACGCTTGGTGGAGTCGCTCCAAGTGTAGCATAGCGCTGTTGTTGGAGCGGTGGGTTATGCCGGGTGGATCAGTTGTTTTCCGTAACCCGAAGTTATCGGATAACGTCTGTCGCGGCCAAAAGCCCGCCGGGTCACCCTCACGCCCGGCGGTGCCTGACGGCGTTTGTATTCATTGCGATCCACCATCCGCACCACCCGCCTGACGGTCTCCTCGTCGTAGCCAGCGGCAACGATATCTTCGATACATTTGTCCTGCTCCACATACAGCTCCAGAATACCATCCAGTACCGGGTAGGGAGGCAGGCTGTCGGTGTCCTGCTGATCCGGCGCCAGTTCGGCCGACGGGGGCCGTTCGATGACACGGCGGGGAATCACTTCAGCCACGCTGTTGCGGTACTCCGCGAGACGGAATACCAGGGTCTTGGGCACATCCTTGAGCACATCGAAACCGCCGGCCATGTCGCCATACAGGGTGGCATAACCCACTGCCATCTCGCTTTTGTTGCCGGTAGTGAGCACCATTTTGTGGCGTTTGTTGGAGATGGCCATCAGAATCACACCCCGGCAGCGTGCCTGGATATTCTCTTCGGTGGTGTCCGGCCCGGTACCGGCAAACTCCTGCGCCAAACTCTCAAGAAAGGCCTGGTACACCTTTTCGATGGAGATGACCCGATACTCCACCCCTAGGGTCCGCGCCTGCTGCTGCGCATCCTCCACGCTGATATCGCGGGTATAGCGGGAGGGCATCATCACTGCTTCGACCCGCTCTGCACCGAGGGCATCCACCGCCACGGCGAGGGTCAGTGCGGAGTCGATACCGCCGGAAAGACCGATCACCACACCGGGAAAACCGTTCTTCTCCACGTAGTCCCGCACCCCCAGCACCAGCGCCTGATAAACACTGGCCTCTTCGGACAGCGGGGGAGCACAGACTCCCTGCCGGGGGAAAACTCTCTCTTCGGTAAGATCCAGATCGACGGGGTAGAGCCCTTCCTGGAATGCCGGGGCGCGCTGGGTCACCTCTCCCTGCGCATTGATCACAAAGGATTCACCATCAAAAACAAGCTCATCCTGCCCACCCACCAGATTGACATATATTGCAGGCAGGCCGCTCTCCTCTACTCGCTGGCGCAGCACCTCCTCCCGCTCACGCCCCTTGTCTATCCGGTAGGGTGATGCATTGAGAATCAACGCCAGCCGGGCGCCGGCTTCGCGCGCCTGCTGCAGTGGTTGTGGCAACCACACATCCTCGCAGATGACGATAGCGACCGGTACCCCTTTGATCTCCACCACACAGGGAGCATCACCCCGTTTGAAGTAGCGTTTCTCATCAAAGACACTGTAGTTGGGCAGATGCTGTTTGTGGTAGGTGGCAATGACCCGGCTATCCCGCAGCAGAGAGGCGGCGTTGTATAGACCGCCGGTAGCCCGCCGCGGATAACCGACAATGATATCGATCCCCTGTACCGAACGCTTGATCTGTTCCAGACCATGTACCACCCGCAGGGCAAGCCCGGGACGCAATAACAGATCTTCCGGCGGATAGCCGCTCAGGGCCAGCTCCGGAAACAGAATGGCATCCGCTTCAAACTCGTCCCGCGCCCGTTCGGCGGCGGCAATGATTTTCGCGCTGTTCCCGTCCACATCACCCACCAGGGTGTTGATCTGGGCCATCACGATACGCAGCTCAGCCACTGAAATACTCCTGCATCCGCGCACCCATATCCGCCGGGGAGCGCACCACCATCACATTGGCATTCTGCAACGCCTCGAACTTGTCACGGGCGCCCCCCTTGCCACCGGTGACAATGGCTCCGGCATGCCCCATGCGCTTGCCGGCCGGCGCGGTAACGCCGGCGATGTAGGCCACCACCGGTTTGCGAATGTTATGCCTGATATACTCCGCTGCCTCCTCTTCGGCTGTGCCGCCGATCTCGCCCACCAGGATAATACCCTTGGTCTTGCGGTCCTCCTTGAACAGCTCCAGGCAGTCGATAAAACTCATCCCCTGAACCGGGTCACCACCAATACCGATACAAGTACTCTGTCCCAGCCCGCACTGGGTTGTCTGCCATACTGCTTCATAGGTCAGGGTGCCGGAGCGGGAGACGATGCCGATGCACCCCTTCTGGTGGATACTGCCCGGCATGATGCCGATCTTGCACTCCCCGGGGGTGATGATACCGGGGCAGTTGGGGCCGATCAGACGGGTATCGGAACCCGCCAGGGCCGCCTTGACGTTGACCATGTCCTGAACCGGGATCCCTTCAGTAATACAAACCACCGTTTTGATACCGGCATCCGCCGCTTCCAGAATGGCATCCGCGGCAAAAGGGGCCGGCACATAGATCATGCTGGCTTCCGCTCCGGTCTCCTGCACGGCGTCATGCACGGTATTGAACACCGGCAGGCCGAGATGCTCCTGCCCCCCCTTGCCGGGGGTAACCCCCCCAACCAGGCGGGTACCATAGGCCAACGCCTGCTGAGAATGAAACGTACCCTGTTTGCCAGTAAACCCCTGGCAGATGACCCGGGTTTTGCTGTCCACGAGAATCGCCATCAGATCCGCCCTCCAGCCGCCTGAACCACCTTGCGCGCCGCATCGGTAAGTCTCTCTGCCGTGATAATGGAGAGACCGCTTTCACTCAACAGGGCGCGTCCCTGTTCCGCATTGGTACCCTCCAGACGCACCACCACGGGAATATCGATCCCCACCTCCTTTACCGCAGTAATCACCCCTTCGGCAATCAGATCGCAGCGGACAATGCCGCCAAAGATGTTGACCAGAATGGCTTTCACCTTATTGTCAGACAGAATCAGCTTGAACGCCTCGGCCACCTTGTCGGCCGTCGTTCCTCCACCCACATCGAGGAAATTGGCCGGTTCACCGCCTGCCAGCTTGATGAGATCCATGGTTGCCATCGCCAGCCCTGCCCCATTGACCATGCAGCCGATACTGCCATCCAGAGCGACATAGCTGAGGCCATAGCGGCGCGCCTCCAGCTCCCTGGGCTCCTCCTGGCTCTCATCATGCTGTTCAGCCAGTGTCTGTTGCCGGTACAGGGCGTTATCGTCCAGGTTCATCTTGGCATCCAGCGCAACCAGTTCCCCCGAGGTGGTGACAATCAGCGGGTTAATCTCCAGCAGGCTGGCATCTTTCTCTTTGAACAGGCGGTACAGACCCGACATGATACGGGTCAGTGTCTTGATCTGTTCACCATCAAGATGCAGGGCAAAACCGGTACGGCGGCACTGATAGGGCTGCAGACCAACCACAGGATTCACCGCGAGGGCAATAATCTTTTCCGGCGTCTCGGCAGCCACCTGTTCGATATCCATCCCCCCGGCCTCGGAGGCGATAAATGTGACCCGCTCCCGGCTGCGATCCACCAGAACACCGAGATAGAGTTCACGGGCGATGGGGGCCGTCTGCTCAATCAGAACCGTATTGACCGGCAATCCCTCCTTACCAGTCTGGGAAGTTACCAGGCACTTTCCCAACAACTCCGATACAGCGGCTTTCAGCTGCTCCTCTCCGGCAACCAGTTTTACACCCCCAACCTTGCCGCGGCCGCCAGCATGTATCTGCGCCTTGACCATCCACTCATTCCCGCCCAGCTGTTGCGCGGCAGAAACCGCCTCATCCAGCGAAGTGACCGGTGTTCCGGGAAGCACCGGCACGCCATACTCGGCAAATAACTGTTTTGCCTGGTATTCATGCAGATTCATTCAATATAGCCCATGTTTATTGGCAACAGAAAGAGGAGTATTCTGGATGAAAACTACGCGCTACGCAAAACAGTGGGGTATTTTGGTATCTCCTGCACCCTTGCGCATAGTAACTGTTCGGCGAGTAGTCAATGTGTTGTGTAACTACTCGGCTTGCTCCTGAAACGCGTCAGATCTCAAGGCAGATATTGTGAGTTTATACTGAACAGGAGGTTCAAATGCCGTGTAATACAAGGAGGCAAGGGAACGGCCAAGGGTAAACGACCATTTTCCAAAGCGGAGATGGCGCGTTTCAGGAGCAAGCTGAGTGGGTACGAAGAATTCGAAGTCGCGCCCGGCCAGTATCATTACGCTGGCCGGGCACTGAGGGGGTTATCACTAATCCGCCTGGCGACGCAGGAAAGCAGGAATATCCAGGTAGTCCATAGAATTCTCCTCTGCTGCAGAACCAAAGCGATTTGTGGCTGTGGTGGCGGTAGATTTATTGCGAATAACGGTCGGGCGCTCCAGTTTGCTGTAGTCCATCTCACCGGTCTTCTTGTTCTGCACCAGTTTGACTTTCTTCTCCAGCTCCTGTTCAGCGATCTGCTGACCCAGACCGGTGGCAACTACGGTAACCCGCATCTCACCCTCCATTTCAGGCTCCAGAACGGTACCCACAACTACGGTAGCGTTGTCAGAGGCAAACTCCTTGACCGTATTACCCACCTCTTCAAACTCTCCAATGGACATATCCATTCCGGCAGTGACATTAACCAGGATGCCGCGGGCGCCGAGCAGATTGATATCTTCCAGCAACGGACTGGAAACAGCGGCCTCTGCCGCCAACCGGGCACGATCTTCTCCTGAGGCAACGCCGGAACCCATCATCGCCATGCCCATCTCCGACATCACGGTGCGAACGTCGGCAAAGTCGACGTTGATCAGGCCAGGCCGGGTGATCAATTCGGAAATACCCTGTACCGCCCCCAGCAACACGTCATTGGCAGACTTGAAGGCATCCAGCAGAGTCATGGTCTTGCCCAATACCTGAACCAGCTTTTCATTGGGAATGGTGATCAGTGAGTCAACATACTCCCGCAGCTCGGCGGTTCCTTTGTCAGCGATTTCAGAGCGTTTTTTCCCTTCAAACGGAAAAGGCTTGGTAACCACCGCTACCGTCAGAATACCCATCTCCTTGGCAATCTGCGCTACGACCGGGGCGCCGCCAGTACCCGTACCGCCGCCCATCCCGGCGGTGATAAACAGCATATCCGCCCCGTCAATCACCTCCATGATGCGTTCCCGGTCCTCCAGAGCAGACTCACGCCCGATATCCGGGTTGGCTCCTGCGCCCAACCCCTTGGTGATATTGTTACCCAACTGCAGTACGGTACGTGCTGATGAACCGCGCAGTGCCTGGGCATCGGTATTGGCGCAGATGAAATCCACGCCCTCAAGATTCTGCTGCACCATATGTTCAACGGCATTGCCACCGCCGCCGCCCACGCCAAGCACCTTGATCACCGCACTCTGACTGAAAGAGTCCATTAATTCAAACATGATGTTTCTCCTCTCTGAAAATAAAAACCAGTTAATTCAAGCCAAATCGTTCTAGAAATTACCCGTAAACCAACTCTTCATACGCTGCCATATCCCCTTCACCCCTGTATCCAATGGTTGTTCCTCCCGGCTGCTGTTCCAGTGCTCATGCCCGAACAGCAGCAGCCCGACTCCGGTTGCATGAATCGGATTCCGTACCACATCTGCCAGACCGGTGGTTGCCTGTGGCACACCCAGCCGAACCGGCATGTGGAAGATCTCTTCCGCCAGTTCAACCGCTCCCTCTATTTTGGAGCAGCCTCCCGTGAGCACGATGCCGGAAGCGCAGATGTCCTCGAAACCGCTGCGGCGCAGCTCCGCCTGAACCAGCATGAACAGCTCCTCATAGCGAGGCTCCACCACCTCGGCGAGCACCTTGCGCGCCAGCCGCCGTGATTCACGTTCACCTACACCGGGTACCTCGATGGTCTCCTCGGAGGTGGCCAGCTGGGTCAGGGCACAGGCATATTTGAGTTTGATCTCTTCGGCATACTGGGTGGGGGTGCGCAGCGCCACGGCGATATCGTTGGTCACCTGATCACCGGCGATGGGGATCACGGCGGTATGGCGTATCGCACCTTCGGTAAAGATGGCGATATCCGTAGTGCCTCCGCCGATATCCACCAGGCACACCCCCAACTCTTTCTCGTCATCGGTCAGCACCGCGTAGCTGGAAGCCAACTGTTCGAGAATCACATCATCCACCTCCAGGCCGCAGCGGCGCACACACTTGACAATGTTCTGGGCGGCACTGACGGCACCTGTGACCATGTGAACCTTGGCCTCCAGACGCACCCCGGACATGCCGATGGGCTCCCGAATCCCCTCCTGGTTGTCGATGATGAACTCCTGCGGCAGGGTGTGCAGCACCTTCTGATCCGCCGGAATGGCCACCGCCCGCGCCGCATCGAGCACCCGGTCGATGTCTCCCTGACCCACCTCCTTGTCCCGTATGGCGACAATGCCGTGGGAGTTGAGGCTGCGGATGTGGCTGCCTGCGATCCCGGCAAATACCGAATGGATCTGGCAGCCGGCCATCAGCTCCGCCTCCTCCACGGCACGCTGGATGGACTGCACGGTGGACTCGATATTGACCACTGTGCCTTTCTTCAGCCCCCGGGATGGATGGGAGCCAATTCCGATAATCTCCACACCCCCTTCAGGGTTGATCTCGCCCACAATCGCCACCACCTTGGACGTTCCGATATCCAGGCCGACAATCAGGTTTTTTTCAGTTTTTTTAGACATTGTTCATTTCCTTAACCACCTCCCCAGCTGGTTTCCAGCGCACTGCAAATCCGTTGGTGTAACGTAAATCGATCTGCTCGATCCGGCCTGCCCTGGCAGCCAGTACTCCGTTGTAGCTGTGGACAAAACGCAGCAACCGTTCATGACTCTCCTCCTGATGACCCAGCACCAATACCATTCCATTATCAAGTGCAAGCCGCCACGCATGGCGTGGATCCATTTCCAGACGGGCCACGGAAAAATGCAGCGGCGCCAAAATGCGTTGCATCTCCCGATAACGCCGCACCATTGTTCCCTGCATGGCCTCCGGCCCCTGGAACAGCGGCAAATCCTGTGGATAGCTGGCTGGCGAGGGAGCAAACAACTCTCCCGCCGGATTGACCAGCCCTCCCCCTTGCCAGCGGGCTACCGCCTGCTGTTCCGTTACCGTAACGCGCAGTGTGTCCGGCCATACCCGGTAGACACCTGCCCGCTTCACCCACGGCAGGGACTCGATCTCTCTCCTAACCGCTTCGGTATCCACATACACAAAACCCTGATCAGCAAACGGCATCATCACCGCGCGGATCCTGGCAGGTGTGATGTGGATAAACTTTCCATCAACCTGTACCGACCGCAGCGGCAGAATATCCGGTTGCGCCATCTTTTCAGCAGCCCAGTTCGCTGCGGCAACAGCGCCGGCAGCCACAATCAGCCAGCCCAGCAACCGCAGGTTGATCAGCCGTGGCCGCCGCTCCTCCACCAGCGCGCGACTGGCCTGACGCTTGCTACTGCCGCGCTTGATGAACATCCATCTTCTCCGCCGGACGGTAGACCAGGCTGTCTGTGAGAATCCGCCACACCAGCTCATCAAATTCGATACCGGCGGCCTGCGCCGCCATGGGTACCAGGCTGTGGCCGGTCATTCCGGGCAGGGTGTTACTCTCCACCAGCCAGGCAGCTCCCCGCTCATCCAGCAGGAAATCAACCCTTCCCCAACCCGTTGCGCCAACAGCCCGAAAGGCCTGCAGCGCAATCTGCTGGATCTCCCGCTCACGCTCTGCCGAAAGACCACAGGGACAGTGGTACAGAGTATCCTGCGCCTGGTATTTGGCATGGTAGTCATAGAACTCTCCCGCCACCTCAATCCGGATCAGCGGCAATGCCTGATCGTTCAGAATCGCGGCCGTGTACTCCCCACCGTCCAGCCAGGGCTCGACAATGACCTGTGCGTCATGCAAGGCAGCCTCCCGCCATGCCGGAAGCAGCTGATCGGGTTGCATCACCTTGCTGATGCCGATACTGGAACCCTCCTGCGCCGGCTTCACCGCCAGTGGCAAACCCAGACGCTCAATCACTCCGGCCGGATCGCTGTCGGCCTGCAACAGCTCAAACGGCAGGGAGGGCAGACCGGCTGCCTGCCAGATCTGTTTGCTCTTCACCTTGTCCATACTCAGTGCCGAACCCATCACCCCGCTGCCGGTATAGGGAATACCCAGTGACTCGAGCACCCCCTGGATAACACCATCCTCCCCGCCACGGCCATGCAGCATGACGAATGCATGCTGAAACTCCCCTTTACGCAGCCGCTGCGCGATATCCGGGCCGACATCGATTCCATGGGCATCAACCCCCTTGCGCTGCAGCGCCTCCAGCACCGCCGCACCACTGTTCAGCGACACCTCGCGTTCACTGGACCAGCCGCCCATCAGCACTGCAACCCTGCCGAAATCCACACGGCTCATGGCTGCCGCTCTCCCACGATATGCACCTCCCGCTGCAACTGCACACCATGCTTCTCCGCGACCACAGCAGCCACCCGTTCGATCAACGCCTCGATATCCGCTGCGGTTGCACTGCCGGTATTGACAATGAAGTTGGCATGCTTCTCGGAAACACAGGCGCCACCGATGCAGGTTCCCTTCAGACCC
>JALSHD010000066.1 GCA_026982395.1 Chromatiales bacterium | reverse complement strand
GCCAAGCTGTAGACGAATTATGTCGCCACTCACCCTGGCGAACACAAACGCCTAGAACGGCAGGGCAGATCCGCAAAGGGCTTGTGGCTATTTTTCGGCATGTTGCTGTAAGGCAGTGGTGGAACCGTAAATGCAAAAAATTCGAACCCCCAGACTGGGCTGAAAACGGGAGATCCGTGCATGAACAGTGTAAAGCGACGTAATACACAGTTTAACAACGAAGCAACCAATCTATTCGGGCTGAAAAAATCAGACTGAAGGGGGCGGGTTCGCTCTAAACTCTAGATGGTATAGCTCACCTCTATTTTTTAGAGAAGCCCTGTAAATTGCTCGGGCTGGCTGGCTGCCACAATCAACCTCTGGTGTTTTGCCCTGGTGCAGTATGGATTTCAAATAATTAGTCACCAGACAATGATATTGTAGAATATCAACTCTGTTTTACGGGAGCTGAGAGGGCGAACTGTCTCATCAGAACGATGGAGTATAACTATGTGAACGAGATTCTGGTTCTGCTGGCAGTTTCGCTGACAGTCGGAGTACTGTTTCTGCGGATGAATCTGCCCCCTATTCTGGGCTACCTGGCAGTTGGCGTGCTGGTGGGGCCCTATGGTTTTTCCTGGATCGATGATACTGAACACACTCGGGCGCTGGCCGAGTTCGGGGTGGTGTTCCTGCTGTTTACCATCGGTCTGGAGTTTTCCCTGCCGCAGCTGATTCGGATGAAGCGGATTGTGCTGGGGCTGGGTGGCCTGCAGGTATTTTTGACTACCGCAATAACAGCAGTTGTCGCGCTCTATTTCGGTCTTTCGATGGAGAGCGCTCTGGTGTTGGGGGGCGTTGTTGCCATGTCGTCCACGGCTCTGGTGATACGGCAGCTTACTGATCAGGTGGAACTGCATACCCGGCATGGAAGAAATGCTGTCGGCATCCTGCTGTTTCAGGATGTGATGGTAATCCCCTTTCTGATTCTGGTATCCCAGCCTGCCGGTGCGGCAGATGGAATGTCTTTCGTCACCGTACTGGCTGCATTGGCAAAAGGACTGTTTGCCCTGATTCTGATCCTTGCCCTTGGCCGTTGGGGATTGCAACCACTGTTTCGTGGTATTGCCCGTTTCAGATCCACCGAGCTGTTCACTCTGACTGTTCTTCTGGTCACACTCGGGGCGGCATCAATCACTCATGAGATGGGGTTGTCATTCGCCCTGGGGGCGTTTCTTGCCGGTATGATGCTGAGTGAAACAGAGTTTCGTCACGAGGTTGAGGCGGAGATCCGGCCGTTCCGGGATCTGTTGCTCGGGCTGTTTTTCATCACCATCGGCATGTTGCTCAATGTCCAATTGTTGCCGGAGATCTGGGTTCCAGTCCTTCTGTTGGTGCTTGTACTGATATCTTTCAAATTGCTGCTGATAGTTGGACTGTGCCGACTGATGGGATGGGACAATGCTGTGGCGTTGCGTACTGGCCTGGTTCTGGCGCATGGCGGCGAGTTCGGGTTCGCCATTCTCTCTCTGGCACTGGGTGCTGACATGTTGCCGGCCGATGCCGGGCAGGTTGTGCTGGCAGCGTTGTTACTCAGTATGGCTATCGCCCCGATACTGCTCAGATTCAACGGCCGTCTGGTCTGGTTCCTCTTGCCAACCACTGCAACCCTGAGCCAGAAGGCGATCAAGGATCAGATCAGCGACTCATCCCGCGGACTCAGTGAGCATGTCATTATTTGCGGTTTTGGCCGGGTAGGGCAGAACATCGCCCGTTTTCTGGAAGATGAGCAGATCCGTTTTATAGCCACCGACCTGGATCCGGTACTGGTGCAGAATGCAATCAAGGCAAAGGAGCCGGTGGTTTACGGTGATGCCGCAAATATGGAGATTCTCAAGGCGGCCGGAGTGGAACGTGCCGTTGCGCTGGTGATCAGCATGAACGATGACAGTACGGCACTCAAAATTCTGCATCGGATACGCAAGATAAATGCGAAGATCCCGATTCTGGTCCGTACCCGTGACGACACCAATTTCAAACAGCTGCAGCAGGCAGGTGCCACCGAGGTGGTGCCAGAGACCATGGAGGCCAGCCTGATGCTCTCCTCCCTGTTGCTGATGACACTCAAGTTTCCGGTTTCACACGTTTTCTACAAAATGCGCCAGGTGAGAAAAGAGCACTATGCGCTGCTGCATCGGGTACTCCCCGGCGAGGAAGCCATTGCGATAACGCCAGGTGGCAGCGTGGAAGAGCACTGGACCATCGAACTGACCAAGCGGATGTGGGCAGTCGGGCACACCATTACGGAACTGGGGCTGGATGAGCTGGAGGTGACGTTGACCGCCATGCAGCGCAATGAGAACCGCATCCCCAACCCTGCAGCCGATACAGTACTGCAAGCGGGTGACACCTTGATCCTGTTTGGAACCCCCGCGGCTCTGGCACAGGCGGAAAAAAGGCTTTGCAAGTCTGCAGACTCCAGCCACTGACCGGGTTATTGATACTGACAAGCAAAAACAGTTCGGCCTACTGAATCATCTGTAGGGCACCTCTGAAAATGCGCTTTTCCGCGGTAGCGGCGTCAGCTCCGTGCTCGAATCATCATGTATTCCTTGTACACTGCGGTTCCCGGCAATTGCTCCATGCGTTGCTCTCGACTCCGGCTTCCTGCTTCGTTCTACCTCGTCCATCCATGGACTCGTACCTCCCGCGTCCATGCAGTCGTGCGCGCGGAGCTTTCTTGCTCTCGCGAAAAAAACACTATTTTCAGAGGTGCCCTATACTTCCAACAGGGACATCCTCTATTTCGGCGTGATTTTACCGAGGAGTATGATGTCAGAATCGTGCAGGGCTGGATCATTCAGGAATCGCCATTGATGGACACTGCAGCCCCCGAGGTTTCTCTTAAACGCACTATTACCCTGCCTCTGCTGACCTTTTATGGCTTGGGAAATATCCTGGGAGCAGGGATTTATGTGCTGGTGGGAAAAGTGGCCGGGGTGGCGGGGTACGCGATTCCGTTAGCCTTTCTGGTGGCATCGCTGGTGGCGGGAATTTCGGCGTTCAGTTATGCGGAGCTGGCTGGACGCTTTCCCAAAAGTGCCGGTGAAGCGGTCTATCTTCAGGAAGGATTTGGCCGGCAATGGCTGTCTCTGTTGACCGGTCTGGCTATTGCCTTTGCCGGCATGATTTCATCGGCAGCGTTGGCGCGGGGATTCAGCGGCTATTTCAGCGTTCTTTTTTCGGCACCCGCGGACGCCGTAACCACCATTCTGCTGATTATGCTGGGGTTGCTGGCAATCTGGGGGATTAGCGAATCCTTGCGTGTCGCCGCACTATTCACGGTGATAGAGATTGCCGGCCTGCTGTTGATAGTCTGGGTGGCGCGGAGCAGTTTCACCGAGCTGCCTGCCCACCTGGGGCAGATGTTCTCATTCAGTGAAGGGGCATGGCAGGGGATCTCCATCGGGGCTTTTCTTGCCTTCTACGCATTTATCGGTTTTGAAGATATGGTCAACGTGGCGGAAGAGGTTCGACAGCCCGCCAGAATCTTTCCGCTGGCAATCGGACTGGCCCTGCTGATTGCAACGGCACTCTATATCGCTGTTGCCCTGGCTGCGGTATTGACCCTGCCTCCGGCGGTGCTGGCGGATCAGGATGCT